>JACQOR010000026.1 GCA_016202435.1 Chloroflexota bacterium
CTCCAGGGAGGCGCCTTGGCCGCAGCCGCGGCGGTTACCACCCCCGCTCTGCCGTATGTCGTCGATTGGTCGCGGGTCAACCGCATCGTCTATCGGGTTAGCCAGCGCTTCCAGTATGCTTACTCAGAGCCCGTTCGCCTCCTGCACTATCGCCTCCTCGTCGTTCCGCCGGACGCCCACGCGGACCAGCGGCTCCTGGCCCACACCGTCGCGATGGATGGCGCCTCAGATCACCCGAAACAGACCTGGGAGCAGGACGGGTTCGGGAACCGCGTACTGACCGTGGAAGCGGCGCGGGCCGATCGAGCCCTCAGCTTTGGCGCCGACTATCTCGTCGAGCGGGGAGCGGCCACTGCTCAGCACCGCGCCGTACTGACTACCGCCGACCTGACGCGCTATCTCGAATCGACGTCTCTCACCGAGCCCAACTCGCTCCTTGCCCGCGTGGCGGCTCGGCTCCAGGCGAGCAGCTCCTGGCCCCGGGGGCGGGCCTATCGCGCCTACCATTGGGCTTCCGCCGCCCTGATCTGTCGTCCGGGCGTGACCGACGGCACGACGTCGGCCGCGGAGGCCATGGCGCTGGGCGCTGGCGCCTGCCCGGACTTCACCCACGTGTTGCTCACGGTGCTCCGCCTGATGGGCATTCCGTCGCGGTACGTTTCCGGCCATCTGCTCGGCAACGGTTCACCCCACGCCTGGGTGGAAGCGCTATTCCCCAGCGAAGCGGGGCCCAACTCCGTCTCGGTCGTTCCCTATGACCCCGGCAACCGCCGCGAGCCCGGGCTCAGCTACATCACCGTAGCGGCTGGCCGCGACGCCACGGACGTTGTTCCGGTTTCAGGCTGGTTCGTCGGCGGCACCAGCCGCGGGCTCCAGGCCGACCAGCGCGTCGAAGTGACGGAGGTCGACTACCGGTCAGAGTGACGGCCTCCACCGCGTTCCGGTTCACCGACTGCATCGTGGCGCCACTCGATGTTGCGGAGGCTGCCAAATGGGGTGCACTCTAAGCTCGATATCCGCTGTGCAGAACCAGATCGCCGCCACGTGACGCAGTTGCCGCGCTGCGAGTGGGCCGCGAACGCCGACCCACTCTACCGGGAGTACCACGACGTCGAGTGGGGCGTGCCCTCTCACGACGACGCGCACCTCTTCGAAATGCTCATCCTCGAAGGCGCGCAGGCCGGCCTCTCCTGGTCCACGATTCTCCGGAAGCGCGAAGGCTACCGCGCCGCGTTCGCCGGCTTCGACATAGAGGCCATCGCCCGGTTTGGCCCCACAGAGATCGAGGCGCTGCTCGCCAACCCGGCCATCGTGCGGAACCGAGCCAAGATCGAAGCGGCGATTCTGAACGCCCGAGCCGCGCTCGCCCTCCACGACGAGTTCCCGACCCTGGACGCCTATCTCTGGGGTTTCGTCGGCGGTACGCCTATCCAGAATCGGTGGCGGACGCTCGCCGAAATGGCGGCCGAGACGCCCGAATCGCGCGCAATGGCCCAGGACTTGAAGCGCCGCGCCTTTAAGTTTGTGGGTCCCACCACCTGCTACGCGTTCATGCAGGCAACCGGCCTCGTGAACGACCATGTCGTGGACTGCTATCGATATCGGGAAGTGGCAGCTCTGGCCCTCCCCTCTTAGTACCCCTCCGCTGTTTCAAGTCTCCATACCTTTTCACTCTAGCCGGCCAGACCCCTCCGCCCCTGGCGCGCCGCGTAGCGACAAGCCGCTATGGGGATTCCGTTCCGAAGGTCAGACGCCCGGAGGGGATCTGCTCCGGGAGCCGATACCACCGGGCGAAGACCAGCAGCCCCGCCGCGACCGCGAGCCCCGCGACCGGGCCGATCAAACGGATGCCCAGAGGCTCCCCAGCCGAGAAGCCAAACGTCCCCAGCACGCTGGAAAAAACGAGCGTTGCCAGCGCCAGGCCCAGGCTCATCACGAATTCCTCGACGCCGTAGTAGGCACCCTCGCGACGCAGGCCGGTCCTCGTCTCGTCGTAGTCCACGATGTTGGCCACCATGGGATTGGGGAGCGCAAAGAGAACTGACATGGGAACCCCCAGAGCGCCGATGTAGGCCACCGACTGGAGCATGCGGTCGATGCCCGGGATGGCCCCGACAAAGAACAAACCCGGCAGTGCCACCGCCAGGACCGTCATGGCGAGTCGATAGGTAAAGGCCTTCCCACGCCTCGCGGCCAGCCAGTTGACTGCCGGCAGGCTCACCAGTGCCACCACGATGAAAACGGCAGTGAACCACACCGTCTGGCTTTCGGGGAGGCCCAGAACGACGGTGACCAGGTAGGGGATCAGCGCGGTAAGCATGTCCAGCCCCGCGAAGAAAAGGACCTCGCTGACCACAAAAACGAGGTACTGATGGTTCGTAGCGGTTAGACGGAGGCTCTCCGGCAACGAAAGCGGTCGGTTGTGGGGTGGCGTCTGGGGCAGCCGACGAACGCCGGCGGCGCTGATCGCGACGGACGCTCCCCCCAGCAGACCCAGCACCATCGCCATGCCCGGAAAGCCCAGCGCACCGATCAACAGGCCACTGCCCACCAGGCCTACGGCGGCTCCCAGGATGCCGAAAGCCACCTTCCACGACGAGACGCGCACCCGCTCCTCGGATGACCTCGCCATCTCAGCCAGGACCGCCTCATACGGCTGATGGACGATAGTCCCCGCCAGGTGGTAGAGCTGGATCACCACGAACGCCGCGACCGCGGGTCCCCAAAAGCCCGGCGGCAGGGGCGTGAATAGGAGAATGAACGCCCCCACCAGGAAGGGCAGCCCACCCAGGATGAACGGGAGGCGCCGGCCCCAGCGGCTGCGGGTCCGATCGCTCCAGTGGCCGATCACGGGGTCGTCGAAGGCCTCGATTACCTCCCCCGCGGCCAGCAAAGCGCCAAATATCGCGATCGGAACTATCGTTTCCCGTCCCGACTCGGGCGGTGGCGCGTAGAAATAAACCAGCCACAGCGAGATGGTCTGATGGAAAACGTTGAAACCGAAGGCTCCCCCTGCATAGGTCAGTTGGCTGCCGGGTGGCAGCCAACCCATCCCTCGGCGCGGGGCCGGAGGAGCCGGCGAATCATCTCCACCGTGCCGGCCGTTCATGCCTTATTGTCCGGACTCAGAGTCTCGCGGCAAGAGCAGCGCCGAATGGTTGCGGCTGCCAACAAAAGGTCCGGAGCCATTGCGGCTCCGGACCTTTTCGTAATCTGGCTAGCTACCCGGTAGCGGGCGAGTCGGTTCGTGCCGGCGCCCGGCCGGGACGTTTACCAGCGAGCGCCGCGGGATTCCGTGCGCGCTGGACGATGCTGCTCGAAGCACTCAGAGCAGTAGACGGGCCGGTCGGATCGGGGCTGGAAAGGGACCAGCGTGTCTTTGCCGCAGTCCGAGCAGACCGCCGGAAACATCTGGCGCTCGCCGCGATCGTAGCCGCCGCTGTGGCCGCCGCCGCTGTAAGCGCCGCCGCCGCTGTTTCGCGCCGCTCGGCAAGACGGGCAGCGGCTGGGATCATTCTGAAAGCCGCGAGTGGCGAAGAACTCCTGCTCGCCCGCGGTGAACACGAAGGTCTGGCCACAGTCCCGGCAAGTAAGCTCGCGATCGGTGTACATGCGCTGACTCCTTTAGGTCAGAAAAGTTGGCAAGACGGTCAGCACACGCAAAGAAGGGGGGAGAGGAGGAGGAACCAGTGAAATCCTGCCCGGTGACCCTGCTCGCAGGCAAGCGGCCGTTACTTTGCTAAGGCGCCAGTATACGTAAAGTCGGCCCGGCGCAACCACTGATTGACAGCGAGTCCGAATCTCTTATCTAATTCTTATGATTTTTGCTACACTTCGCTCGGCACTTCTAGCCCTCGGCCCTGGAGGCCTCGGCAATGGGATTCACTCCGGCAGTCCCGCGAGCTGTCGTCTGCCTTCTTGTCGCGCTCGTCATGGCCACTCCCGGCTGCGCTCCGGACGGAGTGACCGCGGCAGAGCAGGACGGGGCCAGCTTCGAGATCGTGGCGCCCCGCGAGGGGTCGGTCCTTGGGAATGGCGACCTCTTCCTCATCGAAGGTACCGCGCCCCGCGACGACGACGGAACTATCGATCCGGTGGAGGTGGCATTCGACTTCGAAGAGCAATGGGTGCCAGCGGAGCGTTCCAGCTCGGAGCCCGGTCGATGGCGGTACTTGTGGGCGGACCCGACGCCGGGGCGACATCGCATCCGAGCCCGGGTTCAGGCCCGCAATGAAGAAAGCATTTCCGAGTTGAGCGTGTCGGTAGAGGTCCGTGACGTCTGGAGCACCGGGTTCGCCATCGATAGTCCGCATGGCGGGCCAGGAAGCTACTACAAGGGGCAGCTCCACCTCCATTCGACTCGTTCCTTCGACGGTTGGACTTCGCTGCCGCCGGCGCAGCTGGCCGCTGAGTACAAGCGCCGCGGCTACTCTTTCCTGGCAATCACTGACCACGATGTGGTCACGTATGCCGTGGAAGCCCAGGACGATCGCTTCTTGATGATTCCGGCTTACGAGAGCACAAGTGAGTCTGGGCACGTCACCGGGCTATGGATTTCAGAGGCCGCCGATCCCTTGCTAGCGCCGCAGCCGCGCCTGGACCACATCACGGCACAGGGCGGAATGGCCATGTTGAACCATCCGGGTTGGCGGGTCGGTTGGAGCGGCGCAGATTTCCGGACTCTCAAAGGCTACTTTGGGTTCGAGGTCTACAACGGAATGACAACCACCGATCTTCGAGCCGAGCGCAACCTCGGTCTCTGGCACGAGGTGCTAAACGCCAAAGGGTGGGCGAACCGAGTGTGGGCGGTGGCGGTGGACGACGCACACGACGTGGGTGCGATCGACCGGGGATGGATTCAGCTCAAGGCCCCGAATCTGGGCCACCGGGCCATTCGAGAGGCGCTAGAGAGCGGCTCCTTCTACGCGAGCAGCGGGCCGACCTTCAGCGTGCTGGGCGTTCTGGACGGAGCCATCACCGCCGCGAGTCCGGAGGCGGCCACCATCCGATTCATTGACCAGGACCTACGGACAGTGGGCGAGGGACCCGGAGCAGGCGCCAGCTACCGTCCCAGAGGAACCGAGCGTTGGGTTCGGGTGGAGGCGGTACAGTCGGACGGCCGCACGGCGTGGTCCCAACCGTTCTGGCTGCTCTTCAACGGGTCTCCGGCCACGGCCGACGCGTCGGTCACGGTCGGCTGACGATTAACGCGGTGGTGCGCGGTCCTGCAGGATTGTCGGCAGGAGCTCCTCGCGGAGCGGCGCGACCGGTGGCGCCTCCATTTCCTCCCACCGCGTCTCGGCCCTACCGTTCTCGTCGAAAGTCACCGAGATAACGGTACGTGGATGATCTGTGATCCGGGCGTAGTCCGCCGTGGGAGGCGAGCTGACCCGGACCGGTAACGGCTCGCGTTCGGGACGTGGGAGCAACTGGAAGTTGGCCTTGCCCACGCTGACGACGAACGCAACGATCCCAACCGTGCAGATCAGCGCAGTCCAGGCACCCGAGACCCACGGAATGTGGGGCGCCCGCGGTGTCGAGCGGGTGGGTTGGCGCGAGAACCGGCTGGCCATTCCGCGTCCATAACCGCATGAGACGTGCTGACGTTACTCGGCGGACGCCAGCTTGTGGGGTATCCCACAGTCGTTCTGTGGAGCGCCCAGGTGGGCCGACCCCCGCTACCGGTGAGCTTCCGCCTTCCTGCTCCACCACCAGAGGAGCCGGACGCCGAGCAGCACGCCCAGGATGAATGCGTACGTAAGCGGCTGGCTGACGTCGATCTTGACGCGCCAGATGAAGTGGAGGACGGCCAGGCCACCGGCGACGTAGACGAGCTGGTGCAAGCGCAGCCAACGCTGGTAGCCAAGCCTGCGGACCCACCCGTTGGTCGAGGTCACCGCGATCGGCGTCAGGATCACGAGCGCGGCGAACCCGACGGTGATGAATGGTCGCTCGGCGATGTCCGCCAGGATCGCGTCCCAGTCGAAGAACTGGTCCAGCACGAGGTACGTCAGGAAGTGGAGCGTTGCATAGAAGAAAGCAAACAGCCCCAGCTGCCGCCGGATCCGCATGGGCCAGGTCCAGCCCAGAAAGCGCCGCGCCGGCGTGCAGGCGAGGCTCGCCAGGAGGAAGACGAGCGCGCTGAGGCCGAGCTCGTTCTCAATCTGCGCAATTGGGTTCGCGTTGAGCTGCCCCTGGATGGCGCGAACCGTGACGTAGCCCAGCGGGACGAGCCCACCCAGAAATATCCCCGGGCCAAGCCAGGGGACCGGTTCACGCCGCTTGCGGCGGCGCCAGAGGCGGGAGAGAACGGGCCAGGCCGGCATTGCGCGATCGAGCGCGCTCAATTGTCGGCCGCAATCGGTGGGATGAGGAAGATTCGCGTGCCATCCGTAGGGGCGAGGCATGCGTTGCCCCTACAACCGATGCGACAGACAGCGGCTTCGGCCTTCCTCAAAAGAGCGTCCTGGGGTCCATGCCCGTGTACATGTGCGCGACCCAATCCCCGTAGCCATTAAACGGGAGCGTCTTGCGGCGGGCGAACTCCCCAATGCGGCGCTCCGTGGCCTGGCTCCAGCGGGGATGATTCACATCGGGATTCACATTCCCGTAGAAGCCGTACTCTCGCGGCGCCGCCCGGTTCCAGGTAGTGAGCGGCTGCTTGTCCGTGAAGCGCATCTTGACTATCCCCTTTATGCCCTTGAGCCCGTACTTCCAGGGGACCACCAACCGGAGGGGGGCCCCATTCTGGTTGGGCAGCGGGGTGCCATACAGGCCCACGGCGATGAGTGTGAGTGGATTCATCGCTTCGTCCAGACGGAGACCCTCCACGTAAGGCCAGTCCAGGATAGGTTGTCGTTGACCCGGCATCTCTTCGGGACGCGAGAGGGTTGTGAATTCAACGAACCTGGCGTCGCCCGTGGGTTCGAGCCGCTGGATCAGGTCAGCCAGGGGGAACCCCATCCACGGAATGACCATGGACCACGCTTCGACGCAGCGCATGCGGTAGACGCGGTCTTCGAGGGGAAACGATTTCAAGAGGTCGTCGATGTCGATGGTCTGCGGCTTCGCGACGGCGCCTTGGATCTGGATGGTCCACGGGCGCGTCCTGAGCGCGTGGGCGTTGCGGACCGGGTCTTCCTTCTGGACCCCGAACTCGTAGTAGTTGTTGTAGGTCGTGATGTCCCGATAGGAAGTCTGCGTCTCGTCGGTATCGAACCGGCCCAAAGCCGCGACGTCTTTGGGCTCGGGCTGTGGCGCCTCGGCCTCCGCGGCTTGAGCTTGGTCGGGCGGCGGCGCGTTGCCGACGAGCGCAAGGAGTCCGCCTCCGGCTACCGCGGCCGTTCCCAGCGTGAATGCGGAGTTCCGCATGAACTCGCGGCGGCTCAGGTACAGGTGCTGGGGGGTGACCTCGCTGCTCGGTGGCTCAGGCGGAAGCTGGTTCATTACGGCTCATTCTGCGTCTTTCACACGGTTAACGCGCGAAGACTCCACGTGGATGCACCGCACGCGCACGGCAGTCCCACATGAGCCGCCGCAAGCCGGCGTCGTTCCGTGACGGGATCGAGATAGAATGCCGCAGCAGCCGCCTCGGCGTTGTCCCCACGACGCAGGGCGGCTGTCGGTCGGAGCGGCTGAGGTGGGCGAATGCTTCTCGCGGGCGATATCGGCGGCACGAAAACCGACCTCGCGGTCTTCTCCCCGGAGAAAGGCCTCGGCGCTCCTCTAGCCCGCGCGGAGTTCCCCAGCCGGGACTACGCAACGCTCGAAGCGGTGGCCCGCGAGTTTGTGTCCAAGGTCCAAATGCCCATCGACCGCGCATGTTTCGCGATCGCGGGCCCGGTGATCCAGGGACGGGTCAAAACCGTAAACCTGCCCTGGGTCGTTGACGCTAACGGTCTCGCCGACTCGCTCAATCTCCAGACAGTGGTGCTCCTAAACGATCTGGAAGCGACCGCCATGGCCGTCCCTTTTCTCGGACCTGCCGACTCGCTCATCTTGTGGCCCGGTGAGCCGGTGCCAGGCGGGTCCATCGCGGTCATCGCGCCGGGGACCGGGCTGGGCGAGGCGTTCCTGACTTGGGACGGTACCCGCTATCGAGCCCACGCATCCGAGGGCGGCCACGCGGACTTTGGCCCAACCGGCGCGCTGCAGCTCGACCTGCTGCGGTACATGCTCGACCGGTTCGAACACGTCAGCTACGAGCAGGTTTGCTCGGGGCTCGCGATCCCAGCCATCTATGACTTTCTGCGGGACAGCGGCTACGGTGCTGAGCCACCCGAGTTCGGTCAGCAGTTGGCTGATGCCGAGGACCGCACCCCGTTGATCGTGACATCGGCGCTGCAACAGCCCGCCGCCCACCCGCTTTGCGCCGCAACCCTCAATCTGTTCGTGCGTATCCTGGGTGCCGAAGCGGGAAACCTGGCGCTCAAGGTCCTCGCAACAGGCGGCGTATACCTGGCGGGTGGTATCCCGCCCCGCATCCTGTCGGCCCTTGGGGAGTCGGCTTTCATGGAAGCTTTTCGCAGCAAGGGGCGCCTCAGCGAGCTGCTTGGCCGAGTTCCGGTCAGTGTCGTCCTTCGCCCAGCCGCCCTCATGGGCGCCGCCAGTCGGGGGCTGGAGCTATTCGAACCATGAGTGGCAGCGGCTCGATCGCTGGCCGCGGTGCGCCCCAGGGTTGCTGCCTAGAGCGGGGCAGCGGTTTCCTCGGTTGGTTCGAAATGACGAAAAGCGTGACCACGAAAGAGGAAGAACGATGACCCGTTTCAGAGGAGACCGCGATGCGCCCGGAGGTCCGGGCATCGTGCCCCGCTGGACCCATGGCGCCAAAGAGGGACTGGGGACCGCCTATTCCGCTGACAGCCGGGTCTGGTTCACGCTTTGGAACGGCGTGCTGACCGAGGTCTACTATCCCACCATCGATCGGCCCCAACTCCGGGATATGCAGTTCCTGATCACGGACGGGTCGAGCTTCTTCCACGAGGAAAAGCGCCATCTCGTATCTCGGATGGTGCGGCTGAGCGACTACGTTCCCGCCTATCGCATCACCAACAGTGACCCTCACGGTCGCTACAGCATCACCAAAGACGTCATCGTCAGCCCGCATCTGTCCTGCGTGCTGCAACGGGTCTCCGTGGACGGCATGCCAGACTTCGTTTCCCGGCTCAAGCTCTACATTCTCTGCGCGCCGCACCTGCAGGGCGGAGGCGCGGGGAACAACGGCTACGTCATTGAGAGCGCCGGCCGTTGGCTGCTCGCGGCTGAGAAAGGCGGAATGTGGATGGCTGTGGCCCCCTCGATTCCCTTCTCAAAGCTGTCTTGCGGCTACGTTGGAGAGAGCGATGGCTGGACGGATCTCGCGGGGAATCTCAAGATGGACTGGGAGTTCGACCGCGCGCTTGACGGCAACGTGGCACTCACGGGAGAACTCGCGTGGACCCCAGGAATGGAGTTCACGCTGGCGCTTTCCATCGGCGATAGCCGCCACAATGCCGTCAACAAGCTCATGCAGGCGCTGAGTATTCCGTTCGAGAGTCACCTGGAGCGGTACGCTGACCAGTGGAACCGGACGTCGCGGATCCTGCCGCTGGAGGAAGCCGCCCAAGACGGAGGGAACCTCTATCACAGCAGCCACACCTTGTTGCTCGCTCATGAGGACAAGACATACCCCGGCGCAATCATCGCTTCGCTGTCCATACCCTGGGGCGAGGCCAAGGGCGACGAAGACCAGGGGGGGTACCACCTCGTGTGGACGCGCGACATGGTGGGCAGCGCCATTGGTCTGCTCGCGGCCGGTGACGAGGACACGCCCCTCCGGGCCCTGATCTACCTGGCCGCCAGCCAGAATCCGGACGGCGGATTTGCCCAGAATTTCTGGATCGACGGCCAGCCGTACTGGAGCGGCGTCCAACTGGATGAAGCGGCCTTTCCCATCATGCTGGCTCACAGGCTGCAACGTCTGGGCGCGCTCGGCGAGTTCGATCCGTACGAGGTGGTGCTGCGAGGGGCCGCTTACCTGATTGCCGAAGGACCCGTGACGCAGCAGGAGCGCTGGGAGGAGGCCAGCGGGTACTCACCCTCCACTCTCGCGTCCAATATCGCGGCCCTGATTTGCGCTGCTTGCTTCGCCCGGGAGCGCGGCCATGAGGCGGCCGCCCGCTTCCTGGAGGAGCACGCGGACTTCCTCGAGTCGCACCTGGAGGAGTGGACGGTTACCAGCAGCGGGACGGTTCTGCCCGACGTGACCCGACACTACGTTCGGATTGGTCCCGAAGAGGTCCACGCGGTGCACCCCAGCGACGAGCCCACGGAGGGCGTCATGGGACTCCGTAACCAGGAGCCGGGGCAGCGCTCGGAATATCCCGCGAAGGAAATCATCGACGCGGGCTTTCTGGAACTGGTCCGCTACGGGATCCGGGCGGCTGACGATCCCATAATCGTGGACTCGCTAGAGGTCGTGGACGCGCTTCTGAAGGTCGAGACGCCTTTCGGCCCGTGCTGGAGGCGCTACAACCATGATGGCTACGGGCAGAGAGCAGATGGGGGCCCCTACCTGGGCTGGGGTGTCGGGCGCGCCTGGCCATTGCTCACCGGCGAGCGTGGTCACTACGAGCTGGCGGCGGGAAGGGACCCGGCACCCTACATCCACGCGATGGAGGGCTTCGCCTCGGCGGCCGGCTTGCTTCCGGAGCAGATCTGGGACGAGCCGGATCGGCCGGACCTCCACATGTACCTCGGCGGACCCACCGGAGCGGCCATGCCGCTGATGTGGGCGCATGCGGAGTACACCAAACTGCTCCGGTCCGCGACCGACGGAAAGGTGTTCGATCTCATCCCCGAAGTGGCCGAGCGGTATCAGGACGGACATAGGCCCTCCTCCTTGCTCGAGATTTGGAAGCGCAACCGACAGCCCAAGTCGATCAAGGCGGGGAGAACACTGCGCGTCGAGGCTCGAGACCCCTTTGAGTTGCGGGTCAGCCGCGATGGGGGGAAGACATCTGAAGTTGTCGCGTCCTCGACCACTGAGGTTGGCATTCACTACGTGGACATCGCGGGGACCAAGGACCAGGAAATGCCGCTCCACTTCGCTTTCCGCTGGCAAACGACCAGACAGTGGGAGGGCAACTATGAGGTGGCAATCAAGAGATAGTTGGAGAGTGTCGTCCCTTCAAGTGTCCATTGACTGGCCCAGGAGCGGCCGGGTTCGCCAGGATTTCGCCAGGATCTCGATGGAGAGTGTTGCTTTGGCGCTCCCACCCAACGTCAGCGTTGCACCCGATCTGGAGGGGATAAGCCAGGCCGCGGCTGAGTTCTGGGTCAGGAGCGCGGGACAGGCTACCGGGCGCCGAGGCCGCTTCACGGTGGCCCTCGCCGGAGGCTCGACGCCCGGCCGCCTGTACGAACTGCTGGGGGAGCAACCATGGCGATCGCGAGTCGACTGGTCCAAGTGGTACGTGTTCTGGGGTGATGAACGCCTGGTTGCCCCCACCGATCCCAACAGCAACTTCCTGCTGGCCCAGGAAAAGCTACTCGCCCGAGTCTCCATTCCGGCCGTACAGATCTACCGCGCGCCTACCGAGCTGGGCGACCCCGATCTGGCCGCCGCCCGGTACGAGCAAGTGATCCGAGACGTGCTCGGCCCGCGCGCTGGGGAAGTACCTCGTTTTGATTTGATCCTTCAAGGGCTCGGCCGCGATGGGCACACGGCATCGTTGTTTCCGGGGTTCCCGTCGCTAGAGGAACAGGGGCGGTTGGTGGTCGGCAGCCCACCCGGTGCGCTCCCGCCAGCAGTGCCCCGCGTGACCTTCACGCTGCCGCTGATCAACGCGGCTCGAGCTGTCGTTTTCCTGGCCGCTGGCGTAGACAAGGCCGAGGTGCTGCGCCGGGTTCTTGACGGCGATCTGGCACTCCCCGCTGCCCGGGTGCGGCCGGCCGACGGCCGGGTGCAATGGTTCGTGGACGCGGCCGCGGCGAGCGGCCTGGGTTGATGAGCGGCGACCTCGAGTCTCTCAAGCAGGAAGCGGCAGACCGAGCGCTGGAGCTCGTACGGCCGGGGATGGTGGTCGGGCTGGGGACCGGATCCACGGCCCGCTACTTTGTCGAGGGCCTCGGGCGCAGGGTGCGGGAAGGGCTCCAGATTTCCGCGGTTGCCACGTCGCGGGCGACCGCTGAGCTCGCCGCTTCCCTGCGCATCGTGACTACCGAAGATGTGGAAAACATCGATCTGGCGGTGGACGGAGCCGACGAAATCGATCCGGCCCTCAACCTTATCAAAGGCCGAGGCGGAGCGATGGCCCGGGAGAAGCTGGTTGCCAGCGCGGCTCGTCGCTTTGTCGTCGTGGCGGATGAGACGAAGCTAGTCGACCAGCTGGGACGGAGCAGCTTGCCGGTCGAGGTGATTCCATTCTTGTGGCGGCTGACGGCTCGCCGGCTCAGCGCGCTGGGCGCCACCGGCGAGCTTCGGGGCGACCGCGCACATCCATTCGTGACTGACAACGGCAATCTCGTTCTGGACCTCACCTTCCCCGGGCCCATGGTGGACCCGCGAGGGGTTGGTGAAGCAATCAAGGCGACGCTTGGCGTGGTAGAACACGGCGTTTTCGCCGGACTGGCGAGTGCGTGCATTGTTGCCGGCCACGATGGCGTGCGCGTGCTGGGCTCTTTGGAGTAGGTTTTCGACGGCCCTTTCGGCTGCGCGGTAGGAGGTCTTATGGAAATCGGTATCTACGGGCTGGGCCGCATGGGTGGCAACATGGTCACCCGACTGATCAAGAAGGGCCACCGCGTCATCGCGAGCAACCGCTCGCCGGGACCGGTCAAGGATAAGGAAGGGGAGGGGGCGGTCGGCGCCTACTCTTTGGAGGAGTTCGTCTCCAAACTCCAGGAGCGACCTCGGGTCATGTGGACGATGGTACCCGCGGGCGATGTCACGGCTCAGGCCATCGTGAAGCTCACGGAACTGGCACAGGCTGGGGACATCATCATCGACGGCGGCAACTCCAACTGGAAGATCGCTTTGCAGGACGCCGAGATCGTAAAGGCAAGAGGCATGCACTACCTAGACGCCGGCACCTCCGGCGGCATCTGGGGGATGGTCAACGGTTACAGCCTCATGGTCGGCGGGGAAAAAGAGATCTTCGAGCACTGCAGACCGCTCCTGGAAGCGCTGGCGCCGGATGACGGCGGACTCGTCCACACGGGCCCTGAGGGGTCCGGGCACTTCGTGAAGATGGTCCACAACGGCGTGGAGTACGGGCTTATGCAAGCGTACGCGGAGGGCTTCGAGATCATGCAGCGCTCCCACGCCTTTCCGGGGATGGACCTGCACGCCATTGCCGAAGCATGGCGTAGCGGCAGCGTGGTTCGCTCGTGGCTGCTCGACCTCATTGCGGACGGGCTCTCTCGCGACCCCCAGTTGTCCGCAATCAAGGGCTTCGTGGAGGACACCGGCGAAGGCCGCTGGACCGTCGAGGCGGCGATAGAAGATGCCGTTCCGGCGCCAGTGATCGCGGCATCGCTCTTCGCGCGCTTCCGAAGCCGCGAAGAAGATACCTTCGCGGACAGGATGCTGGCGATGATGCGCAACGAGTTCGGCGGCCACGCGGTCGTGGCTCAGGAGCCCGGGTAGGATAAGCGCTAAGCCCGGCATCGAGCCGACACGCGGCCGGCCTAGGAGGACCAAATGAGCGCAGAAGCCACGACGAGGGATTCGATCCGCCCGACGCTGGACGGACCACTTGCCGGGCGGGCTGACGCGCTCGTGCTCTTCGGCGCGACGGGCGACCTGGCGTTCAAGAAACTGCTACCAGCCGTGTACCACATGGCCAAGCGGGGCCAATTGAATCTACCGGTCATTGGCGTGGCCCGGTCCGAATGGGATGGCGAGAAGTTTCGGGAGCGCGCTCGCGACGCGGTGGCAGCCCAAGGGCCCGTCGACGTGAGGGCATTTGACACGCTCGCCCGCTCGCTCGCGTTCTTGAGTGGCGACTACAACGATCCGGAGACGTTTCGCCGCCTCAAGGAGACACTGGGGACTGCGGCGCGGCCGGTCTTCTACCTCGCCATACCGCCCAGCGTTTTTGAGAGTGTGATCTCATGCCTCGCGGAGGCCGGCCTCAACCGGGGGAGCCGGCTCGTGGTGGAAAAGCCCTTCGGCCGGGATCTGGCGTCGGCCCGGGAGTTGAGCGCCTGCCTGCACAGCGCGTTCTCTGAAGGACAGATCTACCGCATCGACCATTTCCTGGGGAAAGAGACGGTGCAGAACCTGCTCGTCTTCCGTTTTGCCAATGGCCTCTTGGAGCCGATGTGGAACCGGCACTACATCTCGAAAGTTGAGATTACGATGGCGGAGTCATTCGGCGTGGAGGGACGGGGCGGCTTCTATGAGGAGGTCGGCGCGATCCGCGACGTTGTCCAGAACCACCTGCTCCAGGTAGTGGCCCTGCTGGCGATGGAGCCGCCGATTGGCGTTGGTGCTGAAGACCTGCGCGACGAGAAGCTGCGAGTGTTCCGGGGGATGCGGCCGATCGACCCGGCCGAGGTCGTGCGCGGACAGTACGTTGGTTACCAGGACGAGAAAGGCGTGGCGCCGGACTCACAGGTCGAGACCTTCGTCGCCCTGCGGCTGCACATTGACACCTGGCGTTGGATCGGGGTGCCGTTCTACATCCGGGCCGGCAAAGGGCTGAAGACCACGGACCTCGAGGCGGTCGTGGAGTTCAAGCTGCCACCCAAGCTGCTCTTCGCTCAACCCGAAGCGCCTTCGCCCCATCCGAACTACCTGCGCTTCAACCTGGGGCATGAGGGCGAGGGAATCAGCGTTTCCCTCCAGGCCAAAGTGCCTGGGGAGGCGGTCGTCACTCGGCCGGTCGACCTGGAGTTTACCTACGACGAAGAGTTTGGGACGGACCGCATGGAGGCCTATGAGCGGTTGTTGTCGGACGCGATCGAAGGCCGCCCTGCGCTGTTCGCGCGCGAGGACAGCGTGGAAGAAACCTGGAAGATCGTCGAGCCGGTGCTGAGAGACCAGCTGTCCGTAATTCCGTACGAGCGGGGTACGTGGGGACCTGAAGTAGCAGACCTCCTCGTCGCTGAGGATGGCGGCTGGTACAACCCGGGAGAAACACACTGAGCGAAAGCGAGACTTGACGGCCGTGGTGGCGGGACGCTGGTCCCCCGCGCATGAGCGAGAAGGATCGGAGGTTTACTGGCGATGAGCATTACCGCGCCGGCCACCCCTCAGACGAAGCAGTGGCACGAGTTGGCCCAGCAGCTCCGGGTCGACAGCATCCGCTGCAGCACTGCTGCCGGCTCGGGACATCCCTCCTCCTCGATGTCCGCGGCCGATCTCATGGCCGTGCTCCTCGCCGAGCACCTCCGCTACGATTTCGATGAGCCGGACTATCCGAATAACGATCGCCTGATCTTTTCCAAAGGGCACGCGTCGCCGCTGGTGTACTCGTTGTTCAAGGCGGCGGGCGCACTTTCCGACGCAGAGCTGATGGCGTTTCGCAAGGTTGGCAGCCGGACCCAAGGCCATCCGACGCCGGCGTTGCCCTGGGTTGACGTTGCGACTGGCTCGCTGGGCCAGGGTCTCCCGATAGGGGTGGGCGTCGCCCTGGCGGGCAAGTACCTCGACAAGCTGCCATATCGGGTCTGGGTGCTGTTGGGCGACAGCGAGATGGCCGAGGGTTCGCAGTGGGAAGCCCTGGACCACGCGAGCCACTACCAGCTCGACAATCTAACCGGCATTCTGGACATGAACCGCCTCGGCCAGAGAGGCGAGACGGTCCTGGGCTGGAACAGCGCAGCCTACGCTGCCCGGGCCCGCGCCTTCGGGTGGAACGCCATCGAGATTGACGGCCACGACCTCGAAGCGATCCACGGTGCGTACCGCGCCGCGGAGCAGCATCGAGGCCAACCCACGCTAATCGTCGCCAAAACCATCAAAGGACGGGGTGTCTCGTCCATCGAGAACCAGGGCGGATGGCATGGGAGAGCGCTCTCGCAAGACGAGGCTGCCAGGGCCATCGAAGAACTGGGTGGCGAACGCCACATCGTCGTGAGGGTCAGCGGACCCGAGCAACTACAGCCGGCGGCTCCAGAAGCCCGCAAAGAGGTGGAACTGCCGCGCTACGAGGTTGGAACCGAGCTGGCCACCCGGAAAGCCTACGGTGAGGCGCTCAAGGCGCTGGGCGATGCCCGCCCCGACGTCGTCGCGGTGGACGGCGAGGTCAGCAACTCGACTTTTGCCGAGGACTTTGCCCGCGCTCACCCGGACCGCTTCTTCGAGCAATACATTGCGGAGCAGCAAATGGTGGCGGCCGCCGTCGGCCTCAGCGTGCGTCAAAAGGTAGTTTTCGCCTCGACCTTCGCGGCGTTCTTCACCCGGGCCTACGACTTCATCCGCATGGCTGCCATCTCCCGCGCGAACCTGCGGCTGTGCGGATCGCACGCCGGAGTGTCGATCGGCGAGGATGGGCCGTCGCAAATGGCTCTGGAGGACCTGGCGATGATGCGGGCCGTATGGAGCAGCACCGTTCTCTATCCATCCGATCCCAACCAGACGGCGAAACTCGTAGCCGTGATGGCGGACCTTCCGGGCATCAGCTTTTTGCGCACGACGCGGGAGAGGACACCGGTCATCTACAGCCCGGACGAAGAATTTCCTGTCGGCGGCTGTAAGGTCGTGCGCAGCTCGCCGAATGACCAGGTCACCGTCGTCGGCGCGGGCATCACCCTACATGAGGCGCTGAAGGCCTACGACCAGCTCAAGGAGGAAGGCATCAACATCCGCGTGATCGATCTCTACTCGGTGAAGCCCGTCGACGGCGCCACGCTGGCGAAGGCCGCAAACGAGACCGGCGGTCGCCTGCTGACGGTCGAAGACCACTGGGCGGAGGGTGGCATAGGGGCGGCGGTGCTGGAGGCGCTGGCGGAGGGTGGATCGGTGCCCGCTCACGTAGTCCGTCTGGCTGTTCGCGCTATGCCCGGTTCGGGCAAGCCGCAGGAGCTGCTGGACGCGGCCGGCATCAACGCGAAAGCCATCGTTCAGGCCGTCAAACAGTTGGTGGCCGGCCAGGCGGGCTCCCAGTGATCGGGTCCAGGAATCCGCTGCGGGGGATCGAGGCCCTGGGCCAGTCGGTCTGGATCGATTACCTGCGCCGGACCTTCGTGACGGAAGGGGATCTCCAGCGGCTTGTGCAGGAGGACGGACTCAAGGGGCTTACGTCGAACCCCGCTATCTTCGAGAAGGCTATTGCCGGCAGCACCGACTACGCGTCGGCGCTGGCCGTCATCCAGCGGCTGGAAGACCAGGACCCGATGGCGATCTACGAGCAGCTGGCCATCGAGGATATTCAGATGGCAGCGAACGCGCTGCGGCCTGTTTACGATGCCACCAATGCCCGCGACGGCTATGCGAGCCTCGAAGTCTCGCCCCATCTGGCGCGCGACACCGAAGCCACGGTGGCCGAAGCGCGCCGTCTCTGGATGGAGATCCGCCGGCCGAACGTGATGATCAAAGTACCGGCCAGCAACGAAGGCCTGGCTGCGATCACCGATCTGATCGGCGAAGGCATCAACGTGAACGTGACCCTCCTCTTTGCGCTGGAGCGCTACGAGCAGGTTGCTGAGGCGTACGTCGCCGGCCTGGAGCGGTTTGCTGAGCGCGGCGGAGACCTAGCGAGTGTCGCCAGCGTGGCGAGCTTCTTCGTGAGCCGCGTGGACAGCGCCGTCGATGCGCTGCTCGACGTGCACCTCAAGAGCGCGGCCACGGACGCGGAACGGTCGCAGCTCAGCGCGCTCATGGGGGCCATCGCCATCGCCAACGCGAAGCTCGCCTATCAGCGCTACCAGCTCATCTTCAGAGGTGCCCGCTGGGAGGCGCTCGTGGCGCGGGGCGCCCAGACGCAGCGGCTCCTGTGGGCGAGTACGGGTACCAAGAATCCGGCCTACAGCGACGTCCGCTATCTCGAAGAGCTGATCGGTCCGGACACCGTTAACACGGTTCCACCGACCACTCTCGACGCCTTCCGCGATCATGGCGTGGCGCGTTTGAGCCTGACGGAGAAGGTAGACGAGGCTGCGGCGATGCTGGTCGAGCTGGAGCGGGCCGGCATATCGATGAAAGAAGTCACCGACAAGCTGTTCGACGAAGGAGTGGTGCTGTTCGCCGACGCCTTCGACAAGCTCCTGGGCGCGGTCGCGAGGCAGCGGGAGGGCGTGCTGGGCCGGGACCGCGAGATCCACACGCTACCGGCAGACCTGTCCCAGGCGGTCGACGAGAGCCTCGAAGAGTGGCGAAGAACGGGCCGCATGCGGCAGCTGTGGGCCGGGGACGCCAGCGTATGGACGGGTGCTGACGAGGCCAGTTGGCTGGGCTGGCTGCGGGTCGCTGAGGACGAGCTGGCGCGAGCTTTCGTGTTCAGCTGGATCGCCGACGACATTCAGGAAGAAGGATTCACCGACGCGCTGCTCCTGGGGATGGGCGGCTCCAGCCTCTGTCCCGAGGTGATGGCCAACACCTTTGGCCCGGTTCCCGGATACCCGCGGATGCACGTGCTCGACTCAACGGATCCGGAGCAGATCGCCCGGGTGGAATCGGGTCTGGACCTGGCGCGCACGGTCGTCATCGTGTCGAGCAAGTCCGGCACGACGCTCGAGCCGAATATCCTCAAGGACTATTTCTTCGAGCGCATGAAGCAGACGGTCGGACCAGAAGCAGCCCCGAGCCACTTCATCGCCATCACTGATCCGGGCTCGAAACTCCAGGAAGTGGCCGAACACGAAGGTTTTCGCCACGTCTTCTTCGGCCACCCCAGCATTGGCGGCAGGTACTCCGCGCTCTCCGACTTTGGGATGGTTCCGGCGGCCGTCGCCGGCGTAGACGTGCGCCGCTTCCTGGAGAGCGCCGAGATCATGGTCCACTCGTGCGCCCGCAGCCTGCCGCCGC
The DNA here is from genome assembly GCA_016202435.1 of Chloroflexota bacterium. Taxonomy (GTDB): domain Bacteria; phylum Chloroflexota; class UBA6077; order UBA6077; family SHYK01; genus JACQOR01. The sequence goes on from JACQOR010000026.1 coordinate 18,953, forward strand.
AGGACAACCCGGCGGCCGTGCTTGGCATCATTCTCGGCGTTGGGGCTCTCCAGGGCCGGAACAAGGTCACCATCGTGGCGTCGCCCGGGATCGCTGGCCTGGGATCATGGCTCGAACAGCTCCTTGCGGAGTCCACCGGGAAGCAGGGAAAGGGTCTGATCCCGGTAGACGGCGAGCCGCTGGGGCCGCCGGACGTATACGGCCAGGATCGCATATTCGCGTATCTGCGGCTGGAGACGGGCCCGGACGCGGCGCAGGATCAGGCGATCGAGGCGCTGGAGCAGGCTGGCCAGCCGGTGGTCCGGATCACCGTGGACGAGCTGTACGATCTCGGTCAGGAGTTTTTCCGCTGGGAGCTGGCGACGGCGGTGGCTGGTTCGATCCTGGGCATCAACGCCTTCGACCAGCCCGACGTCGAGGACAGCAAAGAAGTTACGCGCGCCCTGGCGGAGCGGTACGAGGCGACCGGGTCCCTGCCCGCCGAGACGCCCCTGTTCGAGGACGGCGGCGTCACGCTCTTCGCCGACCCGCGGAACGCCGAGGCGCTGAGGTCAGTGGCGGGACCGGACCAGTCCCTGGCCGGCTATCTGCGGGCTCATCTCGACCGGCTCGGCGCGGGCGACTATTTCGCGCTGCTCGCCTACCTGGACCGCAACGAGGCGCACGAGTCGGTCCTGCAATCGCTGCGGCAGTCAGTACGGGACCGGAAGCGCGTCGCGTCAGTCCTCGGGTTCGGCCCCCGGTTCCTGCACTCGACCGGCCAGGCCTACAAGGGTGGTCCCAATAGCGGCGTCTTCCTCCAGGTCACGGCCGACGCTGCGAAGGACCTGCCCGTCCCCGGCCACCGCTACACCTTCGGTGTGGTGAAGGCGGCTCAGGCCAGAGGTGATTTCCAGGTGCTGGCGGAACGCGGGCGGCGGGCGCTGCGGGTGCACCTGCGCGGTGACGTGATGGCCGGGCTGGAGCGGCTGAAGGCTGCGGCGGAGCAAGCGTTCGGGGGGTAGGGCAACGTAGGCGGTCGGCGCCAATCCCTGGGGAGTCGGCGAGCGGAAGGCTCCAGAGCGGGCCGTCCGTAGATCAAACGGGCGGCGGCGGCCGGAGGTTGCGCGTGGACAGGGCCCTCGCGTGCGACTCGGCTAGGCTAGACGACGCTGACAACCGGCATCTTGTAGGTCAGGCTCGGGGCCATAGCCTGGAACTGGAAGAACGCCTGCCTTTTCTGTGGGTTAGGCGAGGCGTTGCTGCAGAGGCCGAAGTTGGCGCCCGTGACGTCTGTAATGGCGTTGTAGGCCGCCATGAGCAAGTTCCATCCCGGTCCGCCAGCTCGGAGCTTCGTAAGAGCATCCGCAACCCGAGCCGCCTGCGTGGCTTCGCTGTCGTTTAGTTCCGAGAGCTTCCAACCGTACTCATTGGCCAGGATGGGTTTGCTGCCATCGCCATTGCTGTTCATGTTGCTTCTCAGGCTGTCCAGGGCGGCGGTGTCAATCGGGTCGGCGCCAGCAGCAGCGTAGGGATGGAGGCCAATGCCGTCGTAGGATGATTGGGCGCCGCTGCGCACTGTGTTCAGCCAGGTCTGCGTATTGGCATTGAACCCCAGCATTCCACCCACGGAGACCTTGGCGCTCGCGTTGCCCGCCTTGACGCCGTTGGAGGAGCGAACCAGCCAGGTGGCGTACTCGCTGCCGCCGGAGCTCCCGTTGTGCCAGCCGACGTTATCGTTCGCTTCGTTCCAGAACTCCCACCAGGTGATCCGGGTCGAGAAGTGCGAGGCCACCTCCTGGCAGGCGCTCTGGAACGCGGTCGCGTACTGGTTGTCAGGTGGCCACTTGTGCCGCTCGTCAACGAGTTGCCCATTGCTATCTAAGGGACTCTTGAGCTGAGTGCAGCGCGCGTTTGAGCCGGTTGAGTAACCGCGCTGTAGAGGAGCCGTAAACGTAAGGGTAGTGCTGTTCGGAATGGTGCTGATCTGCTTCGCTTCGACGTTGGAGCCGCCATCCGCACCATCCTGGAGTCTTACACAGCGGTTGACCTGGAAACCGCTCGTTGATGCGACGGTGACAGAAGTCTGGCCGGCCGAGGCGGAACTGGTAAGTGTCGTCGTGGGCGTGTCGCTTGGCATCGCCCACCAGGGAGTCGTCGCTATCTGGCCGAATACCGTGAGGCCACGGCTGATCGAGATGTCAACCACCTGGTCGCAGGTCTTGCCACCGTTGTCGGAGTTCGTCACACTCCAGTTGTAGGAACCGGGCGCTGTCCAAACGTTGGCGAGGTCCACCCCGTCTCGACAGCTGGGTTTCCCGCGGGACGTTACCAGGACCTTTTCCGTAGTCAATACCAAACAGCATGTCCGCCATTCGTCTTCTCCACCTCCACGTTACTAGGAAAATTCCAGGTGAAAGATCATGCTACCGAAGCTGGCTGGACAAGGATCCGCGGGTAGCGGCGGCGGGATCATGCACTGAGGAAAGAGGAGGAAGTAGCGCCCCGGCTTCACGCGCCAGCTGAGGCTTCTTGTGCTAGATTCGCCAACAACGTCCTCGACGCACCCTGGCCCCAGGTCACAACCGTAGAGCCGGTCACCGGGCGAAGGCTGCACGAAAGTGCGTAAGAGCCAAATATCGGTCGCAGTGTCGCGCCTGACGAGCATCATCCGCCCCGCCCACTCGGTCGGGAAGTCGAGAGGGAGAAACAATCCTCGGACGTCCCGCGAGCCCTTCGCAATCGTGAGTTGTTGACCGGCACCCACGGCGTACGCCCCCGCGACCGGAGTTGGCCCGAGCGGTGGGAGCGTGGGTAGCGGGGTCAAGGTTGCAGTAGCAGGCGGGACTGTAGCGGGCACCGCGGTGGAAGTTAGCGTCGGAGTTACCGTCGGCGTGGGAGTAGGCCGAGCGGCTGCCCAGCCCGCCACGCGAATCCAGTTCGCTTCAGTCGCAGCGTCGCCCACATAGGCATCGCCGGGGCTCCGCGCATCCATGACGTAGATCAGGCGCTCCGGCCCGTCGGGTGGTGGAGCAGGCAGGCCCAGAGCACGCCCGTCGATCCGTACCCAGCTCCCCGCTGCGCCCGGATCACAGCAGTATGCCCACCCTGGGTTCGTCAGGTCGTACTGATAGATCCGCGGCCCGGCAGCGGGAGCCGGTAACGCCTGCTCCCAGCCCACGATGCGGATCCAGTTCGCCTCGATCCTCACGTCTCCGGTGTAGGCCCAGCCATCGCCCTCCGGTGCGAGCACGTAGATGGGTCGGTCCGCAACGTCCACGCCCGGTCCGGGCAGTCCGACCAGCCGCCCATCGATCCGCACCCAGCTTTCGTCCTGGGTCACGTCGCAGCAGTACGCCCAGCCGGGGTTCGTGAGATCGTAGACGTAAGTGCGATGCACATCCGCCGCTACCCCGCGGGCGTCCGGAAGGGCGACCGCCAGGAAGCTGACTACGAGCGGCGCAAGAAAGGAGCGGGGCACGCTAGCCCCAGGCAATGATTCGGTAGGCGCCGGAGGTCAGAACCCCACTATCGGCTTCGTTGATGCCGACCTTGGTCCGAGTCCGGACCCGAAGGGCCGTCGTGGTCACGCGGGCGATGTAGCACCCCAACTCACTCGCGGTACCGAGGGTGTCCACGAAGAGCGAGTTGGCTACCGACGGATTGCCCGGCACGGGATTCACCTGGTTGCCGCAGTAGACGGTGATGCCCTTGGGCAGCACTCCCAGGTTGTGGTTGAAATCGTACGCGGTATTCGCCGCGACGCCGAACCAGCTGCTGTCCCAGACCTTGATCTCGTTGGTCGCACGCACGTTACCGCTGGTGTCTACCGTCAGCGCGTTTATCCCCGCGGCAGTTCTCAAGATCACCTGGTGCCGGGAGGTGGCGGTATCGTTGGCGGGTTGGATGACCCAGTTTCGGGTCGAGGGGGCACTGAGCGCATTGTACTCAGCGAAGAAACCCAGCCTGGGGAACACATTCGCCCCACCGGATGGGTCGGTGATCGTCGGCGCCGCGAGGTGGAGGCCGCGCCAGTACGCGCCTCCGTTGGCATCACCCGTGAGGCCGCCGACATCCTCGAACGCGTGCCGCACCGCGTTGGTGGCGCTCCGCGTCTTTGCGAATCTCACCGCATCGGTCCCGTTGGCCTGGGCGCCCGCGTCCACGTGGAGCCGCGCAGCGGGAGCCTTGGTGCCGACTCCGACGTTGCCCGCGTTCGCTTCGGTGACCAGCGCGTACTTGTTCGTGATCGTGCCGCCTGAAGGCGCCGCGACGTAGACGCCGTATAGATTCGTGATCGTGCCGGAGTTGGAGGCGCCGGCAACCGAGAGCATCTTGAGCGTTGAGATGGTGGAGCCGGCGGAAACCGTTGCCCACGGAGAGATGACGTTCACGAAGCTGATGGTGCCGCCGGTTCCGGTCTTCTCCACTGTGATGTCGAGCCCGTTGATACCGGTCTGCGTGCCGGTCGTCCCGGAGAACACGGCCCTCGACCGGATCGCTCGGAGCGTGTTGCCCACCGCCGCCGTCTGGGTGGCCACGACGTCAATGCCGTTGTTGTCGGAGGCCGCCGCCGTGGAGAGGTTGACGGCCAGCTTGGAGCTGCCCGGGCTGGTCGTACCGATCGCCACGCGCTGGTTGGTCGTGTCGAAGGTCACGAAGTCGGTCCCGGCCGCATTGGCGATGTTGAGCGCGGCCGTTCCGTCGCCGGTCGGCCGGATGTCCCCGCCGCTGGTCAGAATGACGTTGTCGCAATTGCAGTTAGCCATGGGTTGCGTCCTCCTGCCCGCGGGCCGCTTCCGTCGGCGCCAGGCTCAGCAAGAAACGATCGGGATCGAGTACGGTTACGTCGGTGAGCTGCGGCACGTAGATCTGGAGGGCTTTGATCAGGTCGCTTTTCTCAACGACCACCGCGGCCACGTGGAGGGGTGGGATCGGCACAGGAGCTTCGCCAAGAGGCGTGTCGGCATTCGCGCTCGTCGTGTTGTCGGCGGCCGTCCGCAGATCCTTCATCTCCGGCCTCTAGCTTTTTGCCCTCGATATCTTGGCGAGAATGTGTGAGCTCCGGGGGGCATCCGCAACTGAGGGAATCCCTAGTTTTTCCGCACACGCACGGCGCTGGCTCGGAGCGGCCGCTGCTTCTTGATACTCACTGGCGGACGAGAAGGCCATGACCGCCGGCCGCGGCGGGCCGTTCATCAACGCGGCGCTCATCTGCGAGAAGGTGCTCCGGGAGCACGACGGCGTGCTGACACCGGTTCGAGTCGTCGACCGATTCTTGCACCGTCCCCAGGTTGCCTCTTTCGATCAACCCATGCCGCCCGCAATGCTGAGCTTCAGCCTGCTGGTAGTCCTGAAATCGGGAGACGCGCGGGGGCGTTACACGTTGCGCGTGCGGCTCGAGGACCCGTCGGGACTCGTGCAACCCAATCAGATGTCCCAGCCGGTTCATCTGGAGGGAGAGGAGCGGGGCATCAATGCCATCTTCGAGGTCGCGATGCAGTTCGAGCGAGAAGGGCTGTACTGGTTCGCGATTTCCCTGGACGATACGGAACTCACCCGCGTCCCACTGCGGCTCGTCTACGAGCCCGTACAGGCTGCCAGCTGATCCTGGGTAAAGCAGATACAATCTAGACAGACTAGATTGGACGCACCTGGAGGGCGGGGAATTGGTCTGGCAGATTCAGGAGGCGAAACAGCGATTCAGCGAATTCGTGCAGAAGGCGCTGGACGAAGGACCGCAAACCGTCAGTCGTCGCGGGAGAGACGTAGCAGTCCTGGTCTCCGCAAGAGATTTCGAACGATTGGCCGGCCACCGGCTGGACTTCAAGGATTTCTTGCTCACCGCGCCCGACCTGCAAGAGCTTGATATTGAGCGACCCAGGGATTTGCCCAGAGCGGTCGATCTTTGAGCTTCCTGCTGGATTCTAATGTCGTCTCAGAGGCTCGAAAGCCGGCCGGTAACCCGAACGTTCGGGCCTGGCTGGCGTCGACGAGCAGTTCGGATCTCTACTTGAGCGTGTTGGTGGTGGGCGAAATCCGGCAAGGCATCGAGCGTCTGCGGCGGCGCGACGCTAGCCAGGCCGCCGGGTATGAGCGGTGGCTGGGGACTTTGCAGCGGGACTACCGGGACCGTATCGTGCCGATCTCCACCGATATTGCCGACCAGTGGGGACGGCTGAATGTGCCGGACCCGGTGCCGGTCGTCGACGGTCTGCTCGCAGCCACGGCGTTAGTGATGGGATTCACGCTCGTGACCCGGAACACGGAACAGATCGCCCGCAGCGGTGCGCGGCTCCTCAATCCGTTCGAGGCAACCGCACCCGGCTGAACGTGAAAAGCCTCGGCCCTCTGTCGCCGTCCCCCTCTCTCCGGGAGGGACTGTTGGAGGATACTTAGCTCTCCCGAGAAGGCGTACCGAAACAGAGGAGCGGCACATGGCTTCGACCAACGAGCACATCCTCGTCGAACCAGACGGCAAAGTCGTCACGATCACCTTCAATCGGGCCGACGTGCGGAACGCGATGACGTTCGAGATGTACGACCGGCTGCACGACCTCGTGGACCAGTACGACCAGGACCCGGAGGTCCGGGTGGTGGTGCTGACCGGCGCGGGCGACCGGGCGTTTGTGAGCGGCACCGACATCAGCCAGTTCCTGGAGTTCAAAACCAAGGAAGACGCGCTCGGCTACGAGGCGCGCATCACGCGGGTTCTGAAGCGCATCGCGGACGTGACGAAGCCCACCATCGCCATGGTTGGCGGCGACGCGGTAGGCGGCGGCATGTTCATGTCGCTGGCCTGCGACCTGCGCATCGTGGCCGAGCACGCTCGCTTCGGCGCGCCCGTCGCTCGCACGCTCGGCAACTTCGCCGCGCCTTTCAACCTAGGATTGTTTGCCGCCACCGTGGGTCCCATTCGGGCCCGGGAGATTCTGCTGACGGCGCGGCTCGTGAGCGCGGCCGAAGCGAAAGCGATCGGACTCGTGGACGAAGTGGTCCCGGCTGCCGACCTGCCGGGCCGAGTGAAGGAGCTGGCCTCGCAGATGGCGGAGCTGGCGCCGATCACGTTGGCGGCGACGAAGGAGGCCGTTCGCCGATTGATCGCCGCCCAGTCTCCCGGCAGCCTCGAGGACCTGGTGCTGTCGTGCTACCTGAGCGCCGACTTCCGGGAAGGCGTCACGGCTTTCCTGGAGAAGCGGAAGCCGGTC
>JACQOR010000025.1 GCA_016202435.1 Chloroflexota bacterium
AGGTAGAGGAGATAGGAGAGCTCGAAAAGGTCAGCGGCGCCGGTTTGGATCTCGAAATCGGCGGGATCTATGCGATCAACGGCGAAGCTCAGAATCCGAAGCTCATGCTGTTCGACGACATCCCCGGATACCCGCGAGGCCATCGAATCACGACTAACATCATCGCCTCGAAGGCGAGAGGCCGCCTCGCGGCAAATATCCCGCTGGATCTCGAAGGAAAAGATCTTGAAGCGTTCATGTGGAAGCGACTAGAAGAGAAGCACCCGGTTCCTCCGGAATGGGTGACCTCGGGACCGATCCTTGAGAATGTCATGGAAGGCAATGACGTCGACCTATACAAGTTTCCAGCGCCGAAATGGCATGAGTTGGACGCCGGCCCATACATTGGCACAGCGAGCGCGTGCTTCGAACTAGATCCTTATGAGGGATGGGTAAACATCGGCTCATATCGCAGCCAGATCTTCGATCGCAATCACATTGGGTACCACACCGCGCACGGGCACCATGGTCAGGTGATTCGCGACCATTACTTCGAGCAGGGTCTTGACTGTCCGGTGGTCATCTCTCTGGGCCAGGAGCCTTCGCTGCTCGTCGCTACGGCTGAGAACGAGCCGTGGGGCGTCTCTGAACTGGACATGTGCGGCTTCTTGCGCGGGGTGCCGGTCAAGGTGCTGAAGGGCAAGACGGGGATCCCCATTCCAGCGATGTCTGAAATGGTCATCGAGGGCTACATCATGCACCCCGACCATGAGCCCCTGCGCGCAGAGGGGTCATTCGGCGAGGGTGGCGGCCACTATCAGCACATCGGGGGAATCGACGCTCCGGTGGTCAGGGTCGACACGATCTACTACCGGAACGATCCGATCATCTGTGGCGAGCCGCCGTACAAGCGCGTCAGCCGCGATGGGAGTGGTAGCGGTATTGGCCACGTCGCCCTGATGAAGGAGCTAAAAGACGCGGGGTTCCACGACGTCGTGGGGATCGGCAACGCGGGGCCGTTCCTGGCCGTCGCTGTCCACCAGATGTACGCGGGACACGCCAAGCGGGTCGCGGACTACATCATGTCCGGGGTCAATAATCGGCCGCCCAGGTTCCTGGTCCTGGTCGATGAAGACGTCGATGTGCACGACCCCCGTGAAGTATTCTGGGCGGTCAGCACGCGGACGGATCCCGAAGAGTGCGTGCATGTCTACAAGAACAACTGGATCAGCGCGACCAGCCCGCGGCCGGCGCCCCATAAGTACGAGGTGCCCCTCGAGCATGGGCTCACGATGGGTTGCTGCCTGATCGACGCGACGAAGCCCTTCGCCTGGAAGGAACATTTCCCACCCGTGAACGACGTATCGCCCGAGCTGCGCAAGCGAATCATGGACAAGTGGAGTGAGTACCTCCCGCAGGGCAGCGGGAGCCGCCGCGCCGGCGCGGTCACCGGAGCCGGCGAGCGGATGTAGCACCGCGTCGAGAGCGGGTAACCGAGTAAAACAGAGAGCACGACGGAGTATCCTCTTCGTTGTGCTCTCTCTGTGCGACCGGAAAGCCTAATTCGGGAGGTGAAACGAGATGAGCGAAGCAAATTCAAAGGCCCTAGAGGGGGTCCAGGTCATTGAGATTGCCGGACCCGGCTCGGCGTACGTGGGCAGGCTGTTCGCGGGAATGGGCGCAGAAGTCATTCTGGTTGAGCCGCCGGAAGGCGCCGCGCAGCGCCGGCAGGGCCCGTTTGAGGGGGACGTACCAGGGGTCGAGCGCAGCCTGGTCCACAACTACTTCAACGCGGGCAAGCGAGGCGTGACCCTGGACCTGGACTCGGTTGACGGCCAGGAGATTTTCAAGAAGCTGATCAAGAATGCGACAGTCCTACTCGAGAGCGAGCCGGCCGGCTTGATGAAGAAGCGCGGGCTCGACTACGAATCGCTCAAGAAGATCAACCCGGCGCTGGTGCATACCAGCATCACCTCGTATGGCAGCGAAGGCCCCTACGCTGAGTACCCGGCGGTCGACTTGAATCTGCTGGCCATGGGGGGTCTCCTCGCCCTGGGCGGCTATCCCGAAGCGGAGCCGACCCGGCCCTATGGCGACCAGGCGATCCTGGCCGGCTCGCAATTCGCGGCGATCGGGACGATGCTGGCGGTGTACGACGCCGAAGCGAGCGGGCAAGGACAGTTCGTCGACGTATCCACGCAAGAAGCGGTCACCATGACGCTGCAGCACGCCATTCAATACTGGGATTATGAAAAAGTGGAACGGACGCGCAAGAATCAGGCGGGTGCGGGCAGTGCCGGGTCGGGCACCTACCGGTGTAAGGACGGCGAGATCAACGTCGGCGCGTTCCGTCGGTGGGATGCACTGGTGCAGTGGATGGAAGAGTCGGGTGTGGCTCGAGCCGAGGATCTGACCGAGGAGCGCTGGAAGGACCGAGAGTTCCTGGCAACGCCGGAGGCCAAGAGGATATTCGGCGAGATCTTCAGCGAATTCGCCATGGCCCACACGAAGCGAGAGCTCTACGAGGGCGGAATGGAACGCAGCATCTCCCTGGTTCCGATCAACTCGCCAGCGGACGTGCTGGCGAGCGAGCAACTCGAGTTCCGCCATTTCTGGGAGAAGTTGCCCGACAGCTCCCGGTCGCGGGATCTCGTCATGCCCGGTGGGCCCTTCCAGTTTTCCAAGACCCCCTGGAAGATCGAACGTCCGGCGCCCTCCCTGGGTGGCCACAACGCGGAGGTGCTGGGGGAGCTGGGGCTCACTGGCAGGGAACTCCAGCATCTGGCCGAAGGAGGTGTGATCTAAATGCCTGGCATGCCGCTCAAAGGGATCCGTGTCGCTGACCTTACGTGGCAGGGCGCGGGCCCGTTCACGACCAAGAACCTGGCTGATCATGGGGCGGACGTCATCCGGATCGAGTCGAATCGCCGGCTGGACACGCTCCGG
>JACQOR010000027.1 GCA_016202435.1 Chloroflexota bacterium
CGGCTCGGCTGGGGCGATGCTGTGGTTATCACGTCGAAGGGGGCGCGTCGTCTCGGCACTCGCCCCCGTGAGCTGGCTCTTCTCAGGACAGAGTAGGCCCGTCCCGACCAATGGTCGTGCGAAGGCATAACAGAGCATCATCGTCGTTACAGCAACAAACCCGTACAAAGTCAGTGTATCCACCGCACGTCCTCTTTACACCGGCCCGCTGGTCGCATCACGGCCATAGTAGCCGGCACCGAGTCGCTCCTCGATAACCGCAAGCTTCCGCGTCACCTCGGCCTCGACGTCGATCTGGAGGTGATTGGCAAGCACGACTGTCGTAATCACCACGTCCGCGATCTCATCAGCCAACAGTACCCGAGAGTCCGGCGCGACCGCCTGAAAGCCGTCGGCGAGCCCGATGTTGGGGTCGACGCGCCACAGTTTCTTGATCACGTTGGCCAGCTCTCCGGCTTCGCCAGCCAGGTTCAGCGCAAGATAGCCGGGCCCCAGCGATTTGAACCGCTCAGCATCGAACGCCGCAATCTCTTCCTGAATTTGCCACATGCCCCCAAACCTCACAGAGGCTCTCCGACCTCACGCCAAAGGTACCACCGGCGGCACCAATGACGGGCGGTTCTCCGCCTACCCGACAGGGTCATTCTTGTAGAGACGGAGCTATACTCTCCGAGAGGTCATTCCGACGAAGGCGGGGGTGCGATGCAATCAAGCCTGATCGGCAAGATCCAGAAGGCTCATCTCTACGCGCAGGAACCGGAGCGCGTGGAGGTCGTCGAGTTCACGGCCAAGTTCCGCGGGGATCATGACAGCTACAAGCTCACCTACCGCGAGGGCCAGTGGACCTGCACTTGTGGTTTCAACCCCCTCTGGGGCGTCTGCAGCCATGTGATGGCCACGCAGCGGCTCATGGGGCCCATCGGGCCAGGCGAACAGGGCTGGCTTGCCATGGAAGACAACACCGCCCGCGCTTAGAAGCTTTACCGCTCGCTGACTGCTGCCTCACGGCGGAGGCAGCCCGCCCCTGGATGGCGGGGAACCGGAGCTGACACCGTTCAGCTGCCGAAATCCAATGCTCTCCCAGGAGAGAGTTCGGGAGGGCGCATGTTTTCCTTCCTGGTGGCGCTCCAGTTCCTTACTCGTCTCCCTTCTCCCGTTCGCCGCGAGATCACACTCGAAGACCTCGGGGCCTCCATCGGCTGGTTCCCCGCCGTCGGGGCCGCAATCGGTGGCCTGCTACTCTTGGTCGACACCGCAGCCCGCGCCCTTTTCCATCCCGCGGTGGCCAGCGCGCTCGACGTGGCGGCTCTCGTCGCCATTACCGGCGCGCTTCACCTGGATGGCGTAATCGATACGGCTGATGGCTTTGCGGCGGGCCCGGGACGGGAGTCGCGCCTGGCAGCGATGCACCAGGCGCATGCCGGCACCACCGGCACTCTAGCCGGATGTCTGGTAGTCCTGGTGACCTATATCGCCATTGCTTCACTCGCTGATGAGGTCCGGTGGATAGCGCTCATCGTCGCCCCCACGGCGGGCCGCACCACCACGCTTTTGAGCTATTACCTGTACCCATACGCGCGGCCCGAGCACGGCTTCAGCCGGGCCCTCAAAGACGGGGCGACACCGTTCCGAGCCGCGGTCGGCCTCGCTACTGCCGCCGGAGTTGCCGCGGGCGTCGCGACAGTCGCCGGCCTCATCATCCTGGGAGCCGGACTCGCCTGCTCCCTGCTGGCCTCACGGATCGCGGCGCAGCAACTCGGTGGACTCACAGGGGACGTCATCGGAGCGACCGGTGAGCTGAGCCAGCTGACGACGCTCATCACGGCGGCGCTGCTGCAAGCCCTGTGACCGGATTTCTCGTTGCCCTTCAGTTCCTGACCCGCATCCGCTCGCCGGTCCGGCGGCCGATCGCCGAAGCGGATCTGGGGAGATCGTCACGCTGGTTCCCCCTGGTCGGGGCGGTCATCGGCTGCATCGTGGCAACGTTGGATGCGCTGCTGGCTCCAGTCGCTACACCCGAGCTGCGCGCGATCGCGGTCGTCATAGCCCTGGCCATCGTGACGGGTGCGCTTCACCTGGACGGTCTGATGGATAGCTGCGACGGGCTATTCGCTTTCACCTCCCCGGAGCGCCGGCTCGAAATCATGCGAGACAGCCGTGTGGGAAGCTTCGCCGTGGTCGGTGCTGCAACGAGCTTGCTTCTCAAGTATTCCGCCGTGCTGGCATTGCCTGGGGAGCAGCGGTTCGGGGCCTTGATCTGCCTCGGAGCCGCTAGCCGCTGGGCGATGGTGTTCGCCGCGGCCCGCTACCCCAGCGCTCGCTCTTCGGGGCTATCTCATGCGCTTCGCTCGTCCATGACAGGCCGGGAGCTCCCTATCGCCACTGCTCTCGCGCTGTTGCTCGTGCTGTCCGCCGGCATCGCCGGGCTCGCGGCCCTGGCCGCAGCGGGAATCACGACCATCCTGCTGGCGCGCTACACTCTGACCAAGATTCCGGGGCTCACCGGCGACGTGTATGGGGCCATCTGCGAGATCGTGGAGGTCACGGTCGCCATGGTGCTGCCGCTGCTCTGGAGATTCACTACCCAGTGATCGCACGCCTCCACGAGTCGATCCGAACCCTCCCGGTGCGGTTCCCAGTCGCCGAGCAGGCAGGCGCGAACCTCGCCGCGGGTCTGCTGGGCAAGCGACCGCTCTTCGTGTGCGTAATTGCGTCCACGGATACGGCGCTGGTACCCGGGATCTCGGCCGCGGGTGCGTCTCTTGAACTCATCCCTTTCACTGCCGCCGCAGATGCCGAGATGCTGGCCCACGGCGCCGCACGCTGCATCGCGGGGGTTCCATCGAATCCTCTCGGCCCGCCGGGGCCGTCGATCATCACCCTGGCGGCTCTGAGGCTCGCCGCTATCGCTCATTTGATCGTGGACGCCGGGTGCAGAGTGCGTCCTGATGCGCCTTTATTCAGTCTGGGTGGCGAGCCGGGCGGATTGATCTCAGAGGGCCGCGCGGTCCCTGACGCCCGCGCCCTGTTCGATCGGGCTTTTGGGCTGGGAATCGCGCTCGGCAAAGAGCACGAATACCTCGTGCTCGGCGAAAGCGTGCCGGGGGGCACGACCACCGCCCTGGCCCTGCTTATGGCCCTCGGTTTTCAGGCGGAAGGGCGCGTGAGCAGTAGCCTCGCCGGGAATGCCCACCAACTGAAGAACCGCGTCGCCCGCGCCGCGCTCGCCCACCTGACGGTCGATGCTGGAGAAGACCCTCTGGGGGCCGTGACCGTGCTCGGAGACCCGATGCAGCCCGCGGTGGCAGGCATCGCCATGGGTGCGCTGTCCGTCAGATGTCCACTACTCCTGGCCGGTGGGAGCCAGATGATGGCTGTGCTGGCCCTCATGCGGCGGCTTTCGGACGCGCGGGGCCAGGCTATTGACGGATCCGAGCTTGGCATCGCCACGACCCGATGGGTCGTGGACGATCCGTCCGCCGACGTCTCCGGCCTCATGCGGGAGATTGGCCCCCATCCCCTGCTAGCCACAACGCTGTCATTTGCACACTCTCGACACGCTGCACTTCGGCGGTACGAGGATTTCCTGGTGAAGGAAGGCGTAGGAGCCGGCGGCGCCGCGGTCGCGGCCGCGCTCACCGCCGCCGTATCCCGTGAAGCGCTACTCGAAGAGATTGAGACGATCTACGATGGCCTTCTCGCCAGGCAGCGCCTGGAGGCAAGGGCGGAATGACCGCACGATCACCTCAACGACTCGGGCGCGCGAACGGGCAGCGCCTGGAGGCAGGCGCGGCGTGACTCTGCGAGGCACGTTTGCTCCCCGCTGGGGTACCCGCACTTACGTGATGGGGATCGTCAACGTCACTCCGGACTCATTCTCGGGCGACGGCCTGATGGATCCGATCC
>JACQOR010000028.1 GCA_016202435.1 Chloroflexota bacterium
CCGGGCGCTCGGGCCGTCGCACCGAGGGCGGACTCCCGCACGGCCCAGACCGAGGCAGCTTCGCGTGCGTCCTCGAAAAGCTTCATGGATGGGCCGTGCGCATCCGGGCTCAGCTCGTCCATGAGGTGACGCGCGCGTTGGTTAGCTTCGTCGCGAGTCTGCCCCCCGAACTCGACGAGCAGCCAACCGCCACCGGCCGGTAGGCGGTCGATACCTCCGAGATTGAGGCTCTTCTTCCGCGAGTTGGATACCAGGCGATCGTCGATGCCTTCCAGGCCGATCGGTCCGTGACCCAGGATTTGGGGGACACGGTCGCCGCCGGCCGCGAGGTCCGGATAACCGAGCACGAGCAAGGAGCGAGCCGGAGGGCTGTCGACCAGGCGCAGGTCGGCCTGGAGCACCATCGCGCAGGTGCCCTCGCTTCCCACCAGCGCCCGGGCGACGTTGAACCCGTTTTCCGGGAGCAGCTCGTCGAGGTTGTAGCCGGAGACCCGCCGAGGAATCTTCGGGTACCGAGTGCGGATCAGATCCGCGTACTGGTCGCGAAGGTCGCGAAGCCGGCGGTAAATCTCGCCGCGTCTGCCGCCTGCGGCGATGATGCGGGCGAGCTCGTCTTCGGAGGTGGGTCCGACGCGCAGTCGCAGACCGTCGTAGGTGAGAAGGTCCAGCTCCTCCACGTTCTGGACGGTCTTCCCGGCCATCAGCGAGTGGACCCCGCACGAGTTGTTCCCGATCATGCCACCGAGCGTGCACCAGGCGTGCGTGGCCGGATCGGGTCCAAACGTGAGTCCATGCCGCTCGGCGCTGGTGCGCAGGTAGTCTAGGATGACGCCTGGCTGGACTCGCGCCAGTCGCTGGGTTGAGTCGATCTCGATGATCTGGTTGAGATGTCGGGAGAGGTCGAGGACTACCGCGGCGTTGCAGCCTTGCCCGCCAATGCTGGTGCCGGCGCCCCGGGCAAGCACCGGCGCGCCGTGCTCGCGGCAAACGGACATGGCCGCGATCACGTCGTCCAGCGATCTGGGCGTCACCACGCCGATGGGGACGTGCCGGTAGTTCGACGCGTCTGTCGCGTAGAGGGCGCGGGCTCCTCGCTCGAATCTGACCTCGCCGTGAATCGAACGGGCAAGCCGGTCAGCCAGGGCCTGTATCTCCGGGGATGCGGACATCAACCCGTTGCTGGCTGTCATCATCCCCCCTTGGCGGTGCGGTGAAAAAAGCCGACTAGCGCGCTGGCCTAGAGGCCCGGTTCGGTCATGCTGGTCGGGTCGAGCAGTTGATTCAGCTCGGCCTCGGTGAGCGAGGTCTTAAGCCTCGCGGTTTCCCGGATGGTGCCGCCGGTCTTGTAGGCCTCCTTGGCGATTGCCGCCGCGGCATCGTAGCCAATCTTCGGTGAGAGCGCCGTCCCGAGCATCAGGCCTTTCTCGACCATGGCCGGGCCGTTCTCGGTCGCCTCGATCTCGCGTATGCACTGCGCGGTGAAATTCCGCGTGGCCGATGCGAGGAGATCGATCGACTCCAGGAGGTTGTGGGCGCTAACGGGCATCATCACGTTGAGCTCGAAGTTGCCGGAAATGCCACCCAGCATGACGGTTGTATCGTTGCCGACCGCGTGGGCGGCGGCCTGGGCGAGTGATTCGGGAATGACCGGATTCACCTTGCCCGGCAGGATCGATGATCCGGGTTGGACCTCGGGGAGCAGCAGTTCGAAGATGCCGGCACGTGGGCCGGATGCCATCCAGCGGATGTCGTTGCAGATCTTGAAAAAACTGACGGCAATCG
This sequence comes from Chloroflexota bacterium, assembly GCA_016202435.1. Classification (GTDB taxonomy): domain Bacteria; phylum Chloroflexota; class UBA6077; order UBA6077; family SHYK01; genus JACQOR01. The sequence continues at coordinate 1,783 of JACQOR010000028.1, forward strand.
TACGAATCATGCCACTGGCGGCGACGAGCGCGTCGAGGGTGCTCTGCGCCTGGAAGTGGTTGTCCGTCTCCCACACTTTGACGCCGTTCATCTGGGTGAGCAATGCGCAAGCCCGGGTCGCGAACTCGGGATGGCTGTTCACACCAGTTCCGACGGCGGTGCCCCCCAGCGGCATGTCGCCCAACTCCTGCTGGGCATAGCGCAGGCGGCGGATGCCGTGGTCCATCTGACCGGCATAGCCGAGGAACTCCTGGCCCAGCCGTACTGGCGTGGCATCCTGGAGGTGCGTTCGGCCGGTCTTGATGATGTCCCAGAAGTCACGGGACTTGGCCAGCATCGCATCCCGGAGTTCTTCGCAGGCGGGGATGAGCTCATCCTCGATGGCGGTGAGGGCGGCCAGCTGGATGGCGGAGGGGATGACGTCATTGGAAGACTGGCACATGTTTACGTGGTCGTTGGGGTGGACCTTGCTGCCAAGGTTCTGGGTCGCGAGGTTGGCAATAACTTCGTTGGCGTTGGTGTTGGTCGAGGTGCCTGAGCCGGTCTGGAAGATGTCCACGACGAAGTGGTCGTCCCATTTGCCGTCGATGACCTCCTGGGCGGCAGCGACGATCGCGTCCGCCTTGTCGGCGTCGAGCAGTCCCAGCTCTCGATTGGTCTGGGCCGCGGCCTGCTTGATCTGGCTGAGAGAACGGATGAATCGGCGATTGAAGCGGAGCTGCGAGATGGGAAAGTTGAGAACGGCGCGCTGCGTGGATGCTCCCCAAAGCGCATCAGCGGGCACGTGCATCTCTCCCATGGAGTCCTTCTCGATCCGGGTTCTCTGGTCAGACTGAGTCATGGGGCACCTCACTTGCAGGCAATCAGAGACTCTACCAACTGTTTATGCAGCTTCCGGCGATAGAATTTCACTGACCAAGGAAACGAGGCACGGAAATGGTCTTCAGCTTTCTTCGCAAACCAGGCCTGCCCCCTGAGATCGAGGCTCGGCGCCCTCCGGGGCAGGCACTGACTGAGAAATGGCCGGTGCTGCACTATGGCGGAGTCCCCAAGATCCTCCGGAACAAATGGAGCTTGCGGCTCTTCGGCCTCATCGACGGAGAGCCCATGGGCCTCAACTGGGATGACTTGATGGCTCTCCCACAAACCACGACAACCGAGGACATCCACTGCGTTACCCGCTGGAGCCGGTTAGATATGAGCTTTGAAGGCGTGCTCTTCTCCGAGATCATGAGCCTCGTGAAAGTCAGGCCGCAAGCGACGCACGCGATGATTCACGCCGAGAACTCGTTCACCACGAACCTTTCGCTCGAAGATCTGCTCCGCCCGGGCGTAATGTTCGCGCACAAGGCAGATGGTCAGGATCTGCCCGCTGACCATGGAGGACCGGTCCGGCTCGTCGTCCCACACCTGTACTTTTGGAAAAGCGCGAAGTGGGTGCGGGGTGTGGAATTCATGGATCGCGACCGCGCAGGCTTCTGGGAGAGCTATGGCTACCATATGCGGGGCGATCCATGGGTCGAAGAGCGCTATTCCTAGCTCGAGGAGTGACCCTATTCTTGTCTAGTGATTCGCTGGGGAGTAACCGTGCCCGCAATTTGCCTCCCGCCGTCGC
>JACQOR010000029.1 GCA_016202435.1 Chloroflexota bacterium
GGCCTGCACCTCGCGGATCAGCGAGGACCAGCTTTTCTACTCCCGTCAGCGCGGACTCTCTTCGGAGGACGCCGTCTCGATGATCGTGAACGGCTTCTGCAAAGACGTCTTCCGAGAGCTGCCGATGGAGTTCGCGGTGGAAGCCGCGAAGCTCCTTGGAGTTAGCCTCGAGGGCTCGGTCGGCTAGCCAGATCACGGAGAAACGCTATCAAGATGCTTGAGATTCGGAATCTGCACGCGTCCATCGACGGCAAGGAAATCCTGAAAGGGATCGACCTCACCGTTGGCGAGGGCGAGGTTCACGCCGTCATGGGACCCAACGGCTCGGGGAAGAGTACCCTGGCCCAGGTACTGGCTGGGCATCCGGCTTACGCGGTCACAGCCGGTGACGTGACTTACCAGGGAATGAACCTGCTCGATCTCGCCCCGGAGGATCGGGCCCGTGAGGGGCTTTTCCTGGCGTTCCAGTACCCCGTCGAGATTCCGGGCGTGAGCCTCGCGTATTTCCTCAAAGCCGGCCTCAATGCCCAGCGAAAGCATCGCGGACAGGAAGAACTCGACGCGATGGAGTTCCTCGAGCTGCTCAGAACGAAGCAGACGCTCCTCGATTTCGACCAAACGATGCTCCAGCGGTCGCTAAACGAGGGGTTCTCAGGGGGAGAGAAGAAGCGCGCCGAGATCCTCCAGATGGCGGTGCTGGAGCCAGCACTGGCTATCCTCGACGAGACCGACTCGGGACTGGACATAGACTCGCTACGGACTGTCGCCGACGCGGTGGAACAGCTCAGAGCTCCGGATCGCTCCACCATCATCGTGACCCACTACCAGCGCATCCTCAACTACATTACTCCAGACTACGTGCACGTCCTCATTGGCGGCAGGATCGTTCGTTCCGGCGGCAGTGATCTCGCCCACCAGCTCGAAGCGCGCGGCTACGACTGGGTGCGCGATGAAGTTGCCGCTGGCGGTCGACCTGAGGTCACTCGGTGATGCAGGCTCCTTCTTCAATCAGCGGGCTCAATCTCAGTGGGCTCAATCTGCTCGCGTTAGCGCACCAATCCGCTGCCGGCGCACCGACCTGGGTCCATGACCTCAAGCGCGATGAAGCGGTGCGGTTCCAGGAGACGGGCTTCCCTTCGCTCCATGACGAGGACTGGAAATACACCGACGTCTCGCCGATCCGCTCCGTCCCGATCAAACCAGTGCTGCAAGACCCACCGAACGCGGCTCTCCAGCTCGTTGCCGCGCGCCTCCAAGAACTGGGCATTGCTGCTCCTCGCGTGGTGTTCGTGAACGGACGGTTTGTTCCGACGCTGTCGGACACCGACGGGCTCCCCGACCGGGTTCGCCTGAGCCCGTTCAGCGAACCATCAGGCCAGAGCTGGGTGTTCGCCGAAAGAAATTTCGGCAGGCTGTCCAGCGGAGACCCGAGCCCGTTCGCGGCACTCAATACGGGCCTGTTTGTGGACGGCGCCGTGCTCTACTTTGGCAACGGTGCGGCAGTCGAGGAGCCCATCCACGTCGTCTTTGCCTCCATCGAAACCCCCGGACCGGCGGCCGCCTATCCGCGACTGCTGATCCTCATGGGCCATGCCGCTGAGGGCACCGTGGCGGAAACTTATCTCTCGCTCGGACGAGCATCGACTTTCGCCAACGCGGTCACCGAAGTGCACCTGCAGGAGGGGGCAATCCTCTCGCACTGCCGGTTTGTGGCGGCCGGGGAGGCAGGCCTCCACGTCGGCGCTACCGAGGCCTTGTTGAATGCCGATAGCAGCTATCGATCCCTTCAACTCCAGAACGGGGGCCGCCTCGTCCGCGCGGACCTGAACGTGACTTTCGGTGGTGAAGCAGCCGAGTGCGTGCTCAATGGTGCCTACGTCGGGAGCGGGACTCAGCATCTGGACAACCACACCAGGATCGATCACGCCGTCCCGCACTGCACCAGCCGACAGCTCTACAAAGGCATGGTGGCGGATAGCGCGACGGCGGTCTTCAACGGGAAGATCGTGGTGCGTCCCGGCGCCCAGAAGACCGATGCCGTTCAAACCAACAAGAATCTGCTGCTATCGACGCGTGCAACCGTGGATGCCAAACCGCAACTCGAGATTCTCGCCGATGATGTGCGCTGCACCCATGGTGCTGCGTCCGGTCCACCCAACGACGACGCACTCTTCTATCTGCGCAGCCGCGGTCTCGATGCCGAGGAGGCCATCGGACTACTGGCCTATGGATTCGCGGCGGACGTCGTCCGAGCGGGTGCGACCGGTTCACTGCGCCTCCTCGCGGATACCCTCCTCAAAGATGCCGTTAGCGCGGCCGTCAAGTCCGCAATACCGGTCTAGGGCATCACCACACGCATGACGCAAATGAGCAAGAACGGCTTCCCCGTCGAGCGGATTCGCGAGGACTTTCCAATCCTGAAGCAGCTCATCCACGGCCGACCCCTGGTGTATCTCGACAGCGCGGCCACGAGCCAGAAGCCCCAATCGGTCATCGACGCCGTGGTTCGCTACTACCGGGAAGAAAACGCGAATATCCATCGCGGGATCCACTACCTCAGCGAGAGGGCCACCGCCGACTACGAGGCTGCCCGTAGACACATCGCCAGGTTCATCAATGCGCCGGATCCCCGAGAGACGATCTTCGTGCGCGGGACGACCGAGGCCATCAACCTGGTGGCGCACAGCTACGGACGCAGGTTCATCCACGCGGACGACGAGATTGTCATCTCGGCGATGGAGCACCACTCCAACATCGTTCCCTGGCAACTCCTCTGCGAGCAGACCGGCGCGAAGCTCCGGGTGATCCCGATCACTGACGACGGCGAGCTGATCGTGGACGCCTACGCCAAGCTCTTGAATTCCAGGACCCGCCTCGTTTCCGTCGTGCACGTCTCTAACGTGCTTGGAACCATCAATCCGGTTAAGCGGCTGGTCGAGATGGCGCACTCGATGCACATTCCGGTGCTCCTGGATGGCGCCCAAGCGGTGCCTCACGTGCCAGTCGACGTGCAGGACCTCGACTGTGATTTCTATGCGTTCTCAGGCCACAAGCTGTTCGGACCCACCGGAATCGGCCTGCTCTATGGCAAGACAGCATGGCTTGACCAGATGCCCCCCTTTCAGGGAGGCGGCGACATGATCAGCACGGTAAGTTTTGAGCGCACCACCTACAACTCTTTGCCCTACAAATTTGAAGCTGGCACCCCGAACATCGCCGGGACTATTGGCCTTGGCGCGGCCGTGGACTACTTCCAGGGGGTGGGGGTTGAAGCGGCTGCGCGCCATGAGCACGATCTCCTCGATTACGCCACCGAAGTGCTGGCGGCCATCCCGGGCGTGCGGCTTCTTGGGAATGCCCCTGAGAAGACCGGCTGCGTTTCTTTCCTTGTTGACGGCGTCCACGCTCACGACGTAGGTACTATTCTTGACCAGCACGGCGTTGCGATCCGTGCCGGCCACCATTGCGCGATGCCGCTGATGGAGCGATACGGGCTGGCAGCAACCGCGCGTGCTTCTTTTGCCTTCTACAACACGCTGGATGAGATCAACGTCTTGGCCGAGGCCATCGATGAAGTCAAGGAGGTCTTCTCCTGATGTCGGACCTCCGTGAGCTTTACCAGGAGGTGATCCTTGACCACAACCGTTCTCCGCGAAACTTCCGCTCGCTGGAGACGGCCAACCGGGTCTCCGAGGGCCACAACCCGCTGTGTGGCGACGAGGTGAAGGTATTCGTCGAGCTCGACGGGAACGTGATCACCGACATCGCCTTCCAGGGTCACGGCTGCGCGATCTCGAAGGCGTCCGCGTCGATGATGACCTCCGGCGTGAAAGGGAAGACCACCGGCGAGGCCGAGGCGCTCTTCGAAGAGGTCCACCGCATGGTAGCTGGCGATGGTGATACGCAACCGAACGCTGATCTCCTGGGGAGGTTGACTGCCCTCGCGGGTGTCCGGGAGTTCCCTAACCGGGTGAAGTGCGCAACCCTTGCTTGGCACACAATGAATGGTGCCCTGAAAGGTCAGAAAGAGGTCGTCTTCAATGAATAGCAAGGCAGGAGTCAGCCGTGTGGAATGACTCCGTCACGATTAGCCGTGACATCATCGCGACCGAGGTGCCCTTCGGCTACGAAGTGCTCCTCGCCGAGGGTGCGCGGGTCACTGTTACCCAGGAAATGGGCAGCGGCTTCACGGTTTTTACCGAGTTCGGCCAAATGGTCCGCATTGAGGCGAAGGACGCGGATGCGATCGGACGCGAGTTCGTGCCGCAGGCCGAGCTTTCAATGGGCGAAGTCCGCTCGGACGACGACGTCGAACGGCTGGTTTGGGAACAGCTCCGCACCTGCTACGATCCCGAGATTCCCGTGAACATCGCCGACCTGGGGCTGATCTACGGCGTTCAGGTGACGCCCGACCAAGAGGGCAACCGCAAAGTGGACGTTCAGATGACCCTCACGGCGCCTGGCTGTGGCATGGGCGAGATCCTCAAGATCGAGGTCGAGGACAAGCTCACCAGGATTCCTACCGTGGTAAACGCTGACGTTGAGCTAGTCTTCGATCCGCCCTGGGACATGAGTATGCTGCCCGAGGCGGCCAAGCTTCAGTTGGGCCTCCTGTAGTCTGGCCCACACGGTCGTTGCGTGACTCAGGACCTTTACCGGCAAGTCATCCTGGCTCACTACCGCCAGCCTGCAAACCGTTACAAGCTCGATGGCGCCAACGTCGCTGGATACTCGCACAACCCGCTCTGTGGGGACGAGATCAGCGTATACGCGCGAATCGACAGCGGTCGCCTCACAGAGGCGTCATTCGAAGCTCGCGGCTGCTCCATCGTACAGGCATCTGCTGACATGATGGCGGACTGCGTCCGCGGTCAGACGCGCGCGGATCTTGACGCAACCATCACCGCCTTTGAGTCCATGCTCGAAGGCCCAGACGAGGAACCGGACGTGGCGCTGGGGGACCTCCGGCTGCTCCGCGAAGTACGGAAGTTTCCCGTCAGGATCAAGTGCGCCCTGTTGCCCTGGAAGACCCTCCGCGACGCGCTCGGCAAGAGCAACTCCCAGCCGTGAGCCATGGCACTCAGAAGCCCCTCGCTATCGTCGTCGAGCGCGGGACTTCTAACAATTTCTTCCAGATAGCCACCCTGGTTCGGGCTGCCACGGCTCTAGACATTCCGGTGAGAGTCCTGTTTCGCCGGGCCGCCGCCCTCAAGCTAAGGCGAGTAACTGTGAACCAGGACGACTGGTCTCCCATCTACCGGCCGATCGTGGGCCAGCTCCACGAGCGGCTCCGGGCCGCCGACTTCGAGACTATGGAGACCTTTCTCCGAGACGCCAAAGAGCACGGCGACGACGTGCGCTTTTGGGTCTCGGAGGAAAGCCTGGCGGACGGAGCGATATCTCTAGACGATCTCATCACCTACGTCGATGGGGCAGTCTCTGATCAGGCGGTCGCGCAGGAGGGCGCTGCCGCGAGGGCCACGCTCTACTTCTGAACCGCCGGGGCGTCGCTCGGCAACGACGGAACGATCCGGCCGAGTAGGGTGCGTGCCCGCCGCCGTAGACCGTCTCCATCCCATCCCCAGGGCACGGCAACTCGCCACCTATAATCCGGCCAACCTCGAAATGTGAGTAGGGCGCCCGTGCAGGACCCTTTCAAGGCTCTCCGGGAAGCGCTGGGCACGGCGAATATGGTGTTCAGCGACTCCGCTATCAACGCCGATTTTGAGCGCGACCTCAGAACGGGCGTACCTGAGGTGATCCTTGCAGAAGGCAAGACACCAGAGGTGGTCTTGGAGCTTACGCGTGGCTTCCTCGACAGGAGAGGCCGCGCTATCGTCAGCCGGGTGCGACCTCGCGTTCTTCAACTCCTCGAGCGGGAAGCCGGCGCAGACCAGATCGACAGGTATTCACTGGCACGGATGGCGGTCCTCCGCCGCGACGACACAGCGGTCGTGTCAACGGGCGGAAACGTGGGCATTGTGACCGCGGGGGCGTCGGATCTTGGCGTCGCTCAAGAGGCGCAGGTCATCGCCCAAGAAATGGGCTGCGCTACCCGATTGGTCGCCGACGTTGGAGTGGCAGGCCTTCACCGGCTGGTGAATCCGTTAGAAGGGCTGCTTGCCTGGGGGGCTGACGCGGTCATTGTTGTCGCCGGCATGGATGGCGCGTTGCCCTCCGTGGTGGCGGGGCTGGTCGACGTTCCGGTGATCGGACTCCCCACATCCAAAGGTTACGGAATGGGGAGCGGCGGGCTGGCCGCCATTCTTTCCATGCTCCAGAGTTGTGTCCCCGGGCTGGCGGTTGTCAACGTGGATAACGGAATTGGGGCGGGTGCGAGTGCGGCCCGCATCGCGAACCGGGTCGCCGCGGCCAGGGGCGCGCGGTGAACGCCGCCGTTCCCCTCCCGGCAACGGCGGCCAGCTCCATCCTCCCCTGGCGCCTCCCTACGCCCGACAGCCACTCGTCCCGACCCTACTGGTCCGTAGTTGAGCGCATCTATGGCTATTCTGAAACCCATCGCACTCGGGAGGAGCTAGCCCGAGCCCAGCAGCACAAGCTCGACCGCATGCGAGCGCTTCTGCAGCTTGTGGGTACCCCGCAAGCGTCCTTTTCCACAATTCTCGTCGCGGGGACCAAAGGTAAGGGCTCAATGGCGGCGCTGTTGTCGTCCATCCTGACGGAGGCCGGCTATCGAGTGGGCCGATACACCCAGCCGCACCTCTACAGCTACCGCGAGCGGACCTGGGCGGCCGGCGACCACATCACGGAGCAGGAGCTTGCAGACGCCTTTGAAGCGATGGATGAGGCGCTCGATGTCATCAACCGCGCCAAAACGGATCTGGGCCCACTGACCACGTTCGACGTGGGGACTGCCCTGAGCTTGCTTCATTTTGCTCGGACTCGCGTCCAGTTAGCGGTCGTGGAGGTCGGGGTCGGCGGACTCAACGACGCGACCAACGCGCTGGAGCCGCTTCTCGGTCTGATTGGGCCTGTCGGTATGGACCACATTGAGGTGTTGGGCCACACTCTGGCCGAGATCGCGGCCCACAAGATTGGAATCGCCCGCCGCAACATCGACATTGTCGTGGGCCGCCAAGAACCGGAAGCAGCTGCCGCCATTCAGAAAGGTGCTGCGGACGTTGGCGCTCGCACCCACGAACTGGGCGGCGATGTGAGCTGGAAAGCGGCGGTTCCTTACTCAGGTTCGTTCGACGTGACGGGACCGCTCGAATCCCTTTCAGGCCTGGAGACTCCGCTAGTGGGTCGGTTCCAACGAGACAACGCCTCGCTCGCCGTCGCGGCTGCGCAGCTGATGGCCCGGCAGGGCTGGCCGGTTTCCAGCCAGGCCATTCGCTCTGGGCTCAGAAATGTGCATTGGCCGGGCCGCTTTCAAACCGTTGTGGCGCATCCGCTGACCATCGTCGATGGAGCGCACAACCCGACCTCGGCACGTGCCTTGGCGGTGACTATTGGGGATCTTGTGCCCAGCGGATCTACGACGCTCGTCCTGGGCATTACCGAGACCAAAGATCTGCGCGCAACCCTTGAGGAGTTGGCTCCAGTCTCGAGGCGCGTGATCCTCACCACCTCCAGTCACCCGCGGGCTCGTCCGCCGGAACAGATACTCCCGATTGCACAGGCGGCCGGAATGCACTGCGAATTGGCAGCCACGGTCGGAGACGCCGTACTTCGAGCCTGGGAGCTGCAGCCCGCAGACGGGGCCACGATCGTGACCGGGTCGCTTTTCCTTGTAGGTGATGCGCTCGAGTGGCTCTGGCAGCTCCGCGAGAACGGATAGGACTTCATTGGCTGGCGGATTTGGCGCGTCCCGGATCGCTTATTTCGATTGCTTCAGCGGAGCCAGCGGTGACATGGTCCTTGGTGCTCTGATCGATGCGGGGCTCGAACCCGCTTCCCTGGAAAGCGATCTGCAGAAGCTGCCCTTCTCCGGGTGGAAGCTGGATGTCGCTCGGTCCACTCGGGCAGGGCTCGCTGGCACCCAGGTCAAGGTCAGCGTCGAGCATCCCGATCCGGGGCATCGCACCCTGAAAGATGTCACCGAAATCCTCGAGTCAAGCGGGTTGCCGGCGAGCGTTAGGGCGCGAGCGCTCTCCATTTTCGGAAGGCTCGCTGAAGCCGAAGGCCGTGTCCACGGAGTCTCGGCTCACGACGTGCAATTCCACGACGTGGGAGCGATCGACGCGATTGTCGACGTCGTAGGAGCGGCAATCGCACTCGATGCGCTGGGGATCGACCAATGCTTCGCCTCGCCGCTGCCGCTCGGTCACGGGGCCGTGCAAAGCGCGCATGGTGTTCTGCCGCTGCCGGCACCTGCCACGCTCGCGCTAATAGCCAGCGTAGCGGCGCCGACACGCCCTATGGCGACGGAGTTCGAGCTGGTCACACCAACTGGAGCCGCCATTCTGACGACGGTCGCCAGCTTCTCCCAACCACCCATGACTATCGACGCCGTGGGTGTGGGGCTTGGCGCGAGGGATCTGGCATGGCCCAACGTGCTCCGCCTCTGGGTCGGGGCGCCGACCGCCACTGACCTCTACACCGGAGAGATCACCGTCATCGAGACGAACCTGGACGACAGCTCCCCCGAGCAACTGGCGTTTGCTATGGAGCGGTTCTTCGACGCCGGAGCCCTCGACGTCTTCTTTACGCCCGCCCAGATGAAGAAGAATCGTCCCGGCGTCGTACTCACGATCCTGGCCAACCCTGCGCAGGCCGACAGGCTTGCCAGAGCCGTGCTCCGCGAGACAAGCTCGCTAGGCGTTCGCTTCCGGAGTGCGCAGCGGCTGATGACGCCGAGGCGAAACGCCTCCGTGGAGACGGCCTTCGGCCTGATTCAGGTCAAGATTAAGACCATTGACGGCGAGGACGTGCTGGCTCCCGAGTACGAGGATTGTGCCCGCGTTGCCCGCGACCGCGGCGTTCCCATCGCCGCCGTCTACGCAGCAGCGCTCCGCGCCGGCCTCTAGCACGGCTCGCCCACCGGTGGTCCAGCCCCTCGGCGAACACCCATTCGTCAGCGTAATCGTCCCCAACTACAACGGGGAGGGCTTCTTGCGTGACTGCCTGAACTCAGTGCGAGGACAGACGTACACCCCGATGGAGTGCCTCGTCGTGGACGACACGTCGACGGACGGTTCGGCAGACATCGTGGAGAAGGAATTTCCCGAAATCCGCCTCATCAGGCGGGCTGCGAATGGCGGCTTTGCGCGGGCCGTGAACGATGGATTGCGCCGGGCCAATGGCGACGTCCTGGTCCTCCTGAACAATGACGCGGTTGCTCAGCCGTCGTGGGTGGAAGAACTCGTGGCTGCTTTCAGGCGTCATCCCGAGGCCGGATCGGTGGCGAGCAAGATGGTGCTGTGGGATCGACCCGAGATCATCAATTCAGCGGGTGACGTCTTCCTGCGAGAGGGCGTGCCCGACAGCCGGGGCGTCTGGGAAGTGGACACCGGCCAGTATGATCGCGAGGACGAGGTATTTGGAGCATCAGGAGGAGCGGCTGCGTATCTACGAGCAATGCTCGACGACGTCGGGCCGTTTGACGAACGCTTCTTTATGTACTGTGAGGACGTGGACCTGGCGTTTCGGGCGCAGCTAAAAGGCTACAAGTGCATCTATGCCCCAAGGGCCGTAGTCAGGCATCGACTCAGTGCGACCGCCGGCGGGCCAATGGCAAGCTATCACTGTGGGCGGAACTTTATCTGGATCCTGGCGCGCGACCTTCCCGGCGCTGCCTGGCGGCGATACTGGGCCAGGATCGTGGCGACTCAGCTGGGCCTGGCGAGTTCAGCGCTCCGCCATTTTCGGGAGCCCGCTGCCCGGGCGCGCCTTCGCGGTCAACTCACGGGCCTCCTCACCCTGCCGAAGTTCCTCGCTGAACGCGGTGCTCTGGGGGCGAGCCGGCGCGTACATGACGACTATCTACTCGCCCTGCTCACGTGAGGAGCCCTGCCGCCCAGTCCGCCAATATTGAACTCTCGGTGGTGATTCCGGCGTACAACGAGGCGGAGCGCCTGCCCCGCACCGTCGCCCAGTTGCTCGCCTTCCTTGATGCGCAGCGCGCGTCGGCCGAGATCCTGGTCGTCGAAAACGGGAGCACAGACGGCACAGGTGAGGTCGCGGAACAGCTCGCGTTGAATGACGAGCGGGTCCGCGTCATTCACCTCGCCAATCGTGGCAAGGGCCTGGCGGTCCGGACCGGCATGCTCGCGGCGGCCGGCCGGTTCCTCGTCGAGTTCGACGCCGACTCCTCGGTCGGAGCCGACCAGATCCCGGGGCTGGTCGAGGTGCTAGAGGCGGGAGCGGACATCGCCATCGGGTCCCGGGAAGCTCCGGGGGCGAAGCGAATCGGTGAGCCATTGTATCGTCATCTCATGGGACGCGCGTTCAATGCGCTCGTCCGCTGGCTCGCCTTACCCGGACTCAACGATAGCCAGTGCGGGTTCAAAGCGTTCCGAAGAGAGGCTGCCGAGGACCTCTTTCGCCGCCAGGTGATTGACGGCTGGGGCTTCGATGTTGAGGTGCTCTACGTGGCCCAGCGCCGGGGCTACACGATCAGGGAGGTTCCCGTGATTTGGTACTATGGAGCTTCGAGCCGGGTCCGTCCGGTGCATGACGCCATTGCCATGGTCGGGGAGCTCCTTATGATTCGTCGCAATGCGATGCGTGGCGTCTACGGATGAAAACCCCTGGTGGACAGCCAAGAGAGGGGGGCAATGCCCCCCTCAAGTTCTTCTGCGAAGAGATGCTCTGGCGAACGATTGAGAGCGCACCCGAAGTCGGCACTGGGGCGACACCATGAGCCGCACCGCCCCGGGATCTGAACGGCATTCCCGGCACTAGCAGGAGAGTGTGTCTTGGCTGATCGAGTCCTGGTTTGTGTGGCGTGGCCGTACGCCAACGGCTCGCTCCACGTCGGCCAGCTCGCTGGCGCCTACCTGCCGGCAGACATCTTCGCGCGATTCCACCGGCTCGTCGGCAACGAGGTGCTCATGGTCTCCGGTTCCGACGACCATGGGACGCCGACAACGGTACGCGCCGAGCAGGAAGGTCGGTCACCGCGAGAAGTAACCGACCAGTACAACGCCGAGTTCAAGGAAACCTGGAAGCAGCTGGGGATCCAGTTCGACATCTTCACCCGAACCGGCACCGACAACCATCGTGAGGTAGCCCAAGACTTCTTTCTACGCCTGCTAGACAGCGGGCACATCACGAAGGGCACGATGCAGGCGCTCTACTGCCCCAAGGACAACCGGTTCCTCCCCGACCGCTACGTCGAGGGGACCTGTCCCCGATGCGGGTTTGACGGCGCCCGAGGGGACCAGTGCGACAACTGTGGCCACCCGCTCGACGCCACCGACCTGATCAGCCCCAAGTGTCGGTTCTGTGGCCAGCAGCCCGTCGTCCGCGACACTGAACACTTTTTCCTCCAATTGGGACACTTCCAACAGAGGTTGAAAGATTGGGTTGCGCGGCAAACCCATTGGCGACCCCAGGTGGCCAGCTTCACCAGGGGATTCCTGGAGCAGGGTCTGCAGGCCCGGGCAATTACCCGTGACATCGAGTGGGGAGTGCCTATCCCCCTCTCCGGCTTCGAAACCAAACGCATCTACGTCTGGTTCGAGGCCTGCATCGGGTACCTGTCGTCCACGATCGAGTGGAGTGCCGCGCACGGTGATCCCGAGGGCTGGAAGCCATGGTGGAGCCAGCCTACCAAGAGCTACTACTTCATCGGCAAAGACAACATCGTCTTCCATACGATCATCTGGCCCGCGATGCTGATGGGTCGGGGCGATTTGACCCTGCCCACGGATGTACCCGCCAATGAGTACCTCAACCTCGAGGGGGCCAAAGTTTCCACGAGCCGGAATTGGGCTATCTGGGTGCCTGAGTTCCTGCAGCGATACGACCCAGACCCACTCCGCTACATGCTCGCAGCCAACATGCCGGAGACCCGGGACGCGGACTTCACTTGGGAGGAATTCCGGCGTCGAAATAACGATGAGCTGGTGGCGTCATGGGGCAACCTCGTCCACCGGACCCTCACGTTCACTGTGCGGAATTTCGGCGGAAAAGTGCCCGACGGCGGGAACGAAGTCACCGAGATCGTCGAGGCCCGGGCGGTGGAGACTCTTGCAACCGTTCGGGAGATGCTGGAGGGCTGCCACTTCAAGAACGCGCTCCGTGAGATCATGGCGTTATCCCAGTTCGGTAATAAGGTCCTGGACGACAGGGCACCGTGGCGTCAGATTCACGAAGATCGCGCGGCTTGCGCCGACACGGTTCGGGGCCTGCTGACTCTCATCAACGCGCTGAAAGTCATGACCTACCCGTTCCTGCCGTTCTCAGCCGACGCACTGCATGGCCTACTAGGATATTCCGACGATCTCCTGGCCCGGGGCTGGACGCTTCAGCGCCTTGAGTCCGGAACGCCCCTCCCAACGCCGCAGCCACTCTTTAAGAAGATCGAGGAGTAGCTTGCCGGTCGGCGTCCATCTGGTCGCCGCAGCCTTCATCCTGATTGCGGCCGGATACGCTGTCTCGGTGCCCGCCTGGAATAACCCCGACGAGCCCGCACATTTCAACTACGTCCGCGAGATCGCAGAGCATGGCACCCTTCCCATACTCCGACAAGGGGCCTGGGACGCTGAGCTCTTGGAGCGATTGAAGGCTTCCAAGTTCCGCGACGCCGACGTCGACTCGATTACATACGAGGCCCATCAACCACCGCTGTACTACGCTCTCGCGGCGCCCGTCTATCTTGCATCCAGTGCTCTGCCACCATCGCAGCGCATCCTCGCCCTTCGGGGCGTTTCTGTCGCGCTGGGCACCGCGCTGGTGTACATGACGGCACGGCTGGCTCTCCTCGTCGCACCCGGACGCCCGGACGTAGCCCTCATCGCTGCCGGCTTTGTGGCGTTCCTCCCTATGCACACGTATATGGCCGCCGCGGTCAATAACGACGCCCTCAGCAATCTCATAGGAGCGGCGATTCTGCTCGCAGTCGTGACCGGCCTTCGGCGCGGCTTCGCTTGGCACGCTCCGATCCTGCTCGGCGGCTTGATCGGCCTCGCTCTGATTACGAAGACGACGACGTATGCGCTTTTCCCGGTCGCTCTAGCTGCCTTCGTCTACCAGCGCCGCTGGCTCGCTCGCCGCCCCTGGCCCACGGTCTGTCGCGAGCTGACCTTCGTCGCTGGAATCACACTGCTCGTTTCTGGCTGGTGGTTTGCCCGGAACGGGGCAATCTACGGCTGGGACGACCTGTTGGCGATGCGGCGCCACGACGAAGTGGTAGTGGGCCAACTCCGGAGTGCTGATCCCGCCGCCCCAGCACTTGAAGCCCGCCTGAGAACCACCTATGAGAGCTTCTGGGGGATCTTCGGCTGGATGGGAATACCGTTGCAGGAGCAGGCCTATGCTGCCTACACCGCGCTCGCGCTGTTGGTGGTTCTGGGTGCCCCGGCGCTCATGGCCCATCCACCGGATCCCTCCGATGCGCCCTCCCGGCGTGCCCCCGCCCCTGATCAAGGCTCCAGCAGAGTGCCGCTCATAGTGCTCTTTGGGGCCGTCCTCGCGATGGCAGTCGCCCTGGCCGCCTACAACCGAGAGTTCGTGCAGTCACAGGCGCGCTACCTGTTTCCCTCTCTGGCCGGCATCGGCAGCCTAGTTGCACTCGCCGTGACCAGCCTCGGGCAGGTGGCTCCGCGCCGGTGGCCTATCGCGGCCGCGCTCATGGCTAGCGCGCCCGCGGCCGCTGCTGGGCTCGTCGCCATCGCGGCCTCGTCCCCGCTGCGTGGAGGCATCCCCTGGGGGCTGCTGGCGACAGCGACTAGCCTGGCGATCGTGTTTGCGGTGGGAATCACTGAGGCCCGACGGTTTCCCTGGGCGAGGATGGCCGGCTCGGCTATCAGCGTTGCTGGCCTGGCGTGGGCCGACTTCGCCTTACTCCTCAGTGTGGCGATCCCCGCGTTTCGCTAAAGACCAGATAAGAATATGTGGCGTGGGCCTACAAGACGCGCGGTCAGGTTGATAACGCCCCCACCCGACCGCCTATCATTACTCCTCAGTCGTCTGCCCGTAGGAGCTACCATGATCAGCCAAGAGCTACTTGACATTCTCGCGTGTCCCGTCTGCAAGACGCCGATCCGTCTCGATGGCGATCGGATCGTCTGCGACAAGTGCGGGCGACGTTATCCCATTCGCGACGGCATTCCGGTCATGCTGATCGACGAGGCGGAGCAGGGCGAGCCTGCGAAGTCATGAGTTGGGGAAGCTGATCCTGCCGCGGGAACCGGTACAGAGGCCGTTGACCGGCCCAGTCCTCAGCGCATCGAAGGGTTTGTGCGTTTGATCATCGTCGACCAGCTTACCAAGCATTACGGCCCGTTTGTGGCTGTCGACGACGTTTCTTTCGAAGTGGCCAAAGGCGAGATCCTGGGATTCCTCGGGCCCAATGGCGCCGGCAAGACCACGACCATGCGAATCCTCACGGGCTACATGCCGCCAACCAGTGGCCGCGCCATCGTAGCAGGGTTCGATGTTTTCAAGGATTCACTGGAGGCTCGGCGGCACATTTCCTACCTGCCAGAAACTGTCCCGCTTTATACGGACATGTCGCCCCGAAACTACCTCCATTTCGTCGGTAAGATCAGAGGCATGGATGGCTCGGCTCGGCGATCCCGAATCGACGACGTCGCAGAGAAGTGCCGCATCACCGAGTTCATCGACCGGCTGATTGGCAAGCTCTCCAAGGGTCAGCGGCAGCGCGTTGGCCTGGCACAAGCGTTGTTGCCCAACCCGGATGTACTCGTACTCGACGAGCCGACGATCGGCCTCGACCCGCGACAGATCGTCGAGACCCGCCACGTGATCAAGAACCTCCGCGGGGAGCACACTGTGATCCTGAGCACGCATATCCTGCCCGAGGTCTCGATGACCTGCGACCGCGTCGTCATCATCGACCGGGGAAAGGTTGTCGCGATTGACACGCCCGAAAACCTGCAGCGCCGCATGGCGGGTTCTGACACGATTGAGATGGAGATCAGAGGTCCCGAGGAGGCAGTACTGGCGGCCCTCAACTCCCTACCAAAGGTCATCGGAGTGCGCACGCGTTCCAACGGCGCGGATGCTCCGGTGTACTCCGTGGAGTGCGAAAGGGACGCGGATCTTCGCGAGGCGCTTGCCAGCACGGTCGTTCAGCGAGGCTGGGGTCTGAGGGGCCTGAGACCAGCCTCCGTGAGCCTGGAAGATGTTTTCGTGCAACTCGTGACTTCCGAGGCGCCAGCGGCGTGATTCGCAACATCATTGCGATTACCGAGCGCGAGCTTCGGTCCTACTTTGTGTCGCCCGTAGCCTGGGTGGTGACCGCGTTCTTCGTCGCGATCTGGGGCATCCTGTTCTTCGCCATCGTGACCTCAGGCCGGGAAGCCGTCCTCCGCCCGCTTCTGAGTAACTTCAGCATCACTTTCCTCTTCGTGGGCCCCTTTCTGACCATGCGCCTCATCGCCGAAGAGGCCAAAACGGGAACGCTCGAACTCCTGCTGACGCAGCCTATTCGCGAGGTCGAACTCGTTGTTGGCAAGTACCTCGCGAGCCTGGGTTTTCTCGCGTTCATGCTGGCAGTCACGCTCTATTTCCCTACGCTGCTCGAAGTTTTCGGCGATCCGGATCGGGGCCCGATGATGGCCGGCTACCTGGGCATCCTGCTCCAGGGGATGGCGTTCATGGCCATTGGTCTCATCGCGTCCTCTCTCACACAAAACCAGATCATTGCCGCAGCGGTAACCTTCGTCGTCCTGCTGCTCCTCTGGCTCGCGGATGTGCTCACGTTGGGCGGCGCCGCCGCTGAAGTCGCCCGCTTCATCAGCATCAGTCAGCGGTCTCAGGACATGCTGCGGGGCGTCGTCGACACGAAAGATGTCGTCTTCTTCTTCACTGTCATCGTTGGCTGTCTCTTTGTGACCACCCAGATCATCAGCGCGAGGCGGTGGCGGTGAGCCTCCTGGATCGAATTCGAGAGCCATCTGCGGTTCTAGGAATGCTGGCGCTGCTGGTGGCAGGCGGCGCGGCCCTCGTTGCCGGCGAGTTCGGGGCGCTATCCAGAGTCGCGCTTGGTGCCTCGGCCCTGCTTTTTGGGCTCTACGTCGCCATCGATCCAGACAAGGCTCTACAGACCGTCACTGGCCGCCAGTGGGTGTACGGGTCCAACACTCTCGTGCTCTCTGCCGCACTCATCGGCATTCTGGTGCTGGTCAACGTCGTCTCAGTCCGCTTCCATCAGCGGTGGGATTTGACCGCCCAGGGGGATTTCTCTCTCTCGGAGTCCACGCTCAGGATCCTGGGTGATCTCCCGGCACAGGTACATGCGAAGGCGTTTTTCTCTGGGGGGCTGTCCGATCGGCAGAAAACCGAGGATTTACTCAAAGAGTACGAGCAGCGCTCGAACGGGAAAGTGTCTTGGGAGATGATCGATACGTTCCAGCAGCCCTCGCTAGCCGACCTCGAGAAGATCAGCGTCGATGGGACCGTGGTGTTCAGCATGGGTGACCGACGCCAAACCACCATCACCAGCGACGAGGCGCACATGACGACGGCGTTGCTCAAGCTGGTCAATCCCACTCAACTCAAGGTCTACTACTCCGTCGGTCACGGCGAGCGAGAGATCGAGCGGTTCGACGATCGCGGCTATTCCAACCTCAGGACTCAAATCCAGCAGGAGAACTACCTCGTCGAGAACCTGAACCTTCTAGCCACGGGCGAGGTGCCTTCCGACGCCGCTGCGTTGATCATTGCCGCCCCTCGCAGCGCGTTCCAGCCCCAGGAACTCGCGGCGATCAACCGCTTCCTTGATGCCAAGGGGAAGCTCGTGCTTCTCGTGGACGCGGTTCCAAACGACTCTAACGTGGAGGACCTCGTCAAACGGTGGGAGGTGACCTTCGGGAAGGGCGTGGTCGTAGATCCGCTGAGCGCCTTCCCCCAGGACGCCACTGTGCTCATCGTCGGCCAGTACAACGAGCACTCAATCACCCGAGACTTCGCTACCAGGGCAGCGGTGTTCCCGACCTCGACCAACATTGAGACCCCCAGGTTCTCGCAGGGGATCAACGTTCAGAGCCTGGCACTCAGCTCGGGAACTAGATCCTGGCTCGAGACCAACCTCGGCCAGCAGGCCGCCTACGAGGAGGGCGTCGACAAACAAGGGCCGCTCGCCCTGGCCGTCTCCGTGGAAGTCGTGGAGAACCCAGAGGTCCAGGAAGGGCTTCCCCCCGGAATGGAAAGCACTCTCAAGCGGGTAAGGAACCGCGCCGTGATCTTTGGATCATCGGAGTTCGCGGCCAACGGTCCGCTCAACCTGGGAGTGAACAGGGACTTCTTCCTCAACGCATTGAACTGGGTCACCGAAACCGATCAGCTCATCTCAACCCGTCCCCGACTCGAGGAACGGCGCCCGCTATTCCTGACGCAGGTCCAGAGTAACTTCGTCCTTTTCTCCGGCAGCGTTTTCCTGCCAATGATCCTCCTCGGGTTGGGCGGCGTCATCTGGTGGACGCGCCGCTAGCAATGCAGCCGGAAAGCCTGCGTCGGCCGCATTCCTGATGGGCCGCTCAACCCTCGCAATGGTGCTGGTGTTCGCCGTCCTCGCGGTTGCCGTCTGGGTGCTGCAGACGAAGAACCCGGCGCCGGCCGAGGGTGCGCCCACCTACGCGCTCGAGGTCGAAGAAGGATCCATCACTCGCCTGGACGTCTCCACGCCGTCAGGGTCTGCTGCGTTCGAAAAGCTGGAGCCTTTTGGCTGGAAATTCGCGTCCGGCGACGCGGCCGACTTCAACCGGGTCAGCAGCGTCGTCAATCGCCTCTCCAAACTGCGCACCCAGGCCAAAGTGCTCGATCAAGTCACCGATCGCACGCCCTACAAGCTGGACAGTCCGCGGGTAATCGCCACGCTAACCGCGAGGGATGGCGCGCAGCACCAGGTCCTTTTCGGTGGGCAAACTGTCAGCGCCACGGCGGCGTACGTTCTCGTCGAAGGCAAAGGCCAGCTCTACACGGTGAGCTCCATCATCATCGGCGACCTGGAGCGGCTGGTTACCGAGCCGCCAGTCCCAACTCCAACCTTGACCACGCCGTCAACCTCGGAAGCCACCGCGACGCCGACCACCCCGGACACTCTGACGCCAACGATCGGGCTGCCTGCGCCGTCTGTTCAATAGGCTCTACTATGTCGGTCCTCGGCCGGAGAGGCGGGGGACTTCCTCCTCCGGTCTACTGAACGCGCCTGAACGCCTTGACCGCCCATATCCCCGTGGGGCCCTGGCGCGCTGGCTGGACGAGCTCGACCTCCAGCGTGGCGGACGGCGTGCTGATACGGACGAGCGTCCGGTTCCGCCCGGCATCAGGCGGCAGCCCCACCACGAGATACCGCGCTCCGGAAAGGTCTACCCCTTCGGGCTCGGCCGCGGCGCGAGCCACGCTCTCGGGTTCCAGGCGCCACGGCTGATGGCCCGCATCAACCTCCTGCTGCAGTTGAATCGCGGCGCGCTCCTCCAACGCCAGTTGGCCGGGCAGGCCCGTCGGCGTCACGCGGGGGATCGCCGGTTCCGTGCCAGTTTGCGGGGCACTGCTACCAGCCGGAGCCGACGGGGCCGCGGAGCCAATCACACATGCAGCCGTCAGCAGCGCCGCCGACGCCGAGACCGCGCTACGGAAGATACGGGAGGGGATCCGCCGGAACACCGTTGAGCCTAACTTCGAAGTGGAGGTGCGGGCCAAAAGAGAATCCGGTGTCGCCAACGGCACCCAGTCGCTGCCCCGCGGTGACCCTCTGGCCTGCGCTAACTGAGAAGGCGCTCAGGTGCGCGTACAACGTCGATACCCCGCCGCCATGATCGATCTCGACGCGTTTGCCATAGCCGATGTCGCTATCGGCGACCACCACGACGAGGCCGTCGGCTGCTGCGGTGATGGGAGCACCCATGTCTGCCATGATGTCAATACCGGTGTGCCCTTGCTCGCCAAAGAGCTGAGACAGTCCCGCCACGGCCGGCCAGCGGAGGCGGGCCCCGGGTCCGCCGCGCCCCACCGGAGCGATCGTTGGAGTGCCACTTACCGCCGTCGTTGGGGTCCGCGGAAGTAGCGTTGGGCTGGCGGTCGCCGGCACGGGAGTCGCGGTTGCGGGGGCCGCCGTCGCCGTCGCGGTCGCCGGGAGGGGACTCGGCGACGGCGTTCGGCCTCCGGGAAGAAGCAGCCGTTGGCCGATGAAGATGAGTCCCGCGTCACCCAGTCCATTCGCCTCGACGACAGCCCCCAGCGACACCCCGTAGTTCAGGGCGATCTCTGAAGCAGAGTCACCCTCGACCACGATGTGAACGGCGCCCGGCTCACGCGGAATGACGAGCGTTTGCCCCACAAAGATGACGCCGTCGGCCGGCAAGCGATTCGCGCTGACGATGAGGTCTGAGCTCACCCCGAAAGCATTCGCGATCCCCGACAGTGAGTCACCCGGCTCAACGGTCCTCTCCTGGAAAGCCGGCCGGGCTGTCAGGGTAGCAGTCGCGGTCGGCGGCACTGAAGTCGCGGTTGGCGGACTCGTCGGAAATGCAGGCAGGACTACCGTAGCAGATGGCTCCGGGGTCTCGCCGCTAGCTGCCGGCGTTGGAGACTCCGCCCCACCGGGTGCCTCCGTTGGCGTCGCTTCGAGGACAGCTGCCGCCTCCGACGCCGTCGGCGTCGGAGCGGCAGTCAGCGTCGGCCGTGGCGTGAGGCTCGGCACCAACGTCCGCGTCGGCACCGCGGACGGGGAAGCCGCCACGCCCCCAATGCCGCTGCTCAAAGGGCCCGCGTCAGCTAGCTCTGCGAGCACGATGGCCCAACCGCTGAGGGCTACAAGAACAAGAGCGACAGCTACCAGGCGGCCCGCGTCGGGGCGAGAATCGTTCGGGACAGGCGCCTCCGGCGCTGCAAGCTACTGCAAGCATACGCGTACCTATTGCCGCCCTGTCAACGAGTGCGCACGCCTACGCTCGCTACTGACTGTTTCTTGTGACATTTCTTTGATCCTTGAGGGCGGACCTGCGAAGCGGTCCCATCGGATTCACCGGCGCGGATGATTCGGCGCGAACGCGCGAGCCCCCCCGAAGCGCCGACGCCTGCGACGTAAAAGCTCAGGCCGCGTTTTCCCCGCGACGAATGGCGTCTACACCCCTACGCCCGGCGCCACCAGGAAGGAACGCTGAGGCCATCATCCTCCTGGGGGGCGCCGTGTATGAACCCGGCGAACCGCAAAAGGCCCGAGCGTCGGAGCAGTTCGGGGATCGTCTGACCATGCACGATCAGCTTTGCCATCGGATCGGACTCACCACCGCAGAGCTCCACCGCGTCCGCGTAGGCCGCCTCCCCTTGCGGAGTGGATCGCATCTCCTCAATGATGCGCTTCGTCGAGAAGCGTGAGGACGTGAGACGCTCAATGGCGGCGATCAGGTGGGGCTCGAGCACCTCATCAGCCGCGTGCGTCAGGTCGTGGCTCACCGGAATGCTCCCGCTAAAATGGCAGCGAGCTCGAACTTTTGGAGGTCGCCCTGAGGAGCCGCTGGAACGACGCCGAGGCGGGCAGAACTCCCCTTGAGCAGCTCGTCTACATGTCGCGGATTATGGGGCAGGACGACGCCCTCGTCCTGTGGGGAGGCGGGAATACCTCCGTCAAGGTAACCGACACTGACCTCCTTGGCCGCCCGATCCAACTGCTGCTCATCAAAGGCTCTGGCTCGGACATGAAAGCCGTGCGACCCACAGATTTTCCGGCCGTCCGCCTGGAAGAAATCCGTGCCAGCATGACCCGCGAGGACATGTCAGACGCCGAGATGGTTGCGTACTTGGCTCGCTGCATGGACGACCCCAGCGCGCCACGACCCTCTATCGAGACGCTGCTCCACGGGTATCTCGCCGCCGATGCCGTGGCGCACTCCCACGCAGACGCCATCCTTTCTCTGACGAATACTGAAGCGGGCCGAGAGACCGTCCGGCGCGTTTATGGCGACTCGGTGGCAGTGGTGGACTACCGGCGGCCCGGCTTCGCCCTGGCTAAAGAGGTGAGCCTCCGAGCCCAAGATTCCGGGCTGCGCGGCGTCGTGCTCATGAATCACGGGCTCATCACGTGGGGGGACACGGCTCGTGCCGCCTACGAGCAACACGTCACACTGGTGACCGAGGCCGAGGATTTCATCAACTGCCAGAGGCCGCCCTCAAGAACGCCCGCTCGCGCACGACTCGCCCCAACATCAGTGGCAGCCGGAAGGGACGTGGCCGCAAGAGTCGCACCTGCGCTGCGCGCCGCACTGAGCACTCAAGCCCGCAAGATCCTGCGCTTTGACGACTCCCCGGACATCCTTAAGTTCCTCGAGTCCCCTCGCGCCCGCGAACTGGCGGCCATCGGACCGGCCACGCCGGATCACCTCCTCAATACCAAGCGGCACCCACTTTTCGCGGAGGTCGGCGATCCGCGCAACTCCGGAATCGTCGTAAACGCGATCAGACGCGAGCTGGACGGATACGTCCAACGTTATGTCGACTTCTACGAGCGCTACCACTCCGATGAGCCACTCCTCGACCCCGCTCCGCGCGTGGTCCTGGTGCGCGGTCTCGGCATGTGGACAGCTGGCCGCGACGTTCGCTCAGCGCTGATTCCCGCTGATATCTACCACCACACCATCGACGTGATGGCCGGAGCCGAAGCCGTTGACCGGTACGCGTCCCTGTCGGAGAAGGACGCCTTCGAGGCCGAATACTGGCCGCTGGAGTTGTACAAGCTCACGCTGGCTCCTCCTGAACGGGAGCTCGCACGTCGCATTGTGCTGGTCACGGGTGGGGCCCGCGGCATCGGGGCAGCGATCGCTCGGCGCCTCGCGAGGGAGGGCGCCCACGTCGTGATCACCGACCTGAACGAGGCGGGAGCCGAAGCGGTAGCAGCCGAGATCGTGGCGGCCCACGGCACGGGCCACGCCATCGCCGCGCGACTCGACGTAACCGACGAGGAATCCGTGGCATCTGCTTTTCGGTTGGCTCGGCTGACCTACGGGGGCCTAGACGTCCTCGTGTCGAATGCCGGAGTCGCTCACGTGGCGCCGATCGATTCGCTCAGCCTCACCGTCTGGGAACAGAGCCTGGCCGTCAACGCCACCGGCCACTTCCTGGTCGCGCGCGAAGCCCTGCGGCTCTTCAAGGAACAAGGCCTTGGCGGAGGGATGGTGTTTGTCGCTACGAAGAACGTCCCTGCTCCGGGCAAGGACTTCGGCGCCTATAGCGCCGCGAAGGCCGCCGAGGCCCAGCTGGCCCGGGTCCTGGCCATCGAAGGCGGCGAGTCCGGCATCCGAGTCAATATGGTGAATCCAGACGCCGTGTTCGAGGACTCCGGTCTCTGGTCGGAGGACCTCCGGCAGCAGCGCGCCTCGGCCTACGGCATCAGGGCCGACGATCTGGAAGACTTTTACCGGCAGCGGAACCTCTTGCGTGTCCGGGTCACTCCCGATGACGTCGCCGAGGCCGTGCTCTGGCTTGCCAGCGACCGGTCGGCGAAAACGACCGGCGCCATGATTCCCGTCGACGGCGGCGTGCGGGAAGCGTTCCCGAGGTAGGCAGTGTGTTCACCCCCGCGCGTCGCGTCGCCCCAGGCTGGGCTCCTTCGTGTGCGCAGCCGGCGACAGACCTGGGTGGTACGCCCGGAAGCAGGGACAGCACCGCTCCTGGGCCAGGAGCTGCTGCAGGTCGAACCATGAATGGTCACCTGGCACCTCAGATGGGTTCCGAAAGAATCGCTGGATGCGCTGCTCTTCCATCTCCCGCGGAATATCTCGCTGATGAGCAAAACAGACAACGGCCATGTCCGTGGCGCCGGACACCCTGATGCGTCTGTCCACCTCGTAGGATTCGGGAGACATCCGGCGATCTTGCAGCGCGAGCAGGCCACAGTCGGCACACTTAACCATGCAAGCACTGTACTCCGCCGTCTGCGCGGTGGGGCGTGAACATCGCACAGCTGCGTCACAGCTTTTCGTAGACAGAGACGTGCTTCTGGCTTTCGTCAGAAAAGGGCTCCCGGCTCCATCCGCCCCAGCGTTCCCGGAGTCGGAGCCCAGCCAACTGCGCCATCAGGTCTAGCTCGCTCGGCCAGCAGTAGCGCACCGCCACGGGGTACAGGCTCACCCGTCCATTCTCGACAAGAACGTGCTGGGCCTGCACCATTTGCGTCACCGGATCATGGACGGAAACGTCGAAGTGCAGTCGGTCCAGTTCGACACCGCGCGCAGAGATGTTCTGGTTGCGTGTGTAGCGAGTCAGGTCAGGCACGAACGCCTCGAGCACGAACACGCCGCTGACTTCGAGGTGGGCCGCCACGTTCCGAAAGCACCGACCCTGAGCTTCCTGGGTCAGCAGAGCAAAGAACGTGTTGAACGCGACGAAGACCAGAGAAAAGGAACCACTAACGTCGACGTCCGCGAAGTCGCCCATGGTCACGGGAACTTCAGTGCCACCCGGTTTCGCGCGGAGTTTCTCAATCATGGCCGGCGAGGCGTCCAGACCCTCCACTGACAGACCGAGCTGAGCCAGCGGTAGCGCAATTCGACCCGTCCCGATCCCCAGCTCCAGCACCCGTCCTCCGCGCGCCGCCTGAGCAAGAAAAGCCACGGCAGCCTCGGTGTCCAGACCTGCTTGGAACCACTCGTCGTAAACGCCTGAGATCCGATCCCCGTACGTCGCTCCGTCGTAGCGCTTCAATCTGACCTCCTTTCCTCCCAATCATCCCAAGAATCCCGTACAGGGCGTCGTCCAGGCATGAAGACAGACGAAAAACGGCGTCCCGTGGACACCCTCTCGCAACCCATGTCCGTGAGGTCAGCGGTTCGAGTCCCTTCTCCGCCCACCCGAAATACAGGCACGACAGGCCCGCCGGAGCGTGGTCCATTTGACGCCCTGGAACGGCAGCGGGCAATTCACCTGGTCAACTCTCCGCCAAGCGAGCAGGGCCCGGGTCGACGACCGAGGTGACCTGACAACGAGTGGAGATGGGGACGAAGTCTCGGGGAAC
>JACQOR010000032.1 GCA_016202435.1 Chloroflexota bacterium
ATGCCAGACCGCGGCGCGCCGATCCTCGGCCATCGAGCTTGAACACAAGGAAGCCCAGGGAAGCGAGGTGCTGCGCGCGCATGTCGACCGTCATGCCCCACGTGTTGGTCACCATCTGGGCGTGGGGACCCCCGTACACGGACACGACCACGGGGAGCTTCTCACGCTGTCCGCTCGCCGGGTAGTAGAGCGCACCATAAAGAAGGTCGCCCGACGGACCTTCGAAATCGACCAGCTCGGGGGGCCGCAGGTCCGCAACCACCGTCGCGAGCTCACCGCCGTCGTGAACGACGATTGGCGCTTGTGACCGTGGGAAGTCACTCACGTCAGTCCGCGCTTCGCGCCCGGCCAGGCCTGGAGCGACCGACCGAAGCTCAGCGGAGGTTGGCCTCCCGAGCGACTCCCAGGTATGCACGTAGTAGTCGCCGCTGGCCGCGAACGTGGCTGCGTGGAAACCCGGCTCCTCAGTCAGGAGAACCGGATCGCCCCCGTCGAGCGAAACCCAGTACAGATGGCGCTCGACGGGGCTCTCGCGCCCGGCGGTGAAGTAGACGCGGCGCCTGGGCTCATCCAGATGAACGACAGCATCCACCGCCCAGGGGCCGGCCGTGAGCTGGCGGAGCCGGGTCCCATCCGGCGCGTGCAGCGCCAGGTGCTTGAAGCCAGACTGCTCCGATGCCCAGAGGAAGCTGCCATCCGCCAGGATTCGGAGGTCGCTGTGCAGGTTCACCCAGACGTCGGATTCTTCGATGAGCACCAGCCGGCCGACGCCTGAGCCCACGTCATACGCCCGTAGCTCCAGGCGACGTTGGGCCCGGTCCTCGATCTGGGCAATCAGGCGGTCGCCATTCTGCCAGTCCACACGGGCAAGATAGCGGTCGTCCGGCTCGCCCAGGTCAAGCCAGCGGGTGTCACCGCCAGCCAGCGGGACCACGCCCAGCCGGACCTGGGCATTGGCGGCTCCCGCGAACGGGTAGCGGTGCGTCTCCACTCGCCATGGGCCGGCCCCCTGATGCACGATGGGGTATTCCGGGATGTGCCGCTCGTCGACCTGCGCGTAAGCCACCCAGCGGCCGTCCGGAGAGATCCAGAAACCGGATGACCGGCCCATCTCCTCCTGAGCGATGAACTCGGCCACGCCGTTGCTCAGCGCCTCCCCGCTCCCCGTCGTAAGCGGAACTGGGACCGCTTCCGGTTCCAGCGGGACTACCCACAGTTCGCCGCCGCGAGCGAATAGCACCCGATCGCCGGCGGGCGTGAGCTTCGCATCCACCGCCGCCTGCTCGGACGGCGCGACGTGCACGGCCCTTCCTGCTCCCTTTCCCTCCAGGAGGAGGCGACGCGACGACTGAGGGCCGGCCGGCTCCAGTGAAACCCGAACAACAAAGATCTGGCCGTTCAGCGGAACCAGGAGCACTGGTGCATCTTTCGCCCACTGGTACTGGGTGATGCCGCCGTCTCGGACCCGCTGCCGCTCCCGGCGCAGGGTCTCTTCCTGGCTCAGGTTGGTTTCCGAGGCTCCCAGGTCGCTCGCCCGCAGAACCAGGCTCCGCTCCCCGGAAGAGACTTCTATCGCCCACAGGTCGCGCGCGCTGTCCCCGCGCCCGCTCCAGAGAAAGGTGAGCAGCCGCCCGCCCGGAGAAAAGGCGAACTGAGTGGGCCCGCTCGCGCCCGGCCGCGGGTAGTCCACAACCCGGTCGAGAGACAACGAAGGGATGTCGGCGGCGGACACGGTCGGGATTATAGGCAGGCCGATTTCGCCTTCATCCCAACCTCTGAACCAACGGCCCGTCTCCACCTGCCAAGGCAGGCACTTCGAGTGATGTATACCACGATGTACAATGCGGATTGCGGAGGATGGGATGGCGAGGATGGTTCGCAAACAGGTCTACATCGAGGAGAAGCACGAGGAACTGCTGAAGCGGAAGGCGTCTGAGCTGGGCGTGAGTGAGGCGGAATTGATTCGCCGCGGGATCGAGCAGGTGTGCGAAGCAGTCGTGAGCGAATCACCGGAAGAGGCCTGGCGACGGATCGACGATTTCATCCAGAAGCATCGCACGTTTAGAGTGCCCCAAACCGGCCGGAATTGGACGCGGGATGAGCTCTACGAGGACCGACTCGAGCGCCATTCTCATTGACACGGATCTTCTCATCTACGGATTCGACCCCAGAGACTCAGCGAAACAGGCTCATGCCCGAGTGCTCATGCCCAGGTTGATCGCCAGCGGCCATGCGGTGCTCAGCGTCCAGTGCCTCTCTGAGTTCTTCACGGTGGCAACCACTCGTTTGCCACGTGCGCTAAGTCTCGATGAGGCCGGGCTCCAGATCATTGAATTCGCCCGAGCGTTCCGCGTCCTCGATCTTTCATTGCCCGTCGTACTCGCAGCGTGCGAGGAGGCGTCGCGGCGTTCAATCTCCATATGGGACGCGCTCATTTGGGCGGCTGCCCGGTTGAATGGCGTCCCCGTCGTGCTGACTGAGGACGCGGAAGACGGTCTCTTCCGGGACGGTGTTCTCTATCGCAACCCGTTCGCCCCTGGTTTCGACCCGCGTCAGATCGGAATTTGAGGGAAGGTTGGCTCGATCAGACGCAGGCCTGCTGACCCGAGCCGAGCGCACGGACTACGCGGAGACCTCCCTCCACGCCGACGTCCTGGCTTTCCTGAGGGAGCTGCGCCGACGGACTTCGCTCGTGCGGCTCGGGTCCATGGGGCGCTCGCCGGAAGGGCGGGAGATGCCGGTCGCCGTGCTGTCAGGCCAGGGAGCTTTCACGCCGGGATCCGCGCGCCGGCTCGGTCTTCCCGTCGTCCTGGTCTGCTGCAACATCCATGCCGGCGAGGTCGAGGGCAAGGAGGCTATGCTGGCACTCCTGCGTGACTTCACGCTGGGAGGGCTGGAGCCCGGCCTTCTCGAACAGCTCACGCTGGTGGTCGTGCCGATTCTCAACCCGGACGGGAACGATCGGATCTCGACGGAGAATCGGAAGCTCGATCTCGCGGCGCTGGAGGGGCAGATCGGCCCGTCTGGCGGCGCGGGCACCCGCAACACCGGCGAGGGCTGGAACCTGAATCGCGACTACATGAAACAGGAAGCGACCGAGTCCAACCACCTTTCGCGCCTGTTCGGCCGATGGTGGCCCCATCTGGTCGTCGATTGCCATACCACCGACGGCTCCGTCCACGCCTACGATCTCACCTTCGATACCGCCCACACGCCCACCAGCGGGCATCCCACGCCGATCCAGTACGTTCGGACCCGGATGCTTCCCGCCGTCGCTCAGGCGGTGCTCGACGGGCACGGCAAACGTGGGTTCTTCTATGGAAACTACCGGGACCAGGACGACCCCTCCAGTGGCTGGGAGACCTACCCGGGGCTGCCCCGTTTCGGCAGCCAGTACCGGGGATTGACCGGCCGGCTCGACATCCTGCTCGAGACCTACTCCTACCTCGACTTCCACGCACGGGCGGAGACGATCCGCGCCTACCTGCTGGAGATCCTCAAGTACGTCGCGGCGCACGGCAGCGAGATCGTGCCGCTCCTGAACCAAACCGAGCAAGAGACGATTGCCCGCGGGCGTGCCCCGAGTCCGGACGACCTCGTGGGCATCAACTATGGCGCCGCCCGACGGGCGGCGGATGGCTCTCTGGTCTTCGACTGGCCCGTCCATCACCTCGAGGAGGTCGAGATCCTCGCTTACGATCGGCCCTCGATTCGAGCGCGACGCATTCCCGGCCGTCGCGTCGAGCGCTACGAGACGCCGCACCTGGCCCGCTTCATCCCGACGGTCTCGGTTCCCCGCCCCTTCGCTTACGTGGTTCGCTCCCGGGAAATCGGCTCCAAGCTGCTCCAGCACAACATCCGGGTGGAGGAACTGGTCAAGGCCATGGAGCTGGACGCCGAGGCGTATATCGTCACGGCCTTCGAGAAGACGCGGAGTCCGGACATCTGCACCGGTGTCGAGCGCTTCGAGACCGTGCTGACCGTCCGCAAAGAGCACCGCCGGGTCTCCTTCCGCAGCGGCGACCTGGTGGTATTCACGGGCCAGCGATTGGGAAACCTCATCGTTTACCTGCTGGAGCCGGAAAGCGACGACGGCCTGGCGCGGTGGGAATTCTTCGACCGACGCATTCAGCCTGGTGAGCCCTTCCCCGTCTATCGGGTCGCAGCTCCAACCAAACTCCCCATCCGTCAGTATCGGGCGCGCCAAGAATGGGGCTGAGGTGGGTGGGCCTGCCTTGAGAGTGGTCGGCACAGCGGGCCACGTGGATCACGGGAAGTCCACCCTGATCCAGGCCCTGACCGGTATCGACCCGGACCGGCTCCAGGAAGAGAAGGACCGGGGCATGACCATCGACCTGGGCTTCGCCTGGCTCACGCTCCCCAGCGGCCGCGAGGTCAGCATCGTGGACGTCCCCGGCCACGAGCGCTTCATTAAGAACATGCTCGCCGGTATCGGCGGGATCGACATCGCCCTCCTGGTCGTCGCCGCCGACGAAGGGGTGATGCCCCAGACGCGCGAGCACCTGGCCATCCTGGATCTCCTCGGGGTGAGAGCGGGCGTCGTCGCCATCACCAAACGCGATCTCGTGGACGCAGACTGGCTCGACCTGGTGACAGCGGAAATGGAGGAAGTGCTCGCCCCGACCTCGCTCGCGGGAGTCCGTCTCGTCCCGGTGTCGGCGGTCACGGGCGAAGGACTGGAAGAACTCGCCGGGGAACTGGATCGGCTGCTGGAGTACGAGCGCCAGCGCCGCCAGACCGGGTGGCCGAGGCTGCCCATCGACCGCGTATTCACCATGCCGGGCTTCGGCACCGTGGTGACCGGCACCCTCATCGACGGCGAGCTGCGCGTCGGTCAAGAGATCGAGCTGAGCCCCAGTGGTCGCAAAGGGAGGATCCGCGGCCTGCAGTCACACCGGCAGCGAATCGATCCGGCCCCCTCCGGCACGCGCGTGGCCGTGAACCTGGTCGGCCTCGCGGTCGAGGACATTGACCGAGGAGAGGTCCTCACCCTGCCCGGCTGGCTGGCGCCGACCCGAGCTGTGGACGTGCGGCTGCGCATTGTCGCCGACGCACCCCGAGCCCTGCCCCACAACGCCCAGGTGACGTTCCATACCGGCTCCGCGGAGGCGCTGGGGCGCGTCGCTTTGCTTGACCAGAATGTCATTGAACCGGGAGGAGACGGTTGGGCACAGATTCGCCTGGACCGGTCGCTCGCCGTCGTGCGCGGTGACCCGTTCGTCGTCCGGTCGCCCGCCGCCAACCTCACGGTGGGCGGCGGCGTCGTGATCGACGACCACCCCAAGCGCCATCGTCGTTTCCAAGAGCGGATCGGGTCCCAGCTCCGCGTCCTGGAGCAGGGCAGCCCCGCGGAGCAGCTCGTGCAGACGCTTCAGGCCCACGAGCCCGTCGACCTCCGGGCCCTGGCGATGCGCCTGGGCAAGACCCCCGAGGAGGCCGAGTCCCTGGTAGCCACTGCCCTGGCCAACGGTGAGGTCATCGATCTCGGGAATCGCCTGCTGATCTCAGCGGCGGGCTGGCAGCGTATCGGGGCTCGGGTCCGCGCCGAGCTGGAGGACCACCATGCCCAGCATCCCCTGGCGCCGGGAATGTCGCGGGAAGAATTGCGCGCCCGCCTGGGCCTGGAAGCGCGCGTGTTTCCCCGAGTGGAGCGGCGTCTGCTCGACGTCGCGGGCGTCGCCGAGCAGGGGCCGTTCCTCCGACTCGCGGAACACGAAGTCGTGTTGTCACCCGAGCAGGAGGCCAGCGCCGCCGCGGTCGAGGAGGCCCTCCTGGTCGCCGGAGTCTCCCCGCCGAGCCGCTCCGAGCTCAGCAGCGCACTGGGCGTGAGTCCCGACCTCATTCAGGCCCTGATCGACCGCGGGACGCTCGTGGAAGTCTCCGCCGACCTCGTTTACGCCGCCGAAACGTACCGCGACATCGAGGAGCGGATTCGAGCCCTGATCCTGGCGGAGGGCCGGACGACCGTGGCCCGGATTCGGGACCAGCTGGCCACGAGCCGAAAGTTCGCGCTGGCGATCCTGGAGCATCTGGACCAGATCAAGGTCACCCGTCGCATCGGAGATGAGCGCGTGCTGACCTCCGGACCTCTGTCCCCGCGGCGGGAGACGAACCAAGAACCCCTCCCCCTCGACGGGGGAGGGTAGGGTGGGGGTGATCCTCCGGACTCAAGAACCCACTCCCGACTTGATTCGTGCCACCGGGGAAGACCCCTCACCCCAACCTCCCCCGCACCCCCAAAAGGGGGGAGGGAGTGCGCCCGTGAGGATCCGCCGGGCGCTGCCCCGTCAAGCACTTTTTGGGCAAAGCCCATTGCGATGGGAGAGGGAGTTGATTCCGTCCGGAGTTTGGCGTCCGTGAAGACCCTGGGTAAATCTTTTCACACAAATTTCATGATCGACCCATAACAATTTCCGGTTCCCGTACAATGCCCCTGCGCTAGCGCCCCCATCATTCGTGTGGCGGTAGCATCGTTGCTTCGTAGCCTCAACCGTCTGGACCGCCGGGCTCGAATCGCGATCAGCGTCCTGGTCGCGCTCATCGTCATTGCCGCCGTTGCTGTCCCCCAGCTCCTGCGGCCCAAGCAGGCCTTTTCCCTGGTCGACGAGACCACGCTACTGGTTCTCAAGGGCTCGGTCCAGGTCCAGCGCGCGGATTCATCGACGCCGACCACCGTGACCACCGAGGCCGCCCTCAAGGTCGGGGACCGGATCCGCACCGGAGCCGACACCTACGCCGTGGTGACCTACTTCGACGGGTCCACCACGACCATCGATCCGGACACCGAGATCGTCCTCAACAAGCTGGACAAGCTGCCCGGCGGCGAGGCCAAGATCTCCCTGCACCAGGAGCTGGGCAGCTCCTGGAACCGGGTCGAGAAGCTGGCCGGCCCCAACAGCCGCTTCGAGACCACCACCGCTTCGTCCGTCGCCTTCGTCCGCGGCACCGAGTACCGGGTCCGGGTCCAGCCCGGCCAGCCCGCCATCATCGAGGGCGTCACCGACACCATCATCGTCGAGACCGAGATCGACGGCGTCGTCTACACCACTACGGTTCCTCCGGGATTCCAGACCGTCGTCGTCCCCGGCGAGCCCCCCACTCCTCCCGAGCCGTCGCCGCCCCCGGCCTTCGCCTTTCGCCTCCGCGTCGAGGGCGCGGTCAAGTTCCTCATTACAGACCCCAACAACCGCAGCACCGGCTTCTTCCCCGGCGCCGATGCCTTCGCCAACCAGATCCCGGGCGCCCGCTATTCCATCGGCGGCGGCCAGCAAACCCTCACCCTCCCCGACCCCCTCGACCGCTACGACCTCACTTTCGCCGCCCACGGCACCGGCGGTCAGTTCGTCGCCGAGGTCACCCCCCTGGTCGATGGCGAGGAGATCGCCTCCCGTGGTGGCCTGAGCGCGCCGATGAACCTGGTCGTGGTCGGCGACATCACCGAGAACGAGCTCATGAACGCCATCTTGAATTACGTCCCTCCGGGCAACGCCAACCTGACCAACCCTCAGTCCGGCGGCCTCCCCGGGGGCGCCAAAGGCTCGTTCAGCCAGGCCCAGATCAACCAGGCGAACGAGACCCTCCAGCAGGGCGGCGTGGTGGTCGCCATCTGCCAGGGCACTCAGGTCGTGGTGGTGGCCCCATCCCAGGTTCCCAGCAACGCGGTTTTCCCCCCCTGTCCGGTCAACACCGCCACCCCTGGCCCTTCTCCCACCGGCGCTAACCTGACCGCGACCGCCATCTTCTCCACCGTCCAGGCCGTCGTCACCCCGGTCACCATCACCCCGCCCCCCACCATCGTGGGCACGGTCACCCCCACGCCGCTGGTCACCAACACGCCGATCCCCACGGTCACGCTCGGCCCGTCGCCAACCCTGGGCGGCACCGCCACACCGTTCCCAACGAACACGCTCGCCCCGACCTCGACTCCGGTGCCCACCAGCACGCCCGAGCCGACGGCCACGCCGGCGCCCACGTCGACGCCCGCGCCGACCTCGACGCCGGTGCCGACCGACACCCCTGGGCCGACGCTGGTACCCACCGAAATCCCCACGCCGGTGCCGACTCCCGTCCCGACGCTCGTACTGACGGAAGAGCCGA
>JACQOR010000033.1 GCA_016202435.1 Chloroflexota bacterium
GAGGGGGCCGCCGGGATCCATCTAATCCTCGGGCTCACAGCACCAAGGCGTGACGATCTCGCTTCACCCGCTACCGAGCTCATTCAACCCCGTTCCCATTTTCATTGCCAGTGGTGCCGTGAGGGGCATTGGCTTCTAATCCGCCTTCTCACTGTTATCGGCGAGGCCGCCAACAAGGTGTCCGCTGACACGCAGGGTGAACACCCAGAGATCGCCTGGGGTGAGATCGTCGCGTTCAGGAATCGTCTCGTGCACGGCTATTTCGACATCGATATGGACAAGGTGTGGGATGCAATCACGACAGATGTGCCCGAGCTCGTTCGGCTGCTCGAACCGCTTGTCCTCCCGGAGAACCCGTAGATGCCGGCGACGATTGATCGGCTGATCATCACCTCGCCGCACGAAGAACCTAAGCAGCACTGGAGCTACGACCGCGAGAGGCGCAGCTTCGATCTGCTGAATGGGCGGCGGCCGGCAGGCTACGTCGTCGCCACGCCCGGCTCGCGCGCTTTCGACGATCCGGGCGTTTTTCACGAGCTGCCACTCGTCAATCTGATTCGCCCACGAGTGCGGGCGTGGCGTGAGGCGGGCTACCCAGGGGCGACGGGGATCACGCGCAGGCTGCTGGAATACTGGCACGACGCCGAAGAGCGCGAGGACCGGCGCTTCTTCTTCTGCCAGCTGGAAGCGATCGAGACGTTGATCTGGCTGGTCGAAGCACCAGAGGCGGACCGCCAGGGAGTTGACGTCCCGCGCGACGGAGGGCCGTTCGCGCGGATCTGCTCGAAGATGGCCACCGGGTCCGGCAAGACCGTGGTCATGGCCATGCTGATCGCCTGGCAGGCGCTGAACAAGGTCACCTACCCCACGGACCGGCGATTCTCACGTAACGTGCTCGTCGTGGCGCCTGGGCTGACGGTCAGGAACCGTCTCCAGGTACTCATTCCGTCAAACCCGAGCAATTTCTACGACGAGTTTCGCGTGGTGCCGGTTGGGCTGCTCGACCAGCTGCGGCAGGCCAAGGTGCTGGTGATGAACTGGCACGTCCTCGGATGGGAAACCGACGAGCAGCTGGCGAAACGCAAGAGCGTGGACAAACGGGGCGCGAAGAGCGACGAAGCGTACGTGCGGGAGGTGCTGGGGGGACTGGCCAGCGCGCAGAACCTGCTGGTGATCAACGACGAGGCCCACCATGCCTGGCGCGTGCCGGTCGGGACGAGGCTGCGCGGCGTGGCCAAAGACGACGTGGAGGAGGCGACGAAGTGGGTGGGCGGGCTCGACCGCATCGATCGGGCGCGGGGCATCCTCTGCGCCTATGACTTCTCGGCGACGCCGTTCACGCCGTCGGGCCATCAGTCTTCGGAGGAGGCGCTGTTCCAGTGGATCGTGAGCGACTTCGGTTTGAACGACGCGATCGAGTCGGGGCTGGTCAAGACACCGCGGGTGGTGGTGCGCGACGATGGACGCCTGGATGCCCAACTTCGATCTCGCCTCTACCACATCTACATGGACCGCGACGTGCACGCGGACCTCAATCGACCGTCGGAGCCGGAGGCGCCGCTGCCAGATCTGGTGAAGACGGCCTACGTCCTCCTGAGTAAGGACTGGGCGGACACGGCTGAGGACTGGGAATCCGGGAGCCAACCGGCGCCACCGGTGATGATCACGGTGGCGAATCGCACCCACACGGCGGCACGGGTTGCCTTCGCTTTCGACCACCACCGGATCGACGCGGGCGATCTTAGGCTACCGAGGGAAATACTCCACATCGATTCCAGGGTGCTAGCCAAGGCTGAGGCGATGCAGGGCGGCGATGAAGCGCCGCTCACAACGGACGAAGGCGACGGCGAGGAGTTAGCGGCCGCTCCGGCCCACAAGGAATCCGCCGACGACCGGGCCATACGGCTGCGAGAGACGGTGGACACGATCGGCCAGCCGGGCAAGCTGGGTGAAAAGATCGAAAAAGTGATCTCGGTGGGCATGTTGTCAGAAGGATGGGACGCGAGGACGGTGACCCACATCATGGGCTTGCGCGCCTTCACCAGCCAGCTCCTCTGCGAGCAGGTGGTGGGGCGCGGGCTGCGGCGCACGTCTTACGAGGTGAACCGGGAGACGGGGCTCTTTGAGCCGGAGTACGTCAACATCTTCGGCGTCCCGTTCACCTTCCTTCCGCACGAGTCCCACGATGGGCCGCCCCCGCCTCCACCGGCCAAAAAGACGCGAATCGAGCCGGTCTCTGAGAAGCGCGCATTCGAGATCCGGTGGCCAAACGTCGTCCGTATCGATCGGACCTACGAGCCGCGCCTCACGCTCGACCTGGCGCGCGTTCCTGTGCTGCAGATCAGCGCCCTGGACACGCCGACCAACGCTGAGCTGGCTCCGATTCTCGAGGGCAAGCCCATGGACCAGCTCACCACGATTGAACTGGACGAGATCGGGCGGCGCCAGCGCTGGCAGCGCATCGTCTTAAGCGGGAAACACCCAGGCGCTCACCCCGGTTTTCGACTCCGTGAAACCGGTGCGGTCGACGGGCGACATGATGACCTGGTACACGGGTAAGCCATGCTCGCCGGTCACGGACCACTCGCACATCAACTTTTGCGTGGTGGACAGCACCTGGGAAGCGACCGAGGCCTACCAGATTGACCGCCACGCTAACGTCGCGGCCTGGGCGAAGAACGACCACCTGGGCTTTGACGTCTACTACGTCTACGGTGGCGTGGTGCTGAAGTACCGGCCTGATTTCCTGATCAAGCTGACAAACGGAACAACGCTCGTGCTGGAGGTCAAGGGGCAGGACTCACCACAGAACCGGGAGAAGCGGCGGGCGCTCGACGAGTGGGTGCAGGCGGTGAATCAGCACGGTGGATTCGGCCAGTGGGCATGGGACGCGTCGTACGACCCGGCCGACGTGTTGGACGTGCTGGCGAAACATGCAGGCTGAGGCCAAAGCCCCAGTGGCCAAAAGTGGGCGCCGCCGAACCGGAGGTCCCCGGTTCAAATCCGGGCGCCCCGACCAAAACCGCCCGGCGTGCCACCGGCCACATCCTGCTCGCCGAGTTGCACATGATGTTCGGCGAACCTATCGCGCCGAAAATACGACCCGACATGCGCCCACCACCGAGGCCGAATGACGAAGGTGCACACAATATGAACCCACCTGACCAGCGACTGGGACGTGACCCTGTTCGACCAGAACCTCAGGAGGTGCTTCATGGCCCATCACCCGAGCGTCGAACCGCCCAAGATCCTGTACGTCGACGACGACCCCGGAGCACGAGACCTGTTTCGGGAGCAGGTGGGAGCACGCTACCTTGTGGCTACCGCACCAAGCGGGGTGGCCGGCCTGGAGCTCCTGGCGAAGGAGGGCCCGTTCGCGGTCGTGGTTTCCGATCTCAAGATGGACGGGATGACCGGAATTGGCTTCTTGTCGCGGGCACGCCAGAGCGCTCCGGACTCGGTGCGGATTCTCATAACGGGGCAGGCCAACCTCTGGGCTGCTATCCAGGGCGTCAACGACGGACACATCTTTCGCTTTCTGAACAAGCCTGTCCCTCGGGACGTGCTGCTTCGCCACCTCGACGCCGCGGCAGATGAGCACAGAGTCCTTACTGCGCGCGGCAGGCCTCCCGAGCAGCCCGGACTCGGCACCCGCTCAGCCAGTCGTGCCCGAGCAGCATCGGTGGCGCCTAACGAGACACCGCCGGAGGGGCAGCTGCCGACCATCCTCGCTTCGCTTTCTGAAACCACCCACGAGATGAACAATGCGATCGCGCCGATCCTGGGATTTGCCGAGCTTCTGGCCGAGGCTGACGCGGCCCGAGACCCTGAAACAGTGAAGCGCTACGCGGACCAGATCCTGGCTGGAGCTGAGAATCTCCAGGCTCTCGTCGACGCCCTTCGCCGCCTGTACCGGCCTGGGGCCGAGGTGGCGGAGCACAGTGCCACCGACTGGGCGTCGGCCGGCAAGGAGGCTTCGGGGCGAGACGATGACGGCCCGGTCCTAGCTTAGCCCGACCCCGCTCGCGAAATCCCATCTAGCAGAATCATCTCACTTCTTAGTCCACTCGAAGAAGTTCCACGCACTGCTGCCCCGGGGCCCGGTGACGCCTTCGCCCACGAGGGTCGCCTGGGTCTTGAAGTAGATTGGCATGTAGGCAACGTCGTTCATCGCTTCCTGCAGCATTTCCCGCTGGATGGCCAGGCTAACCGCCGAATCGATCGTGACGTTGTACCGCTCCAGCAGACCGTCGACCTTGGGGTTGTTGTAGCCACCCCGATTTCCGATCCAGCGGGTCTGTGGCGAAGCATTCTGAGTGGAGGCTAGACCTGTCGGAATGTTCGGACTGACAGCTCCCGCAAAGCCACTGAACTTGGCCCGGTACTCGTTATCGCTCTTCTGTGCCGGCGTCAATGTGGCGAGGCTGATCTCCGCCCCCAGCGCCTTCCAGTAGTCGGCGGCCACGGCCATGAGCTTGGTAGACTCGTCGTCATCCGAGAAACGGGCCTCCACTTGAAAGGCCTCGCGGCTTGCCTGGTGCACCAGAACGCCGCCCGGCCCACGAATCCACCCCGCCTCAGCCAGCAATTGCTGGGCGCGGGTCAGGTTGTATGGGTATTGCGGGATCGACGCCCCCAACTGAGGGCGGTCTGCATGGTTGGGTGTAATCCAGCTATCGGCAACAACGCCAGTGCCACTGGTTAAGAAGGCCGCGATCTCGCCCCGATCCAGGGCGTACAGGAATGCCTGACGCACCTTAGGGTTGGGAAGACCGTTGATCGGCCGCGCAAACTGTGTGTCCTTCTGTATTTCGATCCAGCTCGGCTTGTCGGACGGCACGAATTGGACCTGGTTCCCGGTTCCCTGCCACCGATCTCTCACCTGCAGGCCGGACTGCTGGCTTATTTCGTTGTTTATGACCACGTCCACACCGCCAGAAAGGACGTTGGCAATCGTCGTGGTGGGGTCCGGGATGATCAGCACAACAACCTTCCCCAGGGGAGGACGGCCGAGGTAGTAGTCATCGAACGGAGCGAACTCGAGGTGGGACCCCGGTGCCCAGTTAACCAGCTTATAGGCCCCTAGGCCAACGAAGTCCTCCCGAAACATGGGGCTGTTCAACAGCTCGGCCTTTCTAGTTCGATACAGCTCATCGAACCGATGCCGCGGCAGTGGGTCGACCAACGGGTCCAGGTTCGCGAACGCGTAAGGCATAGACCAATGAACGACATAGGTCAGCGGGTCTGGAGCCGTGGCTGATTCCATCAGTCGGAGCGGCGCACCCATCTTATTGGGAATCTCCGGGTCTTTGTAAACGGTGAACGAGAAAAGAAGGTCGTCGGCGGTGAAGGGCGTGCCGTCGTGCCATTTTATGTTCGGCCTAAGCTTCCAGGTCGTATCCATGGTGCCATCGGGATTGACGCGCCAGTTCCCGCCTGCCACCGAGAGCGGCTCCGCGGCCAGCTGCGGCACCCACGCGCCGCGATCATCTAGCACAACCAACTGGTTGTGTACGATCTGCTTCACGGCGGTGAGCCCGCCCGTGGACTCCGCAGCGGACGGCAGGTAGTAATTGAACATGCTGAGCTCCCGCTGCGCAGCGAGGGTGAGCGTTGGCCGCTGTTGGGGCTGCGTCGGCTGACTGGCTTCCGAGGCGCCGGACTCCGGCTGCCTGGCGCAGGCGCTCACGAGTGTCACGAGCACCATAGCAACCCGAAGGGTTGCGTTTGCACGCGCGGCAGGGGGGAGCCTCCGCACGAAAAACGGCGCACCGCCGTCCGCCAGCTCGCTCTGCATGGTCGTCATGAGCGACACCTCCCTCAGCGCCCGCAGAGGACGCGCTTGCTGTTCTGGCCCCGCTTAGCTAAACCTCGATTGTAAGACAACTTGATACACTACGCTCGCCCGAGATCGGTTCAAAGTCCCGCGGAGCAATGCTGGCCGAAATTCCCCGCAATGGAGGCACAGGTGGCTGATACGGACGAACTCATGTTGACGGCCCAGGGGAACTCGTATATCGAGCATCCGATCTCTCAGTACCGTGACGACCGCTTCCTCAAGTTCGTCGACCTCCTGCATAGCGCCGATGTCTCCATTTCGAACCTGGAATGCGCCATCATCGACGGGGATGAGTGGCCGAACTACGGCGGAGGGATGGGCTGGTCCGACTCCTATCTCGGCGCTCCTCCCTCGATGGTCGACGAGCTCAAGTTCCTGGGCATCGGTGCGCTTTGCGCGGCGAATAACCACGCGGCGGACTTCGGGGGTAACGGCATCCTCTCGACGATGAAGCATCTGCGGGCGGGTGGCATCCCCTTCGCCGGCATCGGGGCGAGCCTCACCGAGGCTGCCGAGCCCTGCTACGTCTCCACGGCCCACGGCCGGGTTGCGCTGATTGCCGCGGCTGACTGGGGCCCGCGGGAGAAGATGGACCTCCCGGCCCCCTGGCCGTCTGGATACCAGGGCTCGGACGACGGGCCGTGGTACACCTCCCGCCCCGGGGTCAACCTGCTGCGCTATGACGCCGCGCTACACGTGGACCACCAGGCGGTCGATGAACTACGGCGCATCAGCGAGAAGTTTGGCTGGGAGCGCGCTAAGGCCGGACGGCGCATGGGCGGTGCCCAGGGAGCCCTGCCTTTGAGCTTCCCCGGGACTGGCTGGGAAATCGACACGGACAAAGATTTCTTCTTTATGGGCCGAAAGTTCACCCTGGGCGACAACTTTGGGTCGATCACCACTCATCCCCTTCAGGAGGATCTCGACCGCCTGACCAAGAGCGTCCGCGACGCCCGTCGCTCGGCCGACGTCGTCGTTGTCGCGCTCCATGACCAGGTCCACGGCGAAGACAGCACAGACTACATCCGTGCGACGGCACACGCGTGCATCGACGCCGGAGCGGATGTCTTCCTCTGCAATGGCGGCATTCCGAGAGGAATTGAGATCTACCAGGGAAAGGTGATCCTGCACGGCACGAAGAGTTTCGGCTTCCAGAATTCGCAGGTCCGACACGTCCCGCCCAGCCTGTTGCGGCGCCGGGGCCTGCCCGGTGACGGTACGCCCGCGGACTTTTACGACTCCCGCCACGACACCGGCCTCCGGGCCGAGCAAGCCGGCGGCCTCCCCCCGATCATGGGCCCTGAATTGTCCGAAAGCGTGGTCCATGCCGTCGTCTTTGACCAGCACTGCGCAGCGAAAGAGGTGCGGGTGTACCCGGCTGATAGCCTGGGAGGTAACCGCCACCGCCTCCCCGTGCTCGTCGAACCGGGCAGTGAGCAATTTGCGCGGGTATTGAAACGGCAGACAGAGCTCTCCGACCGGCTCGGGACGAACGTATTGGTGCGCGAGGAGTCGTCGAGGTCAAGTGAGGCGGATCCCCACAGCAGGAGAAATGGATCTCGCTGAAATGCGCCCATAGGGGGAAGCACATGCCGGACACCAACGAAATGATGCTGACGTTCCAGGCGGCCTCGTATATCGAGCATCCGATCTCTCAGTACCGTGACGACCGCTTCCTCAAGTTCGTCGACCTCCTGCATAGCGCCGATGTCTCCATTTCGAACCTGGA
>JACQOR010000030.1 GCA_016202435.1 Chloroflexota bacterium
GTGAAGCGGATCCTGCTGGGTCGAGCGCTTCCGCCCAAGACGCGGCCCGCGGGAATCCTCCGGCTCATCGAAGGAGCGCACGCAGTGCTGCCCGACTGCCGCTGGCCCGATCCCTGGACCCCGAGCCACGATCAATTGGACGCCCTCCTCTGCGCGATTACGGCGCGGCTCTATGACCGTGGGGAAACCGAAACGCTGGGCGA
Organism: Chloroflexota bacterium; assembly: GCA_016202435.1. Lineage (GTDB taxonomy): Bacteria > Chloroflexota > UBA6077 > UBA6077 > SHYK01 > JACQOR01. The sequence goes on from JACQOR010000030.1 coordinate 204, forward strand.
CCCGGCGGAGGTCCCCATCATCATTCCTCAGCCTCGCCGTTCTTCCTGAAGGGCGGATGCCTTCGGCCTTCTATCGGTTGACCAGGGACCCAGCTTCCAACTATGTTCAGCCATCCCGAGCCGGAGAATCTCGATGGCCGACGAGCCAGTCACGTTCCTGTGGAAGCGCACCTGAAGCACGTGTCGAGCAGCGAGGGAGGCTCTCTCGCACAACGGCGTGGCCCTCAAGGAGCGCGATTTCTTCAAGCAGCCACTGACCGAGGACGAGCTGCGGGGCTTGTTGGGTCCCCGAGCGCCCAGTGAGATCTTCAACTGGAGGTCGGTCACGGCGCGGAAACTGGGCCTCAGCTCCCAGCAGGGCAAGCTCGCGGAAGACGATCTCCTCCGTCTCATGGTGCAAGAGCCCGGCCTCATCAAGCGGCCGCTGATCGTGGTCGGTGACGAGCTGGTGGCGGGATTCGACAAAGCGGCCCGGCTCTCGCAGCTACTCAGAAGGCCGCTCTAACCGCGGCGGTTTCGGCGAGCGCGAAAACGCCCGGGCAGGAGCGACTTCGGAAATTGTGCGGCCTGCACAAGCAAACCGGGGAAATCTTTGGACAGCCTGCCTCTAGGACCCGCTGCTCGGGAGACGGAGAATACTCCGCAATGAGGGCAGACGGCCTTCAAACTCACGAGGTGGATGAATGGATCTGGAAATCCTGGCTAGCTTGCTCGCTTTCGCAGCCCTGGTTGTCACCTGGGCCGTCGCCCCGAGCCGCAGCCCGAAGTTCTCCGAGGCCAAGAGCCCCGTTCCTGCCGCCAGCTAACGAACTCACAAAAGGAGCCCGCTGGGTTCTCCCGGCGGGCTGTTTTTGTGCCGAAAAGTCTCCGCGAATGTGACGCTGGGGGAAACGCTAGGCTACTCCGCCCTCTGCAGCAGATCACACCTGCCCTAGGCCTGCTTACCCTTGGTGCCGGCGATCCAGTGCATGTCGGCCTCGCTCTCGGGGGTCGCCTTCAGAGCCAGCATCTCCTTCGTCCAGAAGAGCTGCTCCCGGTTGTAACCGGCTATCTCGAAGCCATGCATCATGGTGAGCGCCTCGAACGGGCAGGCCTCGACGCACAGACCACAGAAGACGCAGCCTCCGGCTTCGATATCGAAGCGGTCCAGGACCAGCTTGCGATCCTCCCCGCGATGGGTGTCGATGTGGATGACCTCCACCGGGCACGCGTTGGCACAGATGCTGCACGCGACGCACCGCAGGTCGTCGGGGGTCTCGTCGTACACCAGCCGGGGCAGACCCCGGAAGCCAATCGGCAGGGGCGCCCGCTCCTCGGGATACTGAATCGTGTACTTCTTGGCAAACAGGTGCCCTAGCGTGGTCCTCATCCCCTGGACGATCCCGCTACCAAACATCAGAGGAAGGCCCTCCTGCTCAGACGGGGGCCGCGGGGGCCGCGCCCCCGCGGCAAAAGGGCGGGTGGGTGGGCGTTCATCTGTCCACCTCGCCCATGACGATGTCGATGCTGCCCAGTATGACGACGGCGTCGGCAACCTTGTGGCCAACGACTAGCTGGCTGAGCACGCCCAGGTTGATAAAGCTGGGCGCCCGGATGTGGAAGCGGTACGGCTCGGTCCGGCCCTCGCTTACCAGATAGAAGCCGATCTCGCCCTTGGGACTCTCCGTCCGCGCGTAGGCATAGCCCTTGGCCGGACGGAAGACTTTCGGAACCCTCCCCGCGATCGGCCCCTCCGGCAGGTCCCTCAAGGCCTGCTCGAGGATGCGCTTCGATTGGCGCATTTCGCCGATCCGGACCAGGTACCGGTCGTAGCAGTCGCCCCCCTGGCGCGTGGGGATCTCGAAGTCGAAACGGTCGTAGACGGAGTACGGCTCTGCTCTACGCACGTCGTAGGCAACCCCGCTGGCTCGGAGCATGGGTCCGGTGATGCTGTACTGCACAGCGGTCTCCGGGGGCAGCACGCCGATACGGATCGTCCGGGCGCGAAAGATCTCGTTCCGCGTCAGCAGCGACTCAAACTCGTCGATGCTCCGGTCCATGTCCGCGACGAGCTCGCGAATCGCCGCGACCGCCTCGTCGGTCAGGTCCCTCGCAACGCCCCCGTAGCGGATATAGCTCACCGTCATGCGCGCGCCGCAGGCCTGCTCGTAAACGTCCAGGATCCGTTCGCGCTCGCGAAACGTGTACATCATGGGCGTGTAGAACGCACCGGCGTCCGAAGCGAACGTGCCGACGGCGACGCAGTGGCTGGCAAAGCGTTGGAGCTCGCACATGATCACTCGGATGTACTCGGATCGTTCCGGCACCTCGATGCCGGCTAGGCGCTCGATTGCCATGGCATAGGGGAGATTGGTCGTCATCGGCGCCAGGTAATCGAGGCGGTCGGTGAAGATAATGTCCTTGAGGTAGCTTCGTTCCTCGGCAAGCTTCTCGACCGACCGGTGCAGGTACCCCATCACCGGCCGACAGCCGACCACCGTCTCACCGTCAAGGGTCAGCACCATGCGAAAAACGCCGTGGGTGCTGGGATGCTGCGGTCCCATGTTGAGGGTGAGCAAGTCGCCCTCGCGGACGACCTCCTGCTGTGAGCTGACTGGAACGTCCACTCTAGCCACACACCTTACCCGCTGCGTTCGCGCGCTGGGCTCCGAAATTCTAGCACCGCCGCCCCAATGCCGTGCTCAGCGGTTGGATCAGCCCTGGGACAGGTCCATGACGTCGGGCAGACGGCCGCCGACGAGTGGGCGAACGTAGCGAAGGAAAGCAGGCGTAACGTCGGTACCCGAGGTCGCGATGAATTCGTCGGGCAGCCGGCGCTCCTCGCGGGCGATTGCCTCCAGTGGCGCCGTCCCCAGGCTGACGCGGTACTGAGGACCCGGAGCGCGCTCGACGGTCACCATGATGCCGCTCTCTCCCGCGAGTGCGCGGCGAACCGCCTCGGCGCCAACCGCCACCGCCTCGGCCACGTCGATCCGTGACTGCCCCCCAGCGAGGCTGCGCAAGAAGCTACCCGGTCGCTCGTACCGGGCCGACACGCCCGACGCCTGGCGAATCGCTGCCGCCAGCGCCAGCCCGGGACTCTCGAAATAGGGGTGCCCGTAGGGATCCGTGTCCAGCGCAGCGCCACCGGCGAGGGGCTCGCTCCGTTCGTTGGTCTGGTTCTCCGAGATCACCACCACCGCGAACCCGCTCGCCTCGAGTGCCACCCGAACCTCTTGCACCATGTGGGCCAGGGGGCGAGGACGCTCCGGCAAGAAAATCACGTGCGGGGCCCCTCCGGCTGAGGACCGGTGCCGCCCTGGTAGGGGCGAGGCACGCCTCGACCTATCCGCCGATCTGGCGAGAGCGGAGGCGGCGGCCAGCCAGCCCGAGTTTCGACCCGGCACCTCGATGATCTTCACTGGATCGGTGCGGCGCAAGGCCGCGGTATCGAGCGCGGAGCCCCGCACGTACCGGGCCAGCGCCCGAGCAGCGCTGCCGTACCCGGGCGTGTGATCCATGAACGGCAGGTCGTTGTCCACGGTCTTTGGGATCCCAACCACATTAAGGGGCACGCCCAGCACGAGGGCGCAGAGGTGCAACCGTTGCATGAGATCCGCGGAATCGTTGCCCCCGATGACCGAGAGCCAGCCCACGCCTCGCTCCGCCAGTGAGCGCACCGCTTCCCCCAGGTCCTGGTCAGAAGGCCGAAGCCGCGAGGACGCGAGTGCCGGCCCCGGCGTCTTGGCGAGACGGCCCAGTTGAGACGGACCAAGCTCGCCGAGATCGGCATAGCTGCCCCCCAGAAGGCCCTCGAAGCCAAATCGAGCGCCCAACACCGCGCGGACGCGCTCGTCGCTCCGGGCAGCGCGAATCGCGCCCACGAGACTCGCGTTCACGACGGCGGTGGGGCCGCCGGACTGGAAAAGCACCAACGTATCGGGGTCGGGCACGCCTAAGCGCCGGGGACCAGGCGCCGGGCTCCTCGGTAGAGGTACCAGGCGCTGAGCAGCGCAAAGATCGCGACGGGGACCAGCGCCAGCATCATCGGGGTCCGCTCATTGGCGGGGCCGGTGGGTTGGACGGTGGCCGCGGCGGCAGCCAGGGGCGCCAAGAGAATGGCGACGTACGCGAGGGACGCGGTAGCGGCGCCCCAGCGGTCGACGAGCTTGAGCCATGCCCTCCAGGAGCGGAGGTCCCGCGGCTCAAAGCGCGCGTAGAGGACCGTGCTCTCCAGGTCTCGCCGCAGCTCGTTCCGCCACAGCGTAGGGCTGGAGGCCCAGCCCGCGAATGAGAAGGTGATCGCGAACAGACTCGCCGTCTCGGCCACGCTTCTGACCGCCATAATCTGGCCGGCCGCGGCCACAATCAGCCCGGCGAGGACGAGGAGAGCGAGCCAGTACAGCCGAAAAAGGGTGGCGCCGCGCAGCAGGCTCCAGCCAACGACCGTCGCGGTTCCGATGATGATCAAGATGGAGATCTGGGCCAGGCTCACCCTTTGCTCCACTCATGGGCGTTCCAGCCAAACATGGGTCGCGCCACCGGCGGGGTCACCTCGGGGGGACGCACGTTTCGAACCCCATCCCGCACCAGCGCAATCGTGGGATAGAAGAACACTCCGATCATCGGTAGGTCCTCCGCTACCTTCCTGGCTATCGCGCTCTCGGCGGCGTCGATCTCCGACTGACCGATGGCCTGCCACAGGCGATCCAGCAGCCCATCGAGTTCGGGGCTCGCGTAGCGGCCCCGGTTCGACCCCACGAAGAGATTCTCGGCAGAGGGCGCATTCGTCGACCGGAGCCGGCTATCCAGCAGCCCGATGGAAGGGAACGCTCCGGTCATTTCCACGCCAGAGTAGGTGGAGCGCCGCTCCCGGTCGAACACCGATCCCAGCGATATCACCTCCTCTTTCACGCCCACGCCGACCTGGCGCCACGACTCGGCTACCGAAGCTGCCGCAGAGTGCCATTCCGCTGTGGTGCTCAGCTCGATTTCAAGCCGCTCGCCATGGCTGACGAGCACCGCATCGACTCCCTCGGGCCGCCACCCCGCGTCTCGCAACAGGCCCGCCGCGCGCTCCGGGCGGTACTGATAGCGGGGGATGCCCGATGCAACCGGTTGGTACCGTGGGTCCGACGGCGCTATCCACAGCTCAGAAGCCAGGGAAGCGTCTCCGCCTACCGCTTCCGCGACCCCGGCGCGATCGATGGCAAAGGCTAGCGCCTGCCGGATTCTCGGATCGCCGAGCCCCCGGGGCTGAGGATTGAGGAACTGCGGAGCGAGAAACACCCAGCTGTAGGTGGGCGAGAGTATGAGGGACCCGCCACCGACCGCCCATTGCTGACGCAGAGCCTGGGTGATGCCCAGGGCCGCGCGGCGGGGAAGCACGACGTCTACGCCGCCGCCCAGCACCGCCGCCAGAGTCGAGCTGTCATCGGTCAAGAAGCGGACGCTGATGTGCGCCCCGCGGGGTGGACCCAGATAGTAGTCGGCCACCGGTTCCAGCTCCAGCGAGATGCCGGCATACCAGTGAGCGAGGCGGTACGGGCCAAGGCCAACGAACGATGCCTGCCAGTAGGGATGCCCGGCCATCTGCTGCGGCACCAGGTCGAGCGAGTCTTGGAGCAGGTGCTTGGGCAAGAGCGTGAGCTCGTAGCCGGAGAGCTGGTTCGCGAAAGCGTAGCGGCCGCGCCAGTGGATCGCCACGGTCTGGGAGTCGCGCACCTCGACGTTGTCGATCAGCCGAGCGGCTCGGCGGGAGACGACCGGCACCGCGCTGCTGTTGAACAATCGCCAACTGAAGGCAATGTCGTCGGCGGTGAGGTCCCGACCGTCGTGCCACCGCACCCCTTCCCGGATCTGGTAGACAGTCTCCATCGACCCGTCTGGGAACAGCTTCCACGAGCCGTCGGCCAGTGAAGGGAGTGCGCGGGCCACCTTCGGAATCGGCTGGCCCGAAACGTCGTACGAGACGAGCGACTGGTGCAGCACCTCGAAGAGGTGCTCCGTGGGGCCCGGTGTCTCGCTCCCGATCGAGGGCACGAGGCTCCGGGGCTCGCCGCCCACGGCCACCACAATCGTGTCGGGAGCAGCCCTCGCGCCCCCAAGCGTCTCCTGCCCGCCCTCACCCGTCGGGGCACACGCCGCAAGTATCCCCACCGCCGTGGCGATCAGGAGTGCGCGCGCGTGCGGCGGCAGTACCTTGCTATGGTGCACTCATTCCCCTTCGATCCGGCGCACGCGGCTGCGCATGGCCAGATTATATGGAGGGGGTATGTCAGCTTCGGATCTGTGCCATCACTTGAGGCGGTTCGAGCTATCTGCTCTCGATCTGGAGAGGCGATGGGCTTCAGCGCGGGAACGCCGTAGCGGCAGAGTGGCTTCCGTCTCCTCTGGGCAGGAATCGTCGAAAATGGGATCCCGCAGCTTCCGGTTCACCACCAGGCCCTCCGTTCGGACCGGTCAAACCCCGGCGATCTGGCGGAGCAAATCCACGTCGAGGTGCTCGCGCAGGATGCCGGCCAAGCGGTCATAGGGGTCCACGCGCGCACCGTTCGCCGCGAGGGCCAGACCCCGGCGCCGGGCGAGCGCGCTCAGCATCGCCTCGGTGAAGTCAACGTTGGCGAAAAGGCCGTGGAAGTAGGTCCCCGCGATCCAGCCATCCTCCGACACCTGTCCGTCCACGTGCGGGCCCGATTGATCCCGAATGCAGAACGCGGGGCTGGCGCTCGGATCGGTCCGGCCCACGTGGATCTCGTAGGCGGACACGGGCAGGCCATGGGCGTCGGCGAACAGCCCGCGTGAGGCCTGGACCCTGCCCTCAACCTGCACCGTGGCCTTTTCCGGCGCGTAACGGGTGACCCCAGGGAGCAGGCCCAGACCGGAGACCGAACCGGGGTCGCCCTCGGCGCCTTCGGGGTCGTCCAGCCGCTGGCAGAGCATCTGGTAGCCGCCGCAGATCCCGAGCACGGCCCCACCCCGGCCGGCGTAGCTCTGAATCGCCCGGTCCAGGCCCCGCGCGCGGACGAAGGCGAGATCCGCACGCGTCGTCTTGGTCCCGGGGAGGATGAGGAGATCCGGCGTGCCCAACGCGTCCGGACGATCGACGTAGCGCAGAGCAACACCGGGCCGCCGCGCGAGCGGATCGAAGTCGTCGAAGTTGGCGATGTGGGGGAGCTTCACCACCACGACGCTCAGTAGGTCCCCACCCGGCCGGGCCGGGGCGGCGGCCAGGTTCTGGGAATCTTCCTCCGCGATCCCGAGGTCCTCGATCCACGGGATGACTCCGAGCGTCTTCTTCCGGGTTCGGCGCTCCAGGAACTCGAGGCCGGAGCGGAAGAGCGCGAGGTCGCCCCGGAACTTGTTCACGATGATGCCGGCCACGAGGGCGCGCTCCTCGGGCTCCAGCAGCTCCAGAGTGCCGACCAGCGACGCGAAGACGCCGCCCCGGTCGATGTCCGCGACCAGCAGCACGGGCGCGGGTGCCGCCCGGGCCACACGCATGTTCACGATATCGTGCGCCTTCAGGTTCATCTCGACCGGGCTGCCCGCGCCCTCGATGAGCACGAGGTCGAACGTCGCCATGAGGCGGCGCAGGCTGGCCTCGGCCACGGGCCAGAACTCCTCTTTGCGCGCCTGGTACTCGGCGGCGCTGAGCGTGCCCCAGACACGACCGCTGACCACGACCTGGGAGCGGGCATCGCCCTCGGGCTTGAGCAGGATCGGGTTCATGTCCGCGCTCGGCGGCAGGCCGGCCGCCTCGGCCTGGACGGCCTGGGCGCGTCCGATCTCAAGGCCATCGGGCGTGGCGAACGAGTTGAGCGCCATGTTCTGGGACTTGAAGGGGGCGACTCGGACTCCCTCCTGGAAGAAGAGGCGGCAGAGCCCCGCGACCAGCACGCTTTTCCCGACCGACGACGACGTCCCCTGGACCATGAGCGCCTTACCCACGGAGCACCTCGGCCAGGGCGGCCAGCAAAAGGTCCTGCTCCGGAAGCGAGCGCACGCCAATCCGGATGCAGTCCGGCAGGCCGAACGAGGCGCAATCGCGGACGGCGAAGCCGCGAGCGAGCAGGCGCTCGGCAATCCCCGGGGAACCCACCGAGACCAGGACGAAGTTGGCGACGCTGGGATAGGGGTGAAGACCGATGCGCTTCAGACCGGAGGTCAGGTGAGCCCGGGAGGCAGCGACCGCCGTCCGGGCCCGATCCAGGTGCTCGGGATCCGCCAGGGCGGCGACGGCTCCGGCCTGGGCCACGCTGCTGACGCTCCAGGGCGGGATGACGCGGCGAACGACGTCGGCGATCTCGGGCGCGGCCAGCAGATAGCCGGCGCGCAGACCGGCCAGGCCGAGATCCTTGGTCAGTGAGCGAAGCACCCCGACGTTGCCCCCAGAGATCAGCGGCGCCGCGGATGGCGCGGTCTCGCACAGCGTGAGATACGCCTCGTCCACGACGAACAGGACCTCGGGCAGATCCTCGATGACGCCGCGCAGCTCCGCGAGGGGGGCGGGCCGCCCGGTCGGGTTGTTGGGGTGACCGAGCCAGACGAGCCTCGGAGAGCCGCCGCGGAGCCGGGCCGCCAGGGCCGCGGCATCCGGGAGGGGAAGGGGGCCGCCGGGAGATCGGTCGAGGGGCAGAGAGGGGAACGACGCGACCGTCGCACCGGTCGCTCGGGAAGCAACCTCGTACTCACCGTAGGTCGGCACGAGCACCAGCGCGCGATCCTCGGGCGCAAGATAGGCACGAGCGAGGGCCCAGATCAGCTCGGTGGAGCCATTGCCGGCGACCACACTCTCGGCAGGTAGCTGCTCGCGAGCGGCAAGCTCGGTGCGCAGCCTGGAGGCGCTGCGATCCGGATAACGGCTGAGGTCGACGGCGGCGACGGCCTCGGCCACGCGCGGCGACGGCCCGATCACGTTGCCATTGGCGCTGAAGTCCAGGATCGAGCTCGGGCTGGGATTGATTGACGCCGACGGAGGATCGAAGGACCCGTGGACCGCGGGGGTAAGGTTGGCGATCCAGGGGACCGGGCGCGGCCGCCGAGGCGAGGTCACGTGAGGGCCAGGCCGACGAGCGCCGCCGCCAAGAGACCGACCACCCAATCGGCGATCCGGACGGCCCGCGGGATTCCCGAAGGAGCCGGGGCCGGGAACCGGCTGCCCAGCACGTAGTGTCCGGGTTTCTCCAACCGAACCCGAAGCGCGCCCGCCATGGCCGCCATCGGCCAACCGGCGTTGGGGCTCTCGGTTTGGCGGTGCTCCCGGAGCCCGACGGCCAGAGCCGCGGCGGCGTCGGCTCCACCGAGCCACGCGCCGACCGCGAGGAGGCCCGCCGTCACTCGTGCCGGCACCCAGTTCGCCACGTCGTCAACCCGGGCAGCCACTTTGCCCAGGTACTCGTACTCGCCGTGGTAGCCAACCATCGCGTCCAATGTGTTAATCGCGCGGTAGGCGAGAGCGCCGGGCACCCCGAACAGCACGAAGTAGGTGAAAGGCGCCACGACCGAGTCGCACAGGTTCTCGGCCAGAGACTCGATCGCCGCGGAGCTGGCCCGCGACGAGTCCAGATCGCCCGTATCGCGACTCACGAGAGCGCTCAGCCGGTGCCGGGCGCCGACGAGATCCTGGTCCCTCAAGGCCGCAGCCACCCCGAGGGTCTCGGTCCGGAGCTGACGATAGGAGAAGCTGACCTTGAAGAGCAGAGCGCCGACGAGCGTACCCGGCGGCGGCGCCAAACTTCCGAGCCAGGCCAGGGCGAGGGCGGAGCCGAGGGCGACCAGCCCGACCGAGCCGCCGACGAGGGCCGCTCCGAACCCCAGCTGGGCCCGGGGGCTGGCCCTCGGGACCAGCCGGAGGACGGCCGCCACGGCGCGGCCGAAGAGCGCGACGGGGTGCCAGCGAGTAACGGGATCGCCCACCACCACCTCGAGCGCCAGGGCGAGGACCACGAGAGGCAGAGCGCCGTCCAGCATCCCGAACAAGTACACCATCGAGGCGGCGGCGCTCAACTCGATCCAGGATCGGGCTGCTCGCCAACCTAGACCCACACAGCCGGCTGATGCTCAGTGATCCCGGGCTCAGTCACCGCATGGCGGCCACGAACTGAGCGGCGGATACCGCCCGCGAGCTTGCCCAGGCCCGGAAAGGGACGCCCCCTCTCCCCAACCCTCCCTCGCGAGGGGGGGGGTGGGGAGAGGGACGTGCAGCGGATGGGAGCCTCCATGCAAAGAACTGGTGTTCTATCCATGATAGCGGGTTGGGGCGTGGCTGGGTAGCGGGGGTAAGACGACTTGCCGGCTCAGTGGCCGGCCCTTGCTTCCAGCCAACGCTTCAGGGAGGTCTGGCTTTCACCGGAGCGGCGACCCGCCAGCAGACCCTCCACGCTGACGTCCTCGTCAAGGTCGTCCCAATGGATACCCTGGCCGCGGCCGATGAGCCGCCAATTGCGCCACTCGTCTGGCCGGCCGTCCAGCAAGCGCGGGTACCAAGTCAGCGGCACCGCGATCGCGCGGGCGTCGCTCAGCTCCACCGTGAGCGTGTCATCGCTCACCTCGACGCGGACCGCGTCGGGAACTTCGATCTCAATCCTGGAAATACTCACGCCAAGCCTCCCTCAGCTCAGACTGACGCTCTTCGACGAGTCGCTGGATGGCCCGCAGTTCCACACGTGTAAAGCCGCCGCTGCGCTCCAACCTGATGGGTGACAACCAGAACTTCGCTACGTTCCTGCTCGACGTGCACGTGTTCCGGCTCGCCCCCGTCGCCGGCGTAAAAGAAGAATCGGTAAGGCCCGAGGCGAAAAACGGTCGGCATTGTTACCTACCATAGCCCGTAAGAGCGAAATATGCGATGGCTGCGTGACGTGGATCTGGCTCGCCCTGTCCATACAGGAAGCACTCGACACCGCGGAGGACGGGGACGATATCGCGACGCTCCGGTGCGCGAACTGCGCGCTGCCACGGTACGGGCCGCGTCTCGCCCAGATGCTGACGCGGGAAGTATTCGGCGACGAGGCGGCCGCCTGATCTATCGGCGAACTGAACGGCTAGCAGCTCCGCCCCGGCTCTGGCATCGTGGTAGGAATGGACGCCCCCTCTCCCTGACCCTCCCCCACAAGGGGGGAGGGGAGGCCCCACACGGCCCACGCCCAAACCACTCCCGCGCCCCCTCCGCCGCAGTCGCCGCGTCACCACCGCGACAAGGCGGGAGGGGAGAAAAGACCCGCGCCGCCAGCGAGCGGCAAACAACGTCGCGCTCTGCTATCGGGCGGTGGGCGGCTCCATGGTCAGCCGCCCCAAGACCTGGCTGTCTCCAGACCCGACCGGGAGCCGCTCTCCGTCGGAGGAGCGATACACGACGGCGGTGACTGTAAGCGTGCTGGGTGCGCCGGGCGGGACGCGCACGACGACCGTGTCGGGAACCAGGTCTCCCGCGTCCCAACTACTGGTGGGAAGCGCGCCGTCCAACGGCGGGCTGTCGTGCTGGGCGACCAGCGACCGGTCCGGCCCGAGCAGCTGAATCGAGACCGTGTAGTCGGAGGACGGCTGCCGAGATGCGAGCCACAGGAGTCGGACTTCGATCGGCTCGTCGAATCGCGCCAGCGTCGGAGCGATCTCGGCTCGGGCCAGAGCGATCTCGGTCCCGAATTGAGCAATGGGTTGGCCCGCCCAGGCCACGGGCGGCAGGAGCTTCAGCTCCCGGAGAACCGTCACGTCGCCCGAAATCACGCGATCTCCTGCCGCGGGAAGCCGGACCAGATCCGGAAAGCGATAGAAACTCGAGACCACCCGGTACAGGCCCGGGCGCGTGTTCGGTCGGAGCGTGACTTCAAAATCATCGTAGACGACGTCGCCGCGACGCCACAGGCCCGTGGAAGCGGCGCCATTGCCGGGCACGCGGTCGACACCGCCGGCCATCGCTCCATCCAGGCCGACGACATGCACGAACGCCCGATAGGAGCGAGGCACGTCCTGGATCGCCCGCCAGACCAGGCGGGCGCGGATGGGGTCGCCGAGCGCCGGACGTTCGGGGGTGAGGTCAGCGCGGACCAGCTCGATCTGGCCTCCAAAAGTGACGCGCTGATTGGCTCCGAGAGCGGCTGCCTCCGCCGGATCCAGGCGGTTGGCCAGGGTGTAGGTGGGCAGAAATAGCCCGGGCGGAGTGAAGACCGCGAGCCCCAGCAGCCCCAAGCTCGCCGCGGCCGCGGCCGGAACGCGAGCGGCACGGGGAAGGAGCGCCCGCCAGCCGCAAACCAGACCCAATGCTATGAGCGGCAAGGCCGGGAAGAGATAGCGGCCGTTGGGCCCGAAAAAAGTGAGCGAGTAGCGGACGATACCGCCCACCACGAGCAAGACCGCCGTGGCGGCGATGACGGCGTCGGCGGCCCAGGCGCGTCGGTCATCCCAATGGGTCCAGGCCCAGGTCAGGAGGCCACCCAGCCCAGTCGCGGTCAGGGCGAACGCCGCGCCCAGGAGCAGCGCCTGTCCAAAGACCATCTGCCCGGCCCCAAAGAGCAGCGATCGCCAGAAATCTGAGCCGGGCGTCCACTGCGCCACCAGCTCGCCGAGAAAGCTCGCTGCGGTGATGGGTCGTTGGTCGATGGGCCACAGGGGGCTGGCTGAGAAGACTCCCCAGCCCAGCGGGTCGCCGTAGAGCGCCTGGTTGCGGGCGAGCCACCAGCCCATGATGGCCAGGTAGGCGGCAGCCGCCGCGGCGAGCTGACTGAGGGCCGTGGGGACGGCGAGCGGTACCGGTGCGGACCCGGCCTCTAGCCCCGGCAGCGCTCCCCCTCTCCCCAGCCCTCCCCCACGGGGGCGGAGGGGGCGTGCAGGCCGATCCGTGCCGCCCGGCGAAGCACCCTCTCCTCCACCCTCCCCCGTCAAGGGGGAGGGTTTGCTGGAACGCCACCAGACCAGAAAAACGGCCAGCGGAAGCAGTGCAAGCAGGACCAACCCGGAGGCTTTGGTGAGCGCGGCCAGAGCGAAAAGCACGGCCGCGAGCGCCACGTTTCCGGCCGTGGGGACGCGCAGGTAAAGGAAGAGCCGCCACAGTCCCAGAGCGGCGAAGGCGGCCACCCAGCTGTCGTGGTGGACGGTCGCGGCGCTGACCAGGAACCCGGGGAGGAACCCAACGGCTGCCATCGCCAGCGCGGTCGCCCCGGCAGATCCGGGAGCGAGCACCCGGCCCATCTGCCAGGTCGCGAAGAGCACCAACCCGCCCGCCAGGACGGACAGCAACCGGCCCACGTGCAGCCCCCGAATGGGGCCGTCGTAAGGGAACGTCTCCGAGGGGTCCCCATGGAAAACCCGGTTGTAGCCACCGTGGTTAGGGTCGCCCCAGCGGAAGTCGGTATTCGCGCGAGCCGAAGCCTTCGGGTTCGACTGGTCCACAGGCGCGATCACCAGGGCCAGCATCAGGTAGTAGAGCGGCGGGTGGTGCGCGAGCAGCACCTCCTGGGGCTGCCCCTGGGTCGCCTGTTCCGGCAGGCGCCGCTCCGTCAGCAGGAACTGGGCGTAGTGGTAATGGTCGATCTCATCGACGGCTTCCCACGGAGGGATGACGAGGCTGTAGTAGATCGCCAGCAATGCGTAGAGGGCGATGATGACGGGATGTTGGGCTGCCGTTTTCAGGACAATGACACTTCTAGCCGCTTGCCGAATCAGATGCGGCGGATTTCGGGGAAGCGCCAGGTGACCACGATCGCCAGGGTGAGCACCGAGGCCCCCATCATGGCCACGGTGAGCGGGCCACCGAAGCCCTCGGTGGTGGCGCCGGCGAGCAGCGTTCCCGCCGGAGTCAGGCCGAACTCCAGCATGTAGATGCTGGTCACCCGGCCCCGCAGCTCGTCCGGGATGATCTGCTGGATCATCGCATTGGTGATCGAGCCGAAGAAGATGTGGAAGCATCCCACCCCGAACAGGGCGGCGAGCGCGAAACGGAGCTCCGTCGTCTGGGAGAACAAGATCAGGGAGATGCCCAGCAGCACCAGTGCGCCGAGGAGGAAGGGGCCGCGGCGCTCCATCCTATAAGCGTACGACGCGACGAACAGGGTGGAGACCACGGCGCCCAGGCCGGGCGCGGCGAGCATGAGCCCCAGTGCGTCCGGGCCGAGGCCGAGCACGTCGCGCGCAAACACGGGCATGAGCGACATGTAGGGCAGGGCCAGGATGCTGGGAATCAAGGTGAGCAGCAGCAGCGCGAGCACCGTGGGAGTCGCTCGAACGTAAGCGAGCCCCTCGCGCAAGTTCTGTAGGACCGACTCGGCCCCGGCCAGGGAAGGGGTGGGCGGCACGCGCATCAGGTAGACGACAACCAGCACCGCCGCGTAGGCGGCGGCCTGGACGAAGAAATTGCCGCCGGCTCCGAATACGGCGATGAGCACGCCGCCCAGCGAGGGGCCGATCACCTTGGTCAGGTTGAAGCCCAAGGAGTTCAGGGCAATCGCATTCATGAGGTCATCTTCGGGGACGACGTTGGGCACGAGGGCCATCCGCGCCGGCTGGTTGAACGACCAGGCAGTGCCGGTGGCGATCGTGAACACGAACAGGTGCCATACTTGCAGCTGCCCGGACACGACGATCGTCCCCATAACGACCGCGGCCGCGACCAGGAACGACTCCGCGGCCAGGATGATCACGCGGCGGTCCACTCGGTCAGCGATGACTCCCGCGGTGGGGCTGACGACCAGGAACGGCAGCGCCCGGACCGCGCCAATCAGTCCCAGGAGGGCGGCCGAAGAGGTGAGATCGTACACCAGCCAGCCGAGGGTGACCTGCTGGATCCACTGGCCCGCGCTCATGAAGCAGGTGCCCAGCCACAGGAGGCGGAAGTCGCGGTGGCGCAGCGAGGCGAAGGTCGCCAGGCCCACCGGCGCAGCTTCGTGGCCCTCGATTGCGGCGGCGGCTGTTGCTACGAGGGGGACAGACTGAGCCCGTATCGTAGGCTCGCCGGTGGCCATAAGCCAGTTTAGGCGGCACCCACGAACGCAGTCAACGAATGCTCCAGAACGCCCCCTCCCTCGCTCGGAGGCCTTGCCCAAGAAATGCTTAGCGGGGCAGCTTAGAGCATGGCCAGGCAGGTTTGTTCCTCGCCCATCGCAGTGGGAGAGGCGAGGTGAGGGCACCTCGTTCGTAACAAGCAAGCTGGATTCCGCCAACAAATGCCCTTACCCCTCCTTCTCCCGCCACGGCAGGAGAGGGAGATGGTCCGATTGCCAATGAAACCGGGCCGTAGCTCGAGGATCATCGGGTCGCTCCCGGTGATCGCGCTGGCCCTGGCGGCCGTCCTGTGGCGGGTGGCGTTTCCCGATGCGCTACCGGCTCCGATTGCGACGCCGGCGCAGTCCCTCCCTGGGTACCAGGCAGCAACTCCGGGCGACGGGGTCCTCCGCGGCGCCTGGTACGAGCTGGCTTTCACCCAACCGACCGCTGCCGCGAACCCTGAGGAAAGCGCGGTCGAGCGGCTGCTCATCGAGATGGTGGACCGATCCCAGCAGACTCTCGACGTGGCGATTCACGACCTCGACCTGGAGCGCGTCACCGAGAGCTTCGCGCGGGCAGCGCAACGCGGCGTGCGGGTGCGGATGGTGGCCGAATCAACGATTGTGGGTAGCACCGACCGTCGCACCCAGCTGCAAGTGCAGCGGCTTCGAGACGCCGACATCCCCATCGTCGTGGATGGCGCGAGCCACACCATGCACCACAAGTTCGTGGTGGCTGATGGCCGGTGGGTCCAGACGGGCTCATGGAACTACACGTTCAGCGAGACGTACCGGAACAACAACAACGCCATCGTGATCGAGTCTCGCGAGCTGGCCGCGAACTTTACCAGTGAGTTCGAGAAGATGTTCCTGCAGGGGCGATTCGGGAGCGCGAAGCCCCGCGGAGTGCCCTATCCGGTTCTGGGTCTCGCCGGCGCGCGGGTGGAGAACTACTTCTCACCGGCAGATCGGTCGGCCAGCCACGTCATCCGATGGCTCGGAGCGGCGCAACAGCGGGTGCGATTCCTGGCCTTCTCCTTCACCCACGACGGCATTGGCGACGCCATCCTGGAACGGGCCCGGTCTGGGGTCGCGGTCGGCGGCGTGTTCGAAGCATCGGCCACGCGGGACCAGTATTCCGAGTACGCCCGCTTGAAGTCCGCCGGCCTCGACGTGCTGCTGGACACGAACCCGTTCAACCTGCACCACAAGGTGATGGTCCTCGACGGGCGGGTCACGATCTTTGGGTCGTTCAACTTCTCGGCCAGCGCGGACCGCGAGAACGACGAGAACCTGCTGATCGTGGAGGACCCGGGGTTGGCGGCAGCGTTCGAGGCCGAGTACGAGCGCATCAGGGCGCAAGCGCTGGGGCGCAACGGGCGGCCCTAGGTTGACGGTGCCAAGGTGCGTTTCCTAGCGCGGGGGCTTGTCCCCCGCCATTCTTGAGCGGGCCACCCACCAGTCGCCTGCGCTACGACTCGAACTACCAAGGTAGGCGATTAGCCTCATTCCGCCTATAGGACCGCCGTACAATGCCCTTTTTGACCCAGAAGACGAGGTGAGGTCTGGCTCAGCGTCGGCGCAGTGAGTATGCGACCCGCGATCTGACCCAGGGCAGCATCCCCAGGAACCTCTGGTTCCTGGGGTGGCCGCAGATCGTCTCGGGCGCCGCGAACGCCGTCGACCAAATGGCGGACCTCCTGTGGGCCGGCTTCCTGGGCTCGGCCCAGGTCGCCAGCATCGGCGTCGGGCAGACCTGGGTCCAGTTCTTCAACACCGCGCGCGGGGGACTCGACACGTCCGCCCGAGCCATGGTCTCGCGCGCCGTGGGCGCGGACGACATTCCCCAAGCCAACCACATCGTCCGCCAGGCGGTGGTCGTCAATACGACCGTGGCCGTCGTCGTCATGGGTTTGGGCATCCTGCTGACTGACTGGCTGCTGTACATCATCGGCGTATCCGAGGCGCTGACCGAGGAAGGGTCCAACTACCAGAAATGGCGGTTCATGGGCTTTTTCTTCTTTTCGATGAACACGCTGGGCGGCAACCTGCTGCAGGCCGGGGGTGACAGCCTTACGCCTATGAAGGCGAACATGATCACGCGCGGACTGCACCTGATCTTGAGCCCGGTGCTCGTGTTCGGCTGGCTGGGCGTGCCGGCGGTTGGGGTGGCGGGGACGGCGATCGCGACGGGCATCGCGCAAGCGGTGGGCATGACCATGAACTTCCGGGCCCTGGCCATCGGGACCTCGAAGCTCCGCCTCACCCTCAAGGACTGGAGCTTCGATTGGCCGGTGATCGCTCAGCAGGTCCGGATCGGGACGCCGGCCGCGATCACCGGCGCCGAGCGCTCATTCGCGCAGGTGATCCTGGTGGGACTCGCGGGACCGTTCGGTCAAACCGGACTTGCGGTCTATTCGATCACCCAGCGCATCCAGACGTTCGGCGGCTTCGGGTCGCAAGGGATCTCCATGGCGGGTGGGGTCCTGGTTGGCCAGAATCTCGGCGCCCGGGAGCCCGGGCGAGCGAAGAGGACCGTGTGGTGGGCGCTGGCGTTCGTGTTTGGGGTCCAGCTGGTCATCTGCACCGCGATGTTCGTTTTCCCGGAGCAGGTGCTGTACGCGTTCAGTCGGGAGCGCGCCGTGATCGAGATGGGGATCCCGTGGCTACGCATCGAGGCGTTTGGCTACATGTTGTTCGCCACGGGAAATACCCTGGGCCAGTGCCTGAACACGGCGGGTGAGACCGTGGCGCCGATGTGGGCCAGCCTGGGCACGTTGTGGGGCGTGCAACAGCCGATTGCGATCCTGCTGACGGGTTCCGCCCTGACCTGGGAGATCTTCGGTCAGTCGGTCGCCATTCCCAGCTTCTGGAACGTCGGCGTTCTGGGAATCCCCATCGCGATCGTGACGGCATCGTTCGTTCGCCTGGCGATCCTGTTCGGGTATTTCCAGTGGGGACCGTGGTGGAAGAAGGAGGTGCTGGTCCGGTCCAGAGACGGCGGCCGGGTGGCCGCGGCGCACTAAACTGGTGGCGCTCGGCGGCACGCGGGAAATCGAGCGGTGCCTATGAAGCGAGGGCGAGGTTAAAGAGTGGCTCAGCGTCGGCGCAGCGAGTACGCGACCCGGGATCTGACCCAGGGCAGCATCCCTAAGAACCTGTGGTTCCTCGGCTGGCCGCAGATCGTATCGGGCGCGGCGCACGCGATTGACCTGGCGGCGGACCTGTTCTGGGCGGGCTTCCTCGGCTCGCGCTCAGTGGCCGCCGTGGGCGTGGCGCAGAGCTGGGTCCAGTTCTTCAATACCGCCCGGATGGGGCTGGACACTTCCGCCCGCGCCATGGTCTCCCGGGCCGTGGGGGCCGACGACCTGCCGCTGGCCAACCACATCGCGCGCCAGGCCGTGTTCATCAACGTGACGGTCTCGGTCATCGTCATGGGCTTCGGGGTGCTCCTGAGCGACTGGCTCCTCCGCATCCTGGGGGTGACCCAGGCGGTGGTGGACGATGGGACCGCCTATCAGCAATGGCGCTTCCTGGGCTTTTTCTGGTTCGCGATGAACCAGCTGGGCGGCAATCTGCTGCAGGCGGGCGGTGACAGCCTCACGCCGATGAAGGCCCAGCTGGTGACGCGCGGACTGCACCTCGTCCTGAGTCCGATTCTCGTGTTCGGGTGGCTGGGCCTGCCGGCCCTGGGCGTATCGGGCACCGCCATTGCCACCAGCATCGCGCAGATCGTCGGCACCTACATGAACTTCCAGGCGCTCTATCTCGGGACCTCCAAGCTCCACCTGACCCTGGAGAACTTCACCATCGACTGGCCGGTGGTCATTCAGCAGATCAAGATCGGGACGCCGGCCGCGATCGCCGGCGCCGAGCGCTCGGCCGCGCAGGTCATCCTGGTAGGGCTCGCCGCTCCCTTCGGCGCGACGGGACTCGCCGTGTACTCGATTACGCAACGGATCCAGATGTTTGGCGGCTTCGGGTCGCAGGGGCTCGCCATGGCCGGCGGAGTCATCGTCGGCCAGAGCCTTGGGGCCGGACAGCCGGCGCGAGCGAAGGCGACCATCTGGTGGGCGCTGGCGCTGGTCGCAGGGGTGCAAATGGTGATCTGCAGCCTCATGTTCCTGTTCCCGGACGCGGTCATCTTCCTGTTCAGCCGGGAGGCCGACGTGATCGAGATGGGGATCCCGTGGTTACGCATCGAGGCGTTCGGCTACATGCTGTTCGCGGCGGGGAATACGCTGGCCCAGTGCCTCAATACCGCCGGAGAGACGATGGTGCCGATGTGGTCCACGCTCGGGACGCTCTGGGGAGTGCAACAGCCGGTGGCTATCTTGCTGACGGGATCCGCCGTCACCTGGGACGTGGCCGGCCAATCGTTCGCCATCCCCGGCCTGTGGAACATCGGCATCCTGGGCACCCCGATCGCGATCATGGTCGCGGCCGGCATGCGGCTGGGGATCCTGTTCGGGTACTTCCTGTGGGGCCCGTGGTGGAAGAAGGAAGTGCTGGTGCGCCCGGCCGCGTACGTCGGGGCGCACTAGTTCCGGCTGAATCGGCGAGCGCGCGGATGTGGCAGACTACCGGCCCGAAACGAATCGGCCGTTGTGGAAAAAGGACCGACCAATCCGGTGACTGAAACCTTGTCTGGCGATAGCGCGCTGTGGCGCGCGATGTACCGCGCCATGCTGCGAATACGCCGATTTGAAGAGGCCATCGGCGATTGCGTGGAATCCGGCGAGATCATCGGGCCGGCGCACCTCTACATCGGGGAGGAAGCCGTCGCCACCGGCGTCTGCCTCGCGCTGCGCCGCGATGACTTCATCTTCGGAGCGCACCGTTCCCACGGCCACTACCTGGCCAAGGGCGGCGACATGGCGGCCCTGGCCGCGGAGATTTTCGGCAAAGCGACGGGTTGCTCCGAAGGCAGAGGCGGCTCGATGCACATCATCGCCAGAGACGTGGGCTTGCTGGGCACTTCGGCGCTCGTAGGCGGCGGGTTCGGGCCGGGTGTCGGCACCGCCCTGGCGAGCCGCCTCCAGGGCCGGGACCGAGTCACCGCGATCTTTTTTGGCGACGGCGCCACCGAAGAGGGCATCTTCTTTGAGGCGCTCAATTTCGCGGCGCTCCATCACCTCCCGGTGATCTTCGTGTGTGAGAACAACGGGTATTCGAGTCACCTTCGGATCCAAGAACGCCAGCCCATCGACACGCTCTACGAGCACGCGGCGGTCTACCGAATTCCTTCTATCCGGGTGGATGGCAACGACGTGCGCGCCGTTCATCAGACCGGCCTCGAGGCGGTGGACCGGGCCCGAAAAGACCAGGGACCCACGTTCATCGAGGCGATGACCTACCGGTGGCGCGGGCACGTCGGCCCCAAGCTCGACCTGGATGTGGGTCTGCGAACGCGCGAAGAGCTGGACTCGTGGATCGCCCGCTGCCCCATCGAGAACCTCGCCAACTTCATGGACGAAGTCGGAGCCTGGAACCCGGGCGAGCGGCAGGCCATCGACCGCGAGGTCGCCCAGGAGGTCGCGACGGCAATCGGTTTCGCCAGACAGAGTCCGCGACCCGACCCTTCAGAGCTGCTCTGGCATGTCTATCAAGACTGAAGCGCGCAAAACCGGGCAACCGCTCGTGGGGCCCCCAGCGGGGGACCGCGCCCTGGACTACGGGTCTGCGCTCAACGAGGCATTCCTGCAGCTCATGGAGCGCGATCCCACGATGGTCCTCATCGGGCAGGGACTCTACAGCCCCTGGTACGTGGGGAACAGCATGGTGAAGCTGGAGGAGCGCTTCGGCAAGGAGCGCGTGATCGACTGTCCGGTGTCTGAAAGCGCGATGACCGGAGTCGCAATCGGCCTGGCGCTCGCCGGAGTGCGCGCGGTGATGGTGCACCCACGCATGGATTTCATGGTGTACGCGACGGATCCCATCTTCAACCAGGCGGCCAAGGCGCACTACATGTTTGCCGGCCAGGTCAACGTACCCGTGGTGATTCGGGGCATCATCAACCGCGGCAACGAGCAAGCTGCCCAGCACGCGCAGGCGCTGCAGTCGATCTACATGCATCAGCCGGGCCTGAAGGTCGTCATGCCCGCCACCCCGTACGATGCCAAGGGCCTGCTGATTGCGAGCGTACGGGACGACAATCCGGTCATCTTCATCGACGACCGCTGGCTCTATTCTCAGGTGGCGCCGGTTCCTGAGGATTTCTACGTGGTACCGCTGGGGAAGGGCGCGGTGCTGCGGCCGGGGAGCGACGTCACCGTCGTCGCCACGTCCTACATGACCGTCGAGGCGCTGAGCGCCGCCGAACAGCTCGCCGGCTCCGGCGTCAGCGTGGAGGTCATTGATCCGCGAACGCTGAAGCCGCTGGACGAGGAGCTGATCTACTCCTCCGTCGAGAAGACCGGCCGGCTGGTGGTGGCCGACGCCGCCTTTCCCACGTGTGGGGCGGCCTCGGAGATCGCCGCGCTGGCGGCCGAGCACGCCTTTTCCAGTCTGAAAGCCCCGATCCAGCGAGTGACGCTGCCGGACGCTCCCGCCCCGTGCAGCACCTCACTCGAAGAGGTCTATTTCCCGAAGGCTGAGAACATCGTTCTTGCCATTCAGCGGACTCTCAAGCCCTGAAATCGGTTCCAAACGTGCTGGTCTTCGTGCCGCCTCCGGTAGATCGCCCGGGGAGCGCATGGTAGACTAGGCATCCCCCTAGGGAATCAAGGCCTGCGTGGATACCATACCTCCCCACCCCCCAACTGAAGACCCTGCGTCGGGAAGCGCCCTCCCCCTCTCACCATGGGTGCTAGGCGCTCTGATCGCCCTAGGCGTCGTAGCGATCGGGATCTCCTGCACTGGTGCCCCGGTGTCGCTCGGCACTGTCACCGGCCCTGGAATCCCGGTCCCCGGCCCGGGAGTGACGCTGGTGGGCGGCCCCGTGAGCATCGAAACCGTCCCCGCGGGCGCGACCGTGGTCCTCGATGACAAGCCGCTCGGCG
Organism: Chloroflexota bacterium; assembly: GCA_016202435.1. Classification (GTDB taxonomy): domain Bacteria; phylum Chloroflexota; class UBA6077; order UBA6077; family SHYK01; genus JACQOR01. The sequence goes on from JACQOR010000030.1 coordinate 22,162, forward strand.
CAACCCCGCTCTCGATTCCGTCGCTCCCCGCGGGCACGCACCGCCTCAGGCTCACGGCCGCGAACTACTTCGACTGGGACGGCGAAGTCGAAGTGCCGCCGGGAGCGCCGTTGGCGCAGCGCATTTTGCTGCCCCCAAAGCCGGGCGAGATCGAGGTCAAGAGCCTGGTCAGCGGCGCGCGGATCTGGCTCGACGGCGCCGATGTTGGCCCGGCGCCGGTGGGCGCCATGGTGGAGGCCGGCGAGCGGACGATTCGCGTCGAGGCCGAAGGCTACGACGGGTGGGAGGTGCGGCTAGCGCTGCAGCCAAATGAGCGCCGAGCCCTGTACGTGGTGCCGAGCGGACCCAGCCTGAACCTGGTCCACGAAGACCCGTCAGCCGGCGTCGCGGTGACGATCGACAACCAGAAGGACGCACGGCCTCAGACCGGCCTCAACGCTGCCGACGTGGTGTACGAGGCCCTCGTCGAGGGCGGCATCACCCGGTACCTGGCGCTCTTCCTGACGCGACCGGCGGACGTCATCGGTCCGGTGCGCTCAGCCCGGCACTACTTCGTGAATTGGGCCGCCGAGTACCGCGCTCCCCTGATGCACATTGGAGCGAGTCCCCAGGGCTACGGGGCCCTGGCCGCCACTAGGCTCCCGCACGTGGATAGCCGTGCCTTCTACCGCACCCGGCGGCCCGCGCCCCACAATGCCTACACGAGCACGGCTGCCGTGCAGTCAGAGCTGCGCACGCGGGACGCCAGCAGCTTTGGCGGCCTGCGCTTTGGGAATCCGGAGCCCACGGACCTCGCGGCGACGGGGTTGCGTCTGTCTTACGGGGCACGCGACTACAACGTCGGCTGGGCGTACGACACGGGAAAAGGCGTTTACGAACGGTCGATCAACGGCGAAGTGGTCGTCGATGCCGATTCGGGAGAGCCGATCACCGCCACGAACATCCTAGTGCTCTGGATGGACTCCTGGCCCCTAGAGGATGACGAGGCCGGGCGACTCGATTTCCGCCAGACCGGCGGTGGCCAACTCCTGGCACTCAGGCACGGTTTCGCCACTGACGGTCGCTGGTTGCGGGGCTCACTCCGCAACGTTACCGAGTATCGTGACCAACAGGGTCAACCCCTGCTGCTCACCCCGGGAAACACGTGGATTCAGGTGATCCCATCCGGGACCCGCGTGGACCTGTTCGGCGGCGACGACCACGCCGGGGGAGGGACAAGTTGATGATGAATCTTGGGTTGAAAACGCCGAATTCGTTCGTTGTTCGGTGCCTGGGGATGCTCTATACTGCCGCGAGTCGCGGGCAGCGACGCGAGGTGGTGGCCGATGTTTAAGAGGAACGACGAGTCCGAATGGGCTCGTTTCTCCAAGGCCTTTCCCCAAGCCAAAGAGGAGAAGAAAGAGAGCGGCGAATCGGCAGCGAGCGCCGTCGTCTCGACTGAACGTGCGACTGAACGTGCTCCGCAGAGCGCCAACGGCGAAGACCGAGCCGCCGCGGCTCCAGTGCCGGCTGCCCAGCGCATTTTTGAAACGAGCCTGGCGGTGAACCGGCCGGCGGCGGTCCCTGTCCCGACGCAGGTCTTCTCGGAAGAGGTGGAAAGCACGATTGGCCCCACCACCTTCGTGGACGGCAAGTTCCGCTCTGAGAACGGCGTCCGGATCCACGGGTCGGCGCAGGGCGAGATCGAGAGCGCCAAGGCCGTGTACATCGAGGAGACTGCCAAGGTTTCGGCCAAGGTCACCGCCGCCTGCATCATCGTCGCGGGCGAAGTGAACGGCGAGCTCCACTGCTCCGGACGAGTCGAGATTCGGCCATCAGGGCGAGTCACGGGCACGATCAACGCCGCGACTCTCATCATGCAGGAGGGGGCTTTCTTCGACGGCAACCTCAAGATGAAGACGGCCGCGGGCGCGGAGAGCACCAGCTCCAACTAGCGCTTGCCCGGTTTGCCGTTCGGCTTCCGGGTGCCGCTCTCAGGAGCCCATGACGTATTCCCGGTTGCCGTCGCTCCTTGGTGTGAAGGCAAAACCCACGCGCCGAACGGGGCGGGAGGCTGGACATCCTCTACCTGATTGGTGGGCGGGACGACTTCCGCCGCGGAGAGCTCGTCGATCAGCTAAGGGCGCGCATGCGCCAGCTGCCGGCGGGCGAGCACAACATCACCGAGATGGACTCGAGCAGCTCGGTGGAGCAGGTGATCACGGCGTGCAACACCACGCCGTTCCTGTGCGAGAAGCGAATGGTTATCGCGCACGGGCTTCTTTCACAGGCTCGGCGGGGTTCGAACGCGGCACAGACAACGCTGGCACAGATCGCTGAGTACCTGCCAGCCCTTCCCGAGGAGACGCATCTCGTCCTGGTGGAGGAGGATGGCGCCACGCTGGAGTCCCTGGCCTCGGTGCGTAGCGACACGTTTCGTCGCTCATTCCCCAGGCTGCGACCCCACGAGCTTCCAGGATGGATCAACGACCGCGCCCGCGCCCTCAACGTTCGAGTGAGTCCGGAGGCCGCCCGGGCGCTAAGCGAGATGGCTGGCGGCGACTTGCGGCTGCTGGAGAAGGAAATCGCCAAGCTGGCGACGCACGCGGACATTGGCGGAACGATCGGCATCGAGGACGTCCGGGATCTCGTGCACGCCGCTTCGCCGGACATATTCGCCTGGCACGATGCGATCGCGGAGTCGCGGGCCGGCCCGGCCCTGGCAGCCACGCAGCGGTTCCTGGATGAGGGCGCCGACCCCGCCGAGCTTTTCGCACAGGTGGTCGCGCTCGTACGTCGCTTGTTCGTGGTGAGCGAGCTGCTCGCGGAGCGTCGCTCGGTGGCCCGGGACGGACCGGGCTTCGGTCTCAGCTCGAGCAGCTTCGTTCAGGACAAGCTGCGGGGCCAGGTCATGCGGCTGCCCCCCGGCCATCTGGAGCGTGCTTATCGCACCTTGCACGCGGCGGACCTCGCCATCAAGGCGGGCCGGCTCGACGGCGAGCTAGCGCTGGAGCTGGTGGTTGCCGAGCTGACCGGCGCGGAGCCGGTGAAGGTCCCCGCATTAGAAGGATTCTAGGTGCCTCTCCAATGCATGACCCTGCAGACCTCGGCTGGACCTTTGCGCGTCGCCTATCGCGACGGAGCAGTCTGCCTCGCGCTTCTCGACGCCGGCGAGGAGACGTTTCTCAGTGAGTGTCGGCGTCGGCTGGGAGAAGAACCGCGGTTCGAGGATAGCTTCTCGCTTCGCCAGCTCCTCGAAGTCCGGCTGGGCTCCGACACGGCGGTTCCATTCGATCTCAGTGCGTGCACTGATTTTCAGCGTAAGACGCTGGAGGCGGTGGCCTCGATTCCCCGGGGTGAGGTGCGCACCTACGCGGAGGTCGCGGCGTTGATCGGTCGACCCGGCGCCGCTCGCGCGGTGGGCGAGGTGATGCGCACGAACCCGATTCCAGTACTCATCCCGTGCCACCGGGTCGTTCGCAGCGGCGGCAGGCTGGGGAACTACTCTCCACGACCGGAGCTGAAGCGTCAGTTCCTCATCGAAGAAGGCGCCATTCGTGGGCAGGCCCGGACCTGATAGCCGAGTGAGGCGGGCGGGAGCACAAGGCCCCAGCCGCGGAGCAGGATCATGCGCTCACGCCATCTAAAATAGGCTCATGTCGGCGATCCACTACGAGCCCGTAATCGGCCTCGAGACGCACGTTCAGCTACAGACCCGCAGCAAGATGTTTTGCAGCTGCAGCGCGGCCTACGCGGGTGCGGAGCCCAACACGCACGTCTGCCCGGTGTGCCTGGCCATGCCCGGAGTGCTTCCGGTCATGAACCGCCAGGCGGTCGAATACGCTCTACTCACCGGTCTGGCTCTGAACTGCCAGGTCCAGGAAGCGAGCAAGTTCGATCGCAAGAACTACCCCTACCCGGACCTCCTCAAGGGCTACCAGATCTCCCAATACGCCCTTCCGTTCAGCACGAACGGCTGGATGACCGTCGACGTCGACGGGACCACGACCCGGGTTGGCATCACCCGGGCCCACCTGGAAGAGGACACGGCGAAGCTGATCCATCGGACAGAAGACGGCGCGCCCCGCAGCCTGATCGACGCCAACCGCTCCGGTGTGCCCCTCCTCGAGATCGTAAGCGAGCCGGACATCCGCTCCGCCGCGGAAGCCCGGGCTTACCTCCAAAAGTTGCGGCTCATCGTTCAGACACTGGGCGTCTCGACCGGCAACATGGAAGAAGGCGCCATGCGGTGCGACGTCAATGTTTCCGTGCGACCGGCGGGCTCCGAGACGCTCGGGACGAAAGTCGAGGTCAAGAACCTGAACTCGGCGCGGTCGGTGCAACGGGCCATCGAGTATGAGATCGAGCGCCAGCGACGGGCCCTGGAGAAGGGTGACCGCGTGCTGCAGGAGACGCGCGGCTGGGACGACGACCGGGGAACCACAGTCTCGCAGCGGTCCAAGGAGGAAGCGCACGACTATCGGTACTTCCCTGAGCCCGATCTCCCGCCGGTCTTTGTCTCGGCGGAGTGGCTGGCAGACCTGCAAGCCCGGCTTCCTGAGCTCCCCGACCAGCGTCGCGAGCGCTACATGAAAGATCTCGAGCTGAACCGCTATGACGCGGTGCAGCTCACCTCATCGCTGAGCGTTTCCCGCTTCTTCGAGGAGGCGGTCAGGCTCTACCCGAACCCGAAAACGTTGGCGAACTGGATCCAGAGCGAGCTTTTCCGCCTATTGCACGAGCGGGACGCCGAAATCGAAGACCTCGCCATGGGCCCCGCGGACCTCGTCCAGCTCCTCAAACTCGAGGCGGAGGGCACGATCAGCCGCGCAACTGCCAAGCAAGTACTCGAGGAGATGGCTCGATCAGGGAAGGCGCCCGAGGCCATCGTCCGGGAGCGCGAGCTCCTGCAGATCAGCGACGCGGGTGAGCTGGAGCGAGCCGCAGCCGACGCGATCTCCGCGAACCCGCAGGCCGTCGCGGACTACCAGGCCGGCAAGCAGCAAGCCCTGGGGTTTCTCACGGGGCAGGTCATGCGCGCCACCCGCGGCAAGGCCAACCCCGCCCTGGTCAACGAGATCCTGGAGCGCCATCTCCAGGAGGGCTAGTGGGTGAAACCGAAATTCGCTGAACAAGTCCGTTCACCCTGAGTCGCCGCGACAGTCCCCTCCCAGAGGGCCCGGGGGCAGAGCGCCGTTGACGCCCAGGGCCAAGAGTTCGAGTCCTTTACGGGTCCGGTGGACGCAATCAGTCGATGGTTGCCGTGACGTCTAGCTCCAGAGTCAGCGCGTCCTCGAGGCTCAGGAGGACCGGGACCTGAGGGATCGGCATGCCGAAGTCAGTGATGTTCACCCGCGTGGACGCGGTCGCCGTTAGCTGATTGCCGGCGATCTGACCGGTTCCGGCCCAGGCTACCGGGCGCGTGACGCCATGCACGTTGAGATCGCCGAGAAGCTGGAAGCCAAAGCTACCCGACGTCGGGGCTGGCCACGGGATGCCCTGCAGCTCACTCGGCACGAACTCCGCGTTCGGGAACCGGCTGGTTTGTAGCAGCTCGGAGCGGGCGAACCGGTCCCGTTGCCCTTCGTTGCTGGTGAGCTGACGGAGATCGACCGTGACCTTGGATTCCGCGGGCACGACCCGACCGGATTGATCCAACACAATCACGCCGCTTACGGATCTCGCCCGGCCCACAGCCTCGGACGGCACCCGCACCCGGACGAGGACTTCCCGGGCACGATAGCGCGCCTCACTGCCCCCGGGCTGGATCGTGACCCGGATCCCGGCTGCGGACGCGGCGCCACCTGGAGCGCCGGCCCCGTCTGACTGGGCCGGCACTCCCCCGTCTGGCGCAGTTGCAGATGGGGTAGGGCGGCTTCGGGCACCCTGGGAGGCGGGCTGAGCACAGCCTGACGCCAAGAGTACAAGGATGGAAAGCAACGTCGTGAGCGTTGGCCCAGCGGGCGCGCCAACGGTTTGAGTGGCGGTGGGCAAGTGTCCCTCCAGGGGGAGACAGAGATTTGGGGCAAGCGTGTGTTCCTGTCGATACTACGCGCCCGACAGTCGACGGGAGCCGAGAGCGACTAAAAGCTCCATGAAAGCTCATCGCCCCGGAGTGGCAATAGCCATCTCGAATTGGAGAAAAGCCGCTACGCGGGTACGGGACGGATGGTTCCGCCTGTTACGTTGGCTTGCTGGCCAGGGCTACCTGGTAGGGAACGTCCACAACCACCGTATTCGGACGAAAGAAGAGCGCGAGCTTGAGACGGAGAGCCGTCTGGTTGTGCAGCGGGTATTCCCAGAAATGATGCGGCACGTACTCCGACAGAACCACCGCGATTTGACGATCCGGCTCCTGCCTCCGCAGCGCGTCGACGTACGCGACGATGGGCTGCACCAGAGCCCGATACGGCGACTCCACCACCACCAATGGCATCGCCCCCACCCAGCGCTCGAAGCGTCGGCTCAGGGCGTCGCCATCGGCGGGATCATCGGTCACGTGCAACGCAACGACATTGGGAGACATCGTCCGGGCGAAAGCGAGAGCATGAAGCGCGGCGCGATCCACGCGGCCAACCGGGACTACGACATTTGGCGGCCGCGCTTGCGGCAGCTCGTCGCCTCGGTCCGGGGTGAGTGCATCTTCGACTTTCCAGTAGTGGGTTTGAATGGCCCACATGAGCCCGATGAGCGCCGGGATGAGCACCATGACCATCCAGGCCCCCAGGGCGAACTTGGACACGCCCACGACGACCATCACCGTCCCCGTGGCCGTGGCTCCCAGGCCGTTTACTGCCGCGCGGTAGTGCCAGCCCGACTCGCGCAGCGTCCACCACCGGCGCACCAGACCGAGCTGACTCAGCGTGAAGGCCAGGAACACGCCGACTGTGTAGAGCGGGATGAGCCCGGTCACGCTTCCCCCGTAGGCGATGATCAGCAGGATCGAAAGCGCGGCCAGGACCACGATGCCAGAGGTGAATGCCAGCCGGTCCCCGCGAGATTGGAAGGGCCGGGGTAGATACCGATCCCGGGCAAGAATGCTGGCCAGGCGGGGGAAGCCGTTGAAGGCGGTATTGGCGGCCAGGATTAGGAGCACCGCCGTCGAGAATTGAATGAGCAGGTAGTAAGGAGTACCGGTCCCGACAAGGGTTCGGGCGATCTGGCTGACGACCGTTTCCACCTCCTCGGGATCCGGGACAATGCCCAACTGCCCCGAGATGAAGCTCATCAGCAAGAAGATCGTGCCGAAGAGCGCGCCCATGGCCACCAGGACGGCCTGGGCGTTGGGCACTTCGGGCGGCTTGAAGGCCGGGACGCCGTTGGAGACCGCCTCTGTGCCCGTCAGGGCGACCGAACCCGAAGCGAAGGCTCGCAGTACTAGCAGCAGGGCGAGTGGCTCGGCTCCGTGCCCTGTCATCCACTCCGGAGGAGCCGAATACTCCGGCAATGTGCCAGTAAACGTCTGGAACGAGCCATACCCCAACAGACCCACCATGGCGATCACATAGACGTAGGTCGGAGCCGCAAGGATATTTCCAGATTCGCGGACCCCGCGCAGGTTCAGGATCGTCATGACCACCACCACGGCAGCCGAGATGGCCACCCGCTGGCTGAAGAGTTCGGGAAACGCCGAAGTGATGGCCGCGGTGCCCGCGGAGACCGAGACCGCGACGGTGAGTATGTAATCGGTGAGCAGCGCCGCCGCCGCTGCCAAACCCGCCAGGCGCCCAAGATTCTCGTGGGCCACCACGTAGCTGCCGCCCCCATTGGGGTACGCACGAATGACCTCGCGGTAGCTCGTGACGACGATGGCGAGAATCACGACGATGGCGATGGTGAGCGGCATGGTGAGGAAGAGGGCGCTGAAACCGGCCAGGATGAGGACCCGCATGACTTCCTCGGTGGCATACGCCGAAGAAGAGATGTTGTCCGAGGCGAAGACGGCCAGGCCCTTGAGCTTGCCGAGCCGCTCTTCGATCTCCAAGTCGCTGGGGATGCGCCGACCGATCAGGATCCGCCGAGCGAGATCAGCTGCTCGCCCGCCTACACTCCTGGGCTTGAGGACTTGCTCCGTGGCGACCAGATGGCCGGAAGGTGGTCGGCTGAACTCACGGATCGCGGGCCGGACGATGCGCACGTAGCGAGTGCCCGGCAGGCGGCCGTGGACGATACGAACCTCCTCCGCGTCAGGGGCGAACCAGTGGCTCCGGGCGTCGCTCCCGCCAGCCTCAACCCCCGGGCGCGTATCTTCGCCGCCGTTCTCTTTTGCCATGCGACTCCCCTCAGTGAGCCTATGGCTATTCTCGACGGCCTTTGCTCAACGGCTGGTCAACGCGGCATGGCACCACGTCTCAATAAGAAGTCAAGAAACGAAGGGGCGAGTTTCCGACGCACCCTGCATGATGGCGCGTCGCGTTGGCAAGGTGGGGTCGGGCCGCAACGGCTGCCCAGATCGCCTGCCCGGCGAGGCGATCAACGCGCGGCTGCGGGCGTCTCCTGCTCCTCGGAAAGGTGATAGGGAACATCGGCAACCACGACGCCCGGCCGAAAGAAGAGGGAGAGCTTGAGTCGCAGCGCCGTCTGATTGTGGAGGACATGCTCCCAAAAGTGTCGCGGAACAAACTCGGCCAGCACCACCACGATGAGCTCGTCGGGGTACTGCCGACGCACTGCCTCAATGTACGCGAGCAGCGGTGAGATCAGCGCCCGGAAGGGAGACTCGACGATGATGAGTTCGACGTCGCCACCGGACCGCTCCCAGCGCTGCTTCATTCCCTCCGCCTCGGCGGGGTCGTCGGTCACGTGCACCGCCCGCACCTCAGGGGAAATGGACTTCGCGAAGGAGAGCGCCTGGAGCGTCGGCCGGTCGAGTCGCGCGATCGGCACGATGACCACTGGCGCTCGCGACTCAGGCACTGTCACGTTTGGCCATCCGGGCGTGAGCGCATCCTCGACCCGGCGGTAGTGGCTCTGGATCGCCCACATGAACGCGATCAGGACGGGGATCGCCACCAGGACCATCCAGGCGCCCAGCGCAAACTTTGAGACTCCCACGATGATCAGAACGACACCCGTCGCGAGCGCCCCGAATCCGTTCAGGAACGATCGAGCCTTCCAGCCGCTCTCGCTTTCTCGGAGCTGCCACCAATGCCGGACGAGACCCATCTGGCTCAGGGTAAAGGCCAGGAATACGCCGACGGTATAGAGCGGGATCAAGCCGGCCACACTTCCCTCATAAGCGGCTATCAGGGCTGCGCCCGCCGCGGCCAGGACGACGATTCCCGTCGTGAAGGCGAGACGGTCGCCGCGGCTCTGGAACTGGCGAGGGAGATAGCGGTCCTTGGCAAGGATGCTCGCCAGCCGGGGGAAGCCGTTGAAGGCGGTGTTGGCGGCGAGGAGCAAGAGCACGGCGGTGGCGAACTGGATCAGCAGGTAGTAGGGCGTTCCGCCGCCCACCAGCGTCCGTGTCATCTGACTCACGACGGTCTCGGCCTCGTGCGGATCGGGAACGATTCCCATCCGGCCGGAGAGGAAGCTCATGCCCAGGAAGATCGTCGCAAAGAGGGTACCCATCATGACGAGAATCGCCTGGGCGTTGGGCACTTCCGGCCGCCGGAACGACGGAACGCTATCCGCGACCGCCTCCGTTCCAGTGAGCGCCACGGACCCGGAAGCGAAAGCGCGAAGGACGAGAAGCAACGCGAGTGGCTCGGCTCCATGAGACTCAAGCCACTCGGGCGGAGCGGAGTACTCTGGCAGCGTGCCCATGAAAAGACGGAGGAGCCCGAACCCCAGGAGACCGAGTATCGAAAGCACGTAGACATAGACGGGGGCAGCGAAAATACTGCCCGACTCTCGGATCCCCCGCAGATTGAGGACCGTCATCACCACCACGACGCCGACGGCTATCTGAACCTTGTTTTCGAGCAACCCTGGGAACGCGGACGTGATGGCGGAAGTACCGGCCGAGATCGATACGGCGACGGTCAAGGTGTAGTCGGTGAGGAGGGCGGCGGCCGCGGTCATCCCGGCTAGCTTGCCGAGATTCTCGTGGGCCACCACGTAGCTGCCGCCGCCCTGCGGGTAGGCTCGGATCACCTCCCGGTAGCTGATAACGACGATGGCCAGGATGGTGACGACCGCCAGGGTGATAGGCATGGCCAGGGTCAGCGCCGCCACTCCGGCGAGCACCAGCACGCGCATCGTCTCTTCGGTCGCGTACGCGGACGACGAAATATTGTCTGAAGCGAAAACCGCCAGGCCCTTGACCTTGCCTAGGCGCTCCTCGCCTTCGAACTCACTCCGAATCCGCGATCCGATGAGGAATCGGCGCAGCAGATCGGCGGCTCCCCCGATGAACCCTTTGGGTGCCAGCACTCGCTCGGTAGCAACGAGGTAGCCGGGCGTTTGTCGACTGAACTCCCGCGCCCTGGGGCGTACGATGCGGACGTAACGGGTTCCGGGAAGGCGACCGCGAACGACACTGACGTCCTCGCCTTCGGTATCGACCCAGTGCTCTTCGACACGGCCCTGAGCGCCGTCGGCCGACGGAGTGACCGGTAGTTGTCGATTGCGCTCCCGCCGGACGCGGTTCCTGCCGGGAGGGTCGTTGGCAGACATATCAACGTAGTGTCAACAAAAGCCGGGGAAAACTCAACAGAAACTTGAAACTCGGGAGAACTCGTGGTGGGGCCGCCTGGGACTGATTCGGTTTGGGCTTATGCTAATCCTCTTGGGCGAGCAACCGGTAGCCGACCCCGGGAACGGTCGTCAGGTACCGGGGATGGCGCGGGTCAGGCTCCAGCTTCTTCCGCAATCTCGCCATGTAGACGTGAAGATAGTGCTCCTCCGAGCCGTATTCCGGGCCCCACACCTGCTGGAGCAACATCCGGTCCGTGAGGACGCGGTTTGGGTAGCGGATGAATGCTTTGAGCAAGTCGAATTCGTTCGGCGTGAGATGCACCTCCGCGCCTTCGACGCTCACGAGCCGCCTCCCCAGGTCTACCGTGAAGTCGCCCGTACGGAAAACCGCCTCCGCCCCACCGGATGGCCCGGCCGCGTGCCGCAGCGCAACGCGCACCCGGGCCAGCAGCTCATCGACGCCAAAGGGCTTCGTGAGGTAGTCATCCGCACCGAGGTCGAGCGCGGCAACCTTGTCCCGCTCGGTCTCGCGCACCGAGAGCACGATGATCGGCGTTGCAGACCGCTTGCGAATCTCGCGGATCACATCGAGCCCGTCCAGATCGGGAAGTCCCAGGTCTAGCAAGATGACGTCGGGTTGTCCGTGAGCCGCCCGTTCCAGGGCCTGGAGACCTGACTCCGCCGTCTCGACCTGCCAGCCGTGGCCCATCAAGACGGTCCGAACCGCTCGGAGGATCGCGGTTTCGTCGTCGACGACGAGAACCTTAGCTCCGTTCGGCGCGGTCACCGGGTCACTTCAGGCAGGGACGCATGGGCGATGGGCAGGTGAAACTTGAAGGAGGCGCCCCCTTGAGGACGGTTCTCGCACCAGATGCGGCCGCCGTTCGCCTGGACAAACCCGCGGGCAACCGCGAGGCCAAGGCCGGTACCCGCGGCCCTGGTCGCTCCCTGACCGCGATAGAAGGGGTCGAAAAGCCGCGGCAGCGCATTTTCTGGAATTCCAGGGCCGCGATCCGCCACCTCAACTTCAACGGCATCGCCCACCGACCGCGCACTGATCGCGATGGGCGTTCCGTGCGCCGAGTACTTGGTCGCGTTCTCAATAAGATTGAAGAGCACCTGCTGAATCTGCACGTAGTCGAGTAGCACCGGCGGGAGGGTCGGGTCGATGTCCAGGACCAGATCCCCGAGGTGCGGGCCAAGCACAAGTGCGCCCACGACATCATCGATGAGCGCGCCGACATCGTGCCAGGAGCGCTCGGGCTTGAGGCTCCCACTCTCGATGCGCGAAACGTCGAGCAGATTGCCCACGATTCCATTCAGGCGCTGCGCCTCATGCTCGATCGCCTCGGCCAGCTCCCTCCGCTCATCATCGGACCAGGCTATCTCCTGCTGTCGCAAACTGCCCGCGGATGCAACGATCGAAGCCAGCGGGGTTCTCAGGTCGTGCGAGACCGCGTGGAGGAGCGCACTCTTGGTCTCGTCCGTCCGACGAAGAATCTCCGCTTCCGTGGCTTCCTCGCCCAGTCGAATGCGTTCGACTGCCGATCCGAGCTGCGCCGCGACGGCCGAAAGGAGACGGTCGTCCGCTTCCCCGAAGCGAGTCGCACGGCTCGGACGGACGAGCAGCAGGCTTCCAACCCGCCGACCCAGCACGGTGATCGGCACGATCAGGAGCCGCTCGTTCGCGATCACGGGCTCGCCCCCCGGCGCTTGCGGTCGAATGATCCGAACCCACCGGCTTGGAACGCTGGGCTGCCCAACGCCCGCGCCACCGGCCTCTCCGAAGACTTCGGTCGGCACCGCCGCCATCGGGTTCGCGTGTCGCAAGGATGTGGCCTCGCCCGCGGCAGCGCGAGCTTCCAGTGGTCCGTCGCTCACCTCGATGACCGCGGCTGACAGACGCAGATCGCGCCGCAGTTGATTGGCTAGCGCTTTCAGGGCACCAGCCAGGTCTGGCTCCGCCATCAAGCGAGCGACGTTGTAGAGCGCGTTCGCCTCACGCTCCCGGTGACCGGCCTCCTCGGCCCGGCGCCGCTGGCCGGCCGCAAGCTGGCCGGTCACGACCGCGGTAAGCAGGAACAGGATCAGACTTACCCATTCACCGGGATCGGCGACGGTAAGCGTGTGAACGGGCTCGACAAAGAACCAGTTAAAGGTCACAAACGCCGAGAGCGAGGCCAGGACGGCGGGACCACGACCGAACGCGCTTGCCGTGGCTAAGACCGCGAGCAGATAGAGAATCGAAACGTTCGCAAGCTGGCTCCGCCCGCCGAGGAGCCCGATCAGCCAACTGACGGCTGCCACGGTCAGTAGGGCGAAGGCGTAGCCGAAGGCTGGCAGATGGAGGATCTGTGACTCCGTTCGGAGCGCTGCCAGGTTCGGGACGGTTGGGATGCCCACAAGAAACATTATCGGGGTTCAGTATCTGGGTTGAGTTTGCCCTAGATCGCGTGTTCCGCTTAGGATCAGTCCCAATAGCATGATAGGCAACCCTGGTGACGCCAGGCGGGGCGCCACACCCGTTATCAGGTGGCTAGGTGGAGACGGCAACGGTGCCGTCTTTTTTTGTGAGTCGCTTGTCCCAGAGAGAAGGGCGGCTTCAGAAACCGTGGGGACCAGCTAATGCACGATCTTACCGGCGATCCGGTTGGCATAGCGGCACTTTTGA
>JACQOR010000031.1 GCA_016202435.1 Chloroflexota bacterium
GAACTTCGCGCCCACATCCATTCTGAGCTCAGCGAGCAGGCCGCCGCACGGGCCCAGGAGCAGGCCGAGTTGGAAATTGTCGGGGCGGCGGTGTCCGGCTCCAAAGTCTCTCTTCCGGACCGCCTTTTGGAGTACGAGGCGCAGCGAGGCCGGGATCGCCTAGCCCGGAATCTCGAGAGCTACGGTATGAGCGCGGAACAATACAATCGTCTAGTCGGCAGATCCGAAGATGAGATGGAGCAATCGCTCCACGCCCAAGCCGAGACCGCCCTTCGCCGGGAGTTGGTTCTGCAGGCGATCGCCGCCAAGGAAGACCTTTCGATCACCGACGAAGAGCTCGAAGAGCGCATTGGCGCGGCTGTGGCAGCGGACGGCGGCGACGCAAAGATGGCGGCGAGATTACGTCAGGATCGGGCGGTTCGCCAGCGCGTGCGTGCATCGATGTTGGAAGAGAAAGCGGCTCAGTGGCTAGTCAACCACGTGTTGGGCGCGGCAGCGACGAATCCCGCTAAGGAAGCGAAGCCGCAATGAATCTCCGACCGTCGGCTATGATCCCGATGGTGGTCGAGAGTACGACCCGGGGCGAGCGGGCCTACGATATCTACTCCCTTCTGCTGAAAGAGCGGATCGTCTTCCTCGGTTCACCTATCGACGACCACATAGCGAACGTGATCATCGCGCAGCTCCTCTTCCTTGAGCGCGAGGACCCAGATCGTGATATCCAGCTCTATATCCACTCGCCGGGCGGGATCATCACGTCGGGCCTCGCCATCTATGACACCATGCAGCTCATTCGGCCGGACGTGTCCACCATCTGTGTGGGGATGGCGGCCAGCATGGGAGCGGTGTTACTGGCAGGCGGTGCGAAAGGCAAGCGCTTTGCGTTGCCCAATTCGACCGTGATGCTGCATCAGGCCGCTGGCGGTTTCGAAGGGACGGCGGCGGACATCGAGATCCGTGCGAGAGAGATTCTTCGTCTGCAAGCCCGACTGCGTGAGATCATTCAGTTCCATACGGGTCAACCGATGGAGCGGATCATGCGAGACCTCGACCGAGACTTTTTCATGACCGCCGACATGTCTCTCGAATACGGGATCGTAGACGCCATGATCGGTCGGCCTACCGCCGCGGAGGGCGGAGACGGGTCTAGCTCAGCACCAGAGGCCGCCCCGGACGCCTCAGGCGACCAACGGACCGAGTAGGAGCAGCCAATGGCAACAACACGCGGGACCCGAGGACCCTATCACTGCTCATTCTGCGGACATAGTCAGGACCAGGTCCGTCGGCTGATCGCAGGCCCCGGCTCCGTCTACATTTGCGATGAGTGCGTTGAGCTCTGTCGGGAGATCATCCACGAGGAGAGCACGCCCCAGGCCAAGAAGAAGCTTCCGATTACGCGCCTGCCGACCCCCAAGAAGATCTACGAGCAGCTCAACCAATACGTCATCGGCCAGGACCGCGCGAAGAAGGTGCTTTCAGTGGCGGTCTACAACCACTACAAGCGGATCAACGCGGGAGTGGAAGCCGACGAAGTCGAGCTACAGAAGAGCAACATCCTCATGGTGGGTCCCACCGGCTGTGGCAAGACGCTCCTGGCCCAAACTCTGGCCAAGATCCTGGATGTTCCATTCTGTATCGCGGATGCCACCGCCCTGACCGAGGCCGGCTACGTGGGCGAGGATGTCGAGAACATCCTGCTCCGGCTGATTCAAGCGGCTGAATATGACGTGTCTCGCGCCGAGCGCGGCATCGTGTATATCGATGAGATCGACAAGATTGCGCGGAAGGCCGACAACCCCTCGATCACTCGTGACGTCTCGGGTGAGGGCGTCCAGCAGGCGCTGCTGAAAATCCTGGAAGGGACCGTGGCGAACGTTCCGCCGCAGGGTGGCCGCAAGCATCCCCACCAGGATTTCATTCAGATCAACACGACAAACATCCTCTTTATCTGCGGTGGGGCTTTCGAGGATCTGGACAACATCGTCGGTCGCCGGGTTGGAGCCAAGCGTACCCTCGGTTTCCAGGCAACCCCGAAGAGCACGGAAGACTCAGCGAGCTTGCTGCGACAGCTCAACGCGGACGACCTGCTGCGGTACGGCTTGATCCCCGAATTCGTCGGTCGCTTGCCCGTGGTGGTCTCGGTCGATCCGCTGGATCGCGACTCTCTCATGAAGATCCTCGTCGAGCCGCGAAACGCGCTGACCAAGCAGTACAGCAAGTTTTTCGCGCTGGATAAGGTGGAGTTGGTCTTCACCCCGGACGCTCTCGAAGCGGCCGCGGAGAAGGCGCTCGCTTATCACACGGGGGCTCGCGCGCTGCGTACCCTCATCGAGGAAGTGCTCTTGGACCTCATGTATGACATCCCGTCTCGCTCTGACGTTCGGAAGTGCATTATCAACGCCGACACGATCAGGCACAGCGCCCCACCGATCCTGTTAACGGCCTCAGGTCGCCCGGTGGATCAATCCGAGTTGAGCGGTGCCTCCGCGTAACGGCGAAATGTGAATAAAGAGAGGCGCCCCGAGGGGCGCCTCTCTTTATTCACCGATGAAAGGGTGAAATCAGAGGAGCCAATGCTATCTACGGGGTCAGCGCGCGAAGCCCCGGCAGGCCGTCGATGCTGACGTTGTGTTCGGAGTGGTAGGTTTTGATGCCCTCGGGCCCTTTGTGATCGAGCCAGGCCTGCATATGGGGGCGTTCGCCCTCGTAGGCGAGTTTGGGGACACCAAAGCCGCAAGAGTCTGATATCCGATCCAAGTCGATCACGATCACGCACCGAACACCGTCATGCTCCGGAAAGCGGGCGCGCCACTGACCGAAATCGGCGTCGGTTGGCTCGACAACGCGGCCTCGGCCATGCAGTCTCACGATCCGAGGAGGACCTTCGAACGCACAAAACATGATCGTGATGCGGCCGTTCTCGCGAAGATGGGCGATCGTCTCGACCCCACTTCCGGTTAGGTCGAGGTACGCCACCGTCCTTTGGTCCACGATACGAAGACTATCGCGGCCCTTCGGCGAGATGTTGACGTGGCCCTCGACGCCGCTGGGAGCGGTCGCGACGAAGAAGAGACGCTGGGCGGTGAGGAAAGCGCCGAGCCTTTCGTCGATTCGCTTGAACACTGACGCCATTTACTCTCTCCCCTGGGGCGCGGTCTCGTACCAGGTCGTGAAGCGCTCTACCGGCAGGCGCTTTCCCGTCGTTTCCTGGTCGGAATAGCCGACGAACACGCAGGCGACTGGGCGCTCGTTCTCGCCCAGCCCGCAGCCCGGTCCGACAAAGTTGTGGTCAATCCAGTCGCCAGTGCTGGGGTAGGTCCCGAGGCCGCGCGCCGTACCGGCGAGCAGCAGATTCTGGATGGCGACCCAGCATGCGGCGTAGTTCTCGCGATCGATAGTCGGGTCCTCATTGGTGATCATCGACACGATGATGATGACCGGCGCCGAGTAGCACTTGGTTCTGGCGAGGTCATAGGCGTTGTCTGGAACGGTCTCACCCTTCTGCTGGAATCCAAACACGCTGGCCTGGTAGCGCGCGTCGACGAGGCGCTCTCGTCCTTCTCCAGTGAACACACGAAACCGCCAGGGGTGGGTCAGGTAGTGGTTCGGGGCCCAGTGGGCTGCGTCCAGGAGCTCCATCACCCACTCTTTCGGAATCGGCGCGGGCGAATATTGCTTGATCGACCGCCGAGTGCGAATCGCGGTCAGCGTGTCGAGAAGGGGACGAGTCTCGGTTTCAGCGGGGGTCGCCATGCAGTTTCTCCAAGGTTTGGGTAGTCGGGATTATCGTGTCACGCCGAGAGCAAGGGAAGTTGGCCTCCGTGTAGTTCCATAGCGGGACCCCCTCAGTCGCCGCGATCTCCTCTCCTCGGTGCGCGGGGGAGAGATTCCTAGGCAAAGCGCGCGAGGAAAATCCCCAGCTCGTAGAGGAGATAGATCGGAACGGAGACGATGATCTGGTTCAGAGGGTCCGGAGTCGGAGTGATGAGGGCCCCGAGCACGAAGGCGCCCACGAGTGCATAGCGACGCACGCTGCCGAGCTGCCGCGCATTGACCACACCGATCTTGGCGAGAAAGAAAAGCACTACCGGTGTCTCGAAGCTGGCGCCGATCCAGAGGATCAGGGATGACACGAACGACAGGTAGGCCTCAACACTCCAGACGGCCTCGACTACGTCTCCGCCGAAACCCATCAGGAATCTAACCGCGAAGGGAATGACAAAGAAAAAGCCAAAGGCGAGCCCCGTGGCAAAGGAGACGGAGATTGCGGGCACCCCGATGTAGATCCATCGGCGTTCGTTCTTATGGAGCGCCGGGAGCAAGAAGAGCAGTCCTTGCCACACGATGATTGGCATGGCTAGCCCGATGCCGGTGACGAGGGACACCTTCATGTACGTGACGAAGGTCTCTGCGGGGCGAAGTGCCGCGAGTTTGATGCCGGCGGGTATGCTAAGGAGGCCGATGACCGGCCAGGTGAGGAAGACGGCGGCAACACCGACCGTGACCGCCGTCACGATACCGACGATGATGAGCCGATGGCGCAGTTCTGCGAGGTGCTCCAGCACGCTCATGCTTGCCTCTTCCTCGTCCTCTGCCATAGTTGCTTACCCTCTATGGCGCAATCGAGGAATCAGCGAGCCGTTGCACGGGGAATCCGGAAATGCAGGGGACTTCGGAACCACCTTCCTCGCGAGCCCATGCGCGGCCGGTGGTTGGGGCCTGGGCTAGCCGAGCTGTTCTTGAAGGAACTCGATCGCGTCCTTCACAGTCTTGATCTTCTCAGCGTCCTCGTCGGAAACCTGAATATTGAACTCCTCTTCGAGAGAGATGATGAGGTCCACCATCTCCAGGGAGTCCGCGTTCAGGTCGTCGATGAAGGATGCTTCGGGGACGACTTCGTCTTCAGTCACGCCGAGCTGGTCGGCAATGATCTTTCGCAGGCGCGTCTCTGGTTCGGCCATGGCCATGGGTAATCCTCCCCGGTTGTCGATGAACTAGGCGTCCGGCGAGGCGATTCCTGGCCTTGTCACTCGTTGCCGGACCGGGTCGCGTCCTCGGCGTTTTCTGCTTGCTGTGCGACCACGTTACCAAGAACGCCGTGGATCAGCTTGCTCGAAGACTCGCTGCCGTAGAGCTTTGCCAACTCGATGGCTTCATTCACTGCTACGGCGACGGGAATTGTAGAGGAATTATAGAGAGCCTCAAAGATCCCCAGCCGCAATACGTTGCGGTCGACCGCTGACATCTGATCCAGAGGCCAGGCGGTTGCCGCCCCCGAAACTCGGACATCGATGTCGCTGAGGTGCCTGATCACGCCAGCAATGAGTTCACGGGCGTACGCCAGGGCCTCGGGATTGGAATGGAGTTGGCCCGAAAGGCGCCGAAGTACCTCGGCGGGTCGGTGCCCGGTCAGATCTGCCTCGTAGAGAGTTTGCAGCGCGAGCACTCGCGCCCGATGGCGCTGGCGGACGGTTGCGCGGCTGGTCCCGGTCTCAGCCGGCTCCAAGGCTGCTCCCTGGGCCGGCGAGGTCAAATGGCGGCCTCGCCGGCCTCCGGGTCTTGGATGCCATTTGCTGGGAGACCGTACTGGGTATGGATGCGGCCATTTCGGAACTCTTCGTCGCGTAGCACCGCGAGTAGAAATGGGACAGTCGTCTTCGGACCGCTAATGCGCGTTTCGGAAAGGGCACGCTCCATGCGCGAGATGGCCTCGGTGCGATCTCGTCCCCACACGATGATCTTGGCGAGCAGGGAGTCGTAGAAAGGGGGCGGCTCATAGCCCGCGAAAAGGTGCGAGTCCACACGCACGCCGGGCCCTCCCGGCGGTAAGTATTCGCGAACGGCGCCAAATGTGGGCGCGAAACCGTGCGCCGGGTCTTCAGCCAGGACGCGCGCTTCGATTGCGTGCCCCTGAGTCCAAATGTCTTGTTGACGAAAAGGCAGGGGCTCCCCAGCCGCGAGTTGAAGCTGCAGCTTCACGAGATCCAGTCCCATCACCATTTCGGTGACCGGATGTTCAACCTGTATGCGGGTGTTCATCTCGATGAAGTAAAAGGCGCCCGACGGGTCAACGAGGAACTCAACCGTCCCTACGTTGCGGTAGCCCGCGTATTCCGCACCGCGAACTGCGGCATTGCTCATCGCCTCGCGCAGCTCCGGGCTGAGCGCCGGCGAAGGTGATTCCTCCAAGAGTTTCTGGTGACGCCGCTGAAGCGAACAGTCACGCTCACCCAAGTGAATCGTGTTGCCCTCGATGTCGGCGGCGATCTGCAGCTCGACGTGCCGCGCCATTGGAACCAACCGTTCCACGTAGACGTCGCCGTCGCCAAACGTCGCTTGTGCTTCGGCTGTGGCGATGGGGTAGAGGCGAACTAGCTCTTCGTCGGAACGCGCCGCTCTCATGCCTCGGCCGCCGCCGCCGGAGGCAGCCTTCAGGATCACTGGAAAGCCCACCGCGGCCGCAGCAGCCCGGGCTGCTTCGAGGTTCACCATTGCCTCGCTTGAGCCGGGGACGACCGGAATACCGGCCTTCGCCATGACCTCGCGGGCCACGACCTTGTTCTTGAAAGTATCAATCACGCGGGCTGGCGGACCCACGAACGTCAGATCGCAGTGCTCGCAGACTTCGGCGAGGTACGAGTTCTCGGACAAGAACCCGTAGCCTGGATGCAAGGCATCGCACCCTGTGGTCAGCGCTGCGCTTACGACCGTGGGGATGTTCAGATAGCTCTTGTCACTGGGACCGGGGCCGATGCAGACGGTGCGCTCGGCCATGCGTGCAGCGAGAGAGTCGCGATCAGCTTCTGAGTGCGCGAGCACCGTCTCGACGCCGAGCTCTTGGCAAGCCCGAATGATCCGCACGGCGATCTCGCCCCGGTTTGCGACTAACACCCGGTGGAACATCAGGCCATCACCATACCACCATCGACGTTGATCACCTGACCGGTGATGTAGCTGGCCTGATCCGAGGCCAGAAAGGCGACGACCGAGGCGACCTCCTCGGGGTGGCCCGTGCGTCCCAGCGGAACCATCTGGAGCACGGCTTGCCGAGCCTCCTCGGACATCGTGTCCGTCATGCCCACTCCGATGTAACCGGGTGCCACGACGTTGGCGGTGATCGAACGCGAGGCGACCTCGCGGGCAATGGACCGCGTGAACCCGATGAGTCCAGCCTTGGCTGCGCTGTAGTTCGCCTGGCCCGCGTTTCCAGTGATTCCGACCACGGAGCTGACGCTGATGATCCGCCCCGACCGCTGACGGATCATGGGGCGCAGCGCAGCGCGCGTACAGAGAAACGCGCCCTTTAGATTGACCCGCAGCACCTCGTCCCAGTCTTCGTCGGTCATCCTCATCAGCAGCCGATCTCGAATGATGCCGGCATTGTTAACGAGCACATCGATTCGGTCGAAGCGCTCGATGGCTTGCGAGACCACGGCGTCCGCTTCGGGTGCGAGACCGACATCGCCCCGAATTGCGATGGCCTGGCCGCCGCTCGCCACTATCTCATCGACGACCTCGCTAGCGGATACGGCGCTGCTTCGATAGTTCACCGCCACTCGGGCACCCTGACTCGCGAGCTCAATAGCGATAGCCCGGCCGATGCCGCTGGATCCGCCCGTCACCAGTGCCACCCGTGAGGCCAGCGGCAACCGGGTTGCCTGGCTCACGGGCTCCGGTCCCATAGGCGGGCCGCCTCAGCAATCGTCTCTGGAGTGCCGGCCGAGAGCACGCTTGCTTCGGGAAGCGTTCGGCGTACCAGCCCACTGAGCACCCGGCCGGGGCCAAGTTCGACGAATATCGTGCACCCCAGGCGGGTCAGTGTTTGGGCCGACTCGCTCCAGCGGACCGGCTGAGTGATCTGAGTCGAAAGCTCATCCCGCAAAGCTGTCGGCTCGATAGTCGGCGTGGCGGTGGTGTTGAGTACGATGGGTACGCGAGCTGGCGATATGGCGACGCGCGTGCAGGCAGACGCGAACTCGGCGGCAGCATCCGACATGTATACAGAGTGGAATGGCCCGCCGACGTTGAGAGGCAGGATGCGCGCCGCGCCGGCCGACTGGCACAAGGCGGTGGCCGCTTCAATGGCCACCCGTGCTCCGCTCAGCACGACCTGGTCCGGAGCGTTGAGGTTCGCTATCTGGACCCGGGCCGAACTTTGCTCGGAAGCCTCTGCGCAAATCGCCGCCAGCCGGTCGGCACCGAGACCGACGACGGCCACCATTGTCCCGTCAACGAGCGAAGAGTCGCGCTCCATGAGACGGCCTCGCTCAAATACCAGTTCAAGCGCGTCCTCCAAGCTCAGGGCACCGGCCCAGCAGGCGGCTGAGAACTCGCCCACGCTGTGCCCCGCAGTTCCGAGCGCAGGTGGGATGCGGCCGACTTGCTCCTCGAGGGCGGCGGCGGCGGCGAGCGAGGTTGTGAAGATGGCTACCTGGGTGCGGTCAGTGCGGGTGAGCTGCTCCATCGTCCCGCTCGTGCACAGCTCCGTGATCGGGAGTCCCGTGACGCGATCAGCAGTGGCGTAGACCCCGCGGGCTTTGGCGCTGGCATCATAGAGCGCACGCCCCATCCCAACTTGCTGCGAGGCCTGGCCGGGGAAAAGGACGGCGATCGGCGGTGGCGCGCTCTCGTCAGGAATGGCGAGCGAACCGCGCTAGGCCGGGCGTGCGCTTATTGGGGACGCGCCGTTTCCCGGACAGCCAGCACCTGGCGCCCGTTGTACGTGCCGCAGTATGGGCATGCCCGGTGGGTGGGCTTCAACTGCCGACACTGCGAGCAGGGGCCGAGCTGCGGAAGGTGCGCGTGGATATGGCTGCGGCGATTGTTGCGTCGTCGACGAGGAATCTTCTTCTTAGGAACTGCGGCCATGGTTGCTCCTGCAGGATGCGCTGGCGAAGGAAGGAAGAGAGCGCATTTTACGGGATTGGCCCGACGAACGTCCGTCAGGGCCCCTTTGGTGTGGTGCGGTCGGGCTCTCAGCTCGCCACGGGCGGGCCAAACACGTCCCCGAGCCCTTCATCGTTGACCCATTCGGGAAGATGAGGGGCACGCTGGGCGACTACTGAGTTTGGTCCTTTAGCTTGGAGAGGGCGGCGAAAGGTCCCGTGGGGAAATCGGCGCGGACGCACTCGTGCCCGTCCACGAGGGGTGCGCCGCAGTTAGCACACAGCCCAGCGCAGTTGGGCCGGCACAAAGGGGCTAGCGGTACTGCCAGGGTAAGGTACTGGCGAAGGGCCTCCCTGAGATCCAAGACGTGATGCTCGTCCACCTGGAAGGCGTCCGGATCGATCTCGACGCCCGGAGCCTCGATCAGGAACTCCTCGTCGAACTTGATCTGAAGGGGCTGGACGATCGGTTCGAGGCATCGCGAGCATTCGAGGCGCACGGCGGTCTTCGCCTGAACCTGAACAATCACGCCGCTCTGGGTGCGGTGCAGACGCGCCGTCCCCACAACCGGCTCTGCAAGCTCGATCTCGGGACTGACATCCGCGCGCGAGTCGTCGATGCGAAGGTCGAGAGTGGTTCCGGCTGAAGACTGGATTAAGTCGGCGATGTTGTGGGCGAGCATCTTGGACTGCGCTCCGCAGAAGCGGCCATCCTGAACCAAACGGAGGATCCGTGCCGCGAGCCGGCTGGCGGATTCCTTGCCTCACTGAGAATGGCTCGGGCTCTCTAGCGGTCGAATAGACTCCTATCATCTTCATTCTCGTCCATGTCGCCCGACTTGCGGTGGTCAAGATCCAGGATCCCAGCTCGGATACTGGCCGCGAGCGTTTCGAGGCGGTGCTCCAGTTCGACCAGCACGTTGTAGGCGTATTCGTCCGCCTCGCGGTGCATCTGAGCAATCCGGCGCTCGGCCTGTGCGACGATTTCCTGTGCCCTGACCTCTGCTCGGCGCGCAATGTGGTGCTCCTGGATGCGCTCTTGGGCTTCGGCCTCCGCGGCCCGGACGATCTGGCTCGCTCGCGCCTGCGCGTCGTCGAGCAACGCGTCTCGCTCGGTGTTGAGGCGCCGAGCCTGACGGATCTCCTGGGGCAAGCTCAGCCGAATCTGCTCGACGATCTGGAGGCATTCTTCGTCATCTACGAGGCGGCGGCGAGTAAAAGGCAAGCCAGTGCCCGCTCCGAGCACCTCTTCGAGATGCTCGAGCGCCAAAGTAATGTCAGAGGGACTGGATTCGCGTGGGGCTGGTTCGATCATGGCAGCTCCCGCTTCTCTTTGAGCGCCTTGGCGACGTGATCGGGTACCAGCCCGTCGAGTTGGCCGCCCAGGAAGGCGACCTCTTTGATCAGGCTGGAACTGAGGTGCGCGTGCTCGAGGGAGGTCATCAGGAAAAGAGCTTCAATCTGCGGGCTAAGGTGCCGGTTCATGAGGGCCAACTGAAACTCGAGTTCAAAGTCCGGCGCGGCTCGGAGGCCTCGAATGATGGCTCTGGCACCGCGCTGCACAGCGTAGTCGACCGTGAGCCCGACATAGGGAGCTACTTCAACGCCCGTCATGTCGTCGACGGCGGCGCGCACCAGGGTCAGGCGCTCCTCCGTGGTGAAGAGAACATTTTTCGCTGGTCGGTCGTAGACGGCAACTATGACCCGGTCGAAGATCGCCGCGGCGCGCCGAACCACGTCAATATGGCCGAAATGAACCGGATCGAAACTCCCCGGATAAATGGCGACTGCAGGCCGCCGAGACGCCTGGGTCACTCGGATGTCTCTCCTCTCCGGAACAACGCGACTCGTGTCGGACCGTGCGCGCGGACTCTATCGAATCGGAGGTATCCGACCTCGTCGGGTGGCTCAAAGGGCTGCGAATACTCGACTACGAAAAGGCCATTCTCGGCGAGTAACTGCGAGCTTCCGATCCGTTGGAGGAACGCAACAATGCCATGGTCGGCGTAGGGCGGATCGGCGAATATTAGATCATAGGCTGTGCGCAGCGCCGATGGCGCATCCTCGGCTCGGATCGCGTGCACCTTCCCGCACTGGGGAAAACCGGTCCGTTCGAGGTTCAACTGGATGACCGCACGAGCGCGAGCATTTGTCTCCAGGAAATCGGCAAACTCCGCGCCGCGGCTGAGCGCCTCGATGCCCAGCGCACCGGTGCCAGCATAGAGATCGAGGACCCGCCGGTAGGGAAATCGCTCATCGCCGCGCTGCATCGCCTCGGCCTCAAGCATCGAGAATATGGCTCCTCTGACGCGGCCCGTCGTGGGGCGGATCCGCTGCCCTGGTGGCGCGCTCAGCGGACGTCCCCGGGCAGAGCCTGCGATTACTCGCACCCTTTAGGAACCTCCCCCGGAAGGAATTGGCAAGAAGCATTTGGCGTGCCGCCTCTCTTTCTGGGAGAGGCCCGCCGCCGGACCGCGGAGCCAAGCGCGGGGTCGGATCAAGCCACCTTGCCCGCGAATTCCGAAGTCGCTGCGCTAGTTCGCATCCTGAACCTCGTCCGTGAGTTCTCGCACCAGGGCCGCCAGGCCCGAGTGCTCGGGCTGCTCGAGCTCCGGGTCACGCGCGAGCACTCGCTTCGCCGCCTCGCGAACCCGCTGCACGAAAGCCGCATCGGTGATGTCAGCGATCCGCAGGGCTGGGAAACCACTCTGTCGGACCCCGAAGTAGTCGCCGGGGCCGCGAATTCGCAAGTCCGCTTCGGCCAGCTCCAACCCGTTGTTGGAGCTGGCGAGCGCCTCCAGCCGAGCCAGTGACTCGCCGGATTCACCGCCGGGTACAGCAAAGCACTTGGCCGGGTCCGATCCTCGACCGATTCGACCCCGAAACTGGTGGAGCTGCGCGAGGCCGAACCGGTCGGCGCCTTCGATGAGCATCACGGTCGCGTTGGGTACGTCTACACCGACTTCCACCACGGGGGTCGACACCAGCACGTCGAACGCACCATCGGCGAACTGCCGCATCACGTCGTCCTTTAGGGCCGGCCGCATCCGACCGTGAAGCAGTGCGAGTCGAAGGCCCTTGAGGTCCGTTTCTTTAAGCCGATCGTATTCGCGGGTCGCGGCTTTCGCCTCGACCACACCGGATCCATCGACTAGCGGACAGATGATGAACGCCTGGTGACCGCGGGCAACATCCGACCTGATACGGTCGTAGGCCCGTCGTCTCTGGTCTGGCTCAATCAGGATCGTTTCCACCGGCTGTCGGCCCGGCGGCATCTCGTTGATATAGGAAATATCGAGATCGCCGTAAATCGTCAGCGCCAGGGTGCGTGGGATCGGCGTTGCGGTCATAACGAGCAGGTGTGGATTCTGACCCTTGGCTCGTAGCGCGACGCGCTGTTCCACGCCGAACCGATGCTGCTCGTCTACGACCGCGAGCGCGAGGCTCGGGAATTCGACATCGCTCTGGATGACGGCGTGAGTCCCCACAACGATGTCGACATCGCCTCGGCGAATCGCGTCCAGTAGTTCTCCTCGAGCCTTGCGGGTAAGGGCGCTGGACAGAAGACGGAGGCGAATACGATGGCCAAGCGCTTCCAGTGCCGTGTCCTGGGCCGCCTCGAACAGCCGCGTGAGCGTCCGGAAATGCTGCTCTGCCAGGATCTCTGTGGGTGCGAGCAGGGCGGCCTGGAAGCCGCTGGCGATGGCGGCGAGCAGCGCCATCGCGGCAACCACGGTCTTACCCGATCCAACGTCTCCTTGCAGCAGGCGGACCATGGGTCGACGGCTGGCCAGGTCGTCGAGCAATGCGGAGAGCGCGCGCTGCTGGCCGCCGGTGAGAGAGAAGGGCAGATCGCGGCAAACGTCGGCCAGAAGGCGCCACGGAACGTTGATTGCGGGAGCCGGCTCAGCCTGGTAGCGCCGTCGTCGGTCCAGGGCGATGAGCTCCAGCGGCAGCAGCTCGTCGAAGGCGAGCCGCTGCTTAGCGGCAGCGAGCGCGTCCGGAGAATCGGGGCCGTGGATGCCGTCGAGGGCCGCCTGCCGCCCGATCAGGCCTTCCTCCTTGAGGAGCCAGGCCGGGAGTGATTCTTCCGCCGGAAGGAGCTGATCCCGGGTGTGCCAGACCAGGGCTCGAAGAAAAAGCTGGGAGATCCCAGCAGTGAGCGGATAGACGGGTACGGGCCGGCGGGTGTTCACCGGGATCCGATCCGCCGGTTCGTAGTCCGGATTCTCAAAACTCACTTGTCGGCCGTAGCGAATAAGTGGTCCGGAAACGGCCAGGCGCATACCCTCGCGAATGCCCAGGGAACCACGCCCACCGCGAATCCAGTTCGCCCCCACCGATCCGGTGGAGTCCCGGAGCACCGCTGAGATGCGACGGCGATTTCCGGGGAGCCGTGTCTCATACAGTTGGTCCACGGTGCCCTCGAAGCTGGCGAGCTCCTCGAATCCCAGGTGCGACGCCGGCTTCGGCGGGGGATAGAAGATGTACCGGTTGGGAAAGTGCCCGACAAGGTCACCGGCCGTGTGGAGATCCAGGGACGCCAGACGTCGGGCGCGGGCCGGTCCGACGCCCGGCAGCGCCGACAATGGGGTGCTCGGGTTCAGGCGAGAGTTTGGTTTCGGAGCCCGCGGAGTGCCGGGCGACGGCGTGACGCTCCCGGACGAACTCCGGCGTCCGTTTCGCGGAGCGGAGTCTGTGGGGAACCCGGTCGAGGGCGCGGAACTCGCGAACGCGCCCAACTCGCCAAGCAGGATCTCGACCACTTGGCGTCGTTCAGCGGGCGAAGCGTCGGCGTAACGGCGCAACCGGTCCAGTGACACTGCGCTGATCGTCAGGTGCGTGTCCAGTTTCCTTACCAAGCCCAGCAGCCCGCCTACCACTGCCCGGTCATCAAAGCCGCGCTGCTGTTCAAGCAGGAGAACGTTTCGCAAGATTGCCGCAGCGGGCACCCCCGAGGCCGCCGGATTAGCGCGCAAGCACGCACCCGATGCCGAGAACGCCTGGCCCCGCGTGCGTTCCGACTACGCTCCCTATCTCAGTGATAGGAACCCGCTCCTGCTCGGAGATTAGGGTGACGAGAGACTCCGCCTCGCTACGGCAGTCGCCATGGACCACCGCGGTGAGGTCTTTAGGGCCGAGCTGACTGGCTAGCTCGGCGACGCGACGGACGGAGGCGGCGCGGGTTCGCACCCGCTCAACCGGATGGATTTCCCCGTCAAGCACCTGGAGAACCGGCTTGACGTTGAGCAGGCCGCCCAGGAAAGCACTCGCTCTCCCGATGCGCCCCCCTCGCTGAAGGTACTCCAGGGTGTCAAGAGTGAGGTATAGCCGGATACGGCCCGCCATGTCTTCGATCTCTTTTACGACTACCGCCGGAGGCGCGGGCTGCGTTGATACCATCGCCGCTTGAGCAGCAAGCCACCCCACCCCGACGGAGACGCTTCGGGAATCCACGACATGGATGCGGTCGGGCGCGACCGAGCGGGCGGCACTCGTGGCCACTTCGTAGGTGGCGCTCAGTTTCGAGGCGATGTGGATGGAAATGACCGCTTCATGCTCGGAGAGCAACGAACGATAGAGATCCTCAAATATTCCGACTGGAGGAGCAGCGGTCTTGGGAAGATCCCTGTCATGACGCAGCCGTTCGTAGAACTCCTCGGTGGTGACGTCGATCTTGTCCCGAAGGACGTCGCGACCCCAGTTGACCGTGAGCGGAACGACCTGAATGCCCAGATCGTCCGGGTTGATGCCGGCGAAATCGGCGGTGCTATCGGTGACGATGGCAGTTGTCAAATGCGCCTCACTCGAGAGAAATGATGTAGGGGTAATGCGGCTGTCCCCCGGGGACCAACTCGACTTCCACTCCCGCCCGACCTTCCAGGATGCGTCTCAGGTCTTCGGCGATGTCCTCTCTGCCGTCAGCGCCGATGTAGATCGTGGCGAACTCTAGAGGTCGGCCGTGCAGCTTCCCAAGCACCTGCTGGAGCACGGGCTGGAAAGTATCAGCAGCGGCAGCCGGCTTGTCGTCCAACAGACCAAAGCACTGACCTTTGGCGACGTGCAGAGCCCCAAACTTGGCGGACCTGGCGGCATGGGTCATTTCGAGACAATGGATCTTCGCCGCTGCTTCCCGCGAGCTCGTGAGATTTGGCTCCATGCCCGCCTCGGGACTTACGGCCAGTGCTGCCGCGATTCCCTGTGCCACATTCATGGTGGGTAGGACCCGCACGACTCGGTCGGCAGCCAGACGGGCTGCCTCTTCGGCGCCTAGGACGACGTTCTTGTTGTTGGGCAGAATGAGCACTTCGGTTCGGTGAACGGTCTCAATGGCCCGGGCAATGTCCTGGACCGATGGATTCATGGTCGCTTTGCCGTCAACCACCTCGGCTCCAAGGCTCTCGAAGACTCGCTGCAACCCCGAGCCGGACGCCACGGCAACCAGCCCGGTTCCGGCTTCTCGCGCTGACGAGCGCACGGGCGGCGCGGCGGTGCCTGCTGTCGCGGCGCGGGCGGCAAACTCGCGGTGCTGGAGCTGCATGTTGTCGACCTTCACCTTGACCAACTCGCCCAGTTCCGTGGCGAGGTCTAGCACCGCGCCTGGGCGAGGCGTGTGGACGTGCATCTTGACCAGCTCACTTTCTCCGACGACCAGGACAGATGTTCCCAGCTCGCTGACGCGAGCACGAATCACCTCGGAGTCGAAGCCATGCCCCTGGACGAGTACCTCCGTGCAGTAGCCGAAGGAATCATCTGCGTCTTGATGAACCGCCGTGAGGTCCGCCCAGACCGAAACATCGCGGCTGCCTTCGGGCAGCGGCTCACCCCGGAGGTGAAACAGAATGCCTTCGAGCAGCACGCGGTATCCCTCGCCACCCGCGTCGACAACCGACGCCTCTTTTAGCACGGGCAAAAGCTCCGGCGTTTCGGCCACCGCGATCTGGGCGCTCCGGTGGGCAGCCTCGACGACTGAGAGAACGTCGCGGCTGGCGACCGCCTCTGCACCGTCCGCTGCCGCGCGCGCGACGGTGAGGATGGTGCCTTCCACCGGGTTGGCCAGCGCTTCGTAGGCCGCGTCCGCTCCCGCCCGCAAAGCCCTTGCCAACCCCTCCGCATCGAGAATGTCCCGTTCGGCGACTGCGCGCGCGAAGCCGCCAAGCAGCTTGGCCAGAATCACGCCGGAGTTGCCCCGCGAGCCAAGTAGCGCACCTCGCGCCATGGCGGAAGCCACCTGTCCGATCGAATCGTCGGTGGCCGAGCCTGCTTGTTCGGCCGCGGAGGCGAGTGTGAGACTCATGTTGAGTCCTGTGTCCCCATCAGGGACGGGAAATACGTTCAGAGCGTTGATGGCGTCGGCCCGCTGTTGGAGCCACGTCGCGGCGGTCGCGAGCGCTGCCTTGAACGCTGGCCCGGAGAGGTGGCGCAGGCGAACTGCGGTTTCAGGCCCCTTGCTCATGGGAGACGCGACCTCACTCAGACGGTGGCTACGATTGTGGCTGATCGTTGCTCCTGCAAGCACGGGCTGTTACACTGCCTTCCTGTCCATTCAACCTTGGGGGAGTTCCCTGTGCGCAGCCGCTGTGACCTTTGTGGCAAGGGCACGACATTCGGCCACAACGTGAGTCATTCGAAGCGCAGGACCAACCGGCGGTGGCTGGCGAACATTCAAAAGACGACCATCATGGTCGAGGGGTATCCACGGAAAGTTCACGCGTGCACGCGCTGCATGCGTACCGAGCGTAAGCAGGCTGCTAGCTAGACTCCTACGGCGCGCGTAGCCTCGCGCAGGCTCCGCAGGTTATCGGCGACCGATCCGCGCCCGAATACCGCCGATCCCGCAACCAGGACTTCAGCTCCGGCGGCAACCGCGAGCCCGGCCGTCGATGGATTTATTCCTCCGTCGACCTCGATCTCCGCTGAGCAACCCCAGGCTGACAGCAGCTTTCTCGCGTCCCGCACTTTGTCAATGCAGGCGGGGATGAGGCTCTGGCCGCCGAATCCAGGGTTCACCGTCATCACGAGCAGCAGGTCCAGGTCCGGCGCGACATGCTCGAGCGTAGCGACCGGAGTGGCCGGACAGAGCGCCACCCCGGCGCGTGCCCCCAGCGCCCGAATTTCAGCCAGGGTCCGCTGGAGGTGGCGGCAGACCTCTTGGTGAACGGTTACTGTGGATGCACCGGCTTCGATGAACTCACGAAGCAGGCGGTCGGGATCTTCGATCATCAGGTGAACGTCGAGGGGAAGGGATGTGACCCTTCTCGCCGCCTCGACGATGAGCGGGCCGATCGTGAGGTTCGGGACGAAGTGGCCATCCATGACGTCCACATGTATGTAGTCCGCCCCTCCGGCTTCGGCCTGGCGGATTTCTTCACCCAACCGGGTGAAGTCCGCGCTCAGGATCGAAGGGGCCAGCTTGATCGTCGGCTGCAGCCTTACACCATCGCCATCGACCGCAGCCGGACGACGCGCTCTGCGGTAGTCGGATGCGTCCGGAAGAGATTCGAGACAAAGCCCTGGCCCAGTGGATTGACGATGAACAGGTGCGCCGCGGCCTCAGGCACGTGCATGGGCCGGTTGTGCACCCCGGCTTCGAGCTTCTCCAGCGCGTTTGCCAGGGATAGGGGCATTCCGGAGATCTTGGCGCCGGCGCCGTCCGCTTCAAATTCGCGGGCCCTCGAAATCGCGAGTTGGATGATGGTGGCCGCGATCGGAGCCAATATCATCATCAAGAGCCCTACGACCATGCCGCCGGCGCCGCTGCCTTCGTGCTCGTCGTCCCGTCCCCCCAGGCCACCGAACATGAGCGACCACTGCGCCATCTGCGCAATGAAGGTGATCGCCCCGGCAATGGTCGCCGTTGCGGTCATGGTCAGCGTGTCTCGATTCTTGATGTGCCCCAGTTCGTGCGCAATCACTCCCCGCAACTCATCGTAGCTCAGCATACTGAGGATCCCGCTGGTTACGGCCACCGCAGCATGTGCGGGATCTCGTCCCGTCGCGAAGGCATTCGGCGAGTCGGTAGGGATGATGTACACGCGCGGTTTCGGAATGCCGGCTTTCCGCGACAGCTCGGAAACGATGGAATGCAGGTCACCCGCTTCGTGAGGCGAGACCTCCTTGGCTCCGGCCATCTTGAGAGCGATCTTGTCTGAGAACCAGTACGTTCCGAAGTTCATGAGCAGAGCCAACACCAACGCCATGACCAACCCATCCGTGCCCGCGAGCGCCTGCCCGATGAAGAGCAGCAGCACGGTCAGAGCGGTGAGCAGCATCACCGTCTTGAACATGTTGGCGGTGGACATCCTGGTTACCCTCTCTGCCCTTTTCGGGCGGTTCGGGGACCTCTTCCCCGTAGGTGATCATATATCAAAGGCCAAAACCCTTTATGAAAGACTACTAAAGCCGTTCTTTGTTTCCAGCTGTGCTCCGACGAAACCGGAGGCGCCCTGCAAGAACGTCTCAATCGGAAGGGCCTTTCGTCCCTCCAGTCCCAGGACCAGCGGCAGCAACTCTCCGCGGCCTGCACTGATCGCGATCGCCCTGGGTCTCCGCCCGCCTTCCAGGGCGCGGACTAGACCCGGCGGTCCTGGTGGAGAAGAATCGACGTAGTCGGCTTTCAGTATCCTGAGCAGCTTGCCGTCCCAGTGGGTGAAGGCCTGGGGCCATGCCGCGTAGGACCGGACCCTTCGCCACAGGGAAAGGGCCGGCTCGGTCCAATCCAGTTTGCCGTCCGCCCGCGCGGTTGGCCGCGTCCACGTGGCGGCCGCCTCGTCCTGGGGCAGCGCCTCGACGCTTCGTGCTTCCCACTTCGGCAGCGTGTCGACCAAGAGATCGGCGGCGAGGGTGCTAAGGCGCTCCGCGAGGGTGATTTCGTCGTCTTCGGGGGCAATCGGGGTGCGAGCTTGAGCTAGCACCGGACCGGAGTCCAGTCCTTCCTCCATCAGCATGATCGAGACACCGGTCGTCTCGTCGCCGGCCAGGATCGCCCCGGAAATCGGGGAGGCGCCCCGGTGGCGTGGGAGCAGCGAGAGATGAACGTTGAGACATCCGAGGCGGGGGATGGTCAAGATAGGGGGCGGGAGGATACGTCCGAAGGCGACGACGACGATGACGTCTGGACGGGCTGCCGCTATTCGTTCGGCAGCATTCTCGCCCCGAAGACTCCTGGGCTGGTAAAGATCCAGGCCCAATGCCTCAGCGGCGATGCCGACGGGTGGCATGCGCTCCCGGAGACCGCGTCCTGCCCGGCGCGACGGCTGAGTGACTACGACCGGGACCTCGTGGCCAGCCGTTCTGACCAGTGAATTCAGCGTAGGAACTGAGAGCGCAGGGCTCCCCATGAAGACGACGCGCGTAGCGCTGCTCCCAGGCGGCCCGCAGGCTCGCTGCGATGCCTGTGTTATACTCGGGGCCCCGTGCTGGCACGGGTACATAGGTGAGCGCTATCGGTCGTGAAGCGGCGGTTCCTTACCACCATACGATCAAGGAACTCCCTTCAAATCTCCGTCCCCGTGAACGCCTCATTACAGATGGCGCCTCTCATCTCCGTGACGACGAGCTGATCGCTATCGTGCTCCGGACCGGCTCCGGACGGCAGAATGTCATGGAGCTCGCCGCGAACCTAATCGCTCGATTCGAGAACCTCGAAGGGTTGAGCAACGCCAGCCTGGAAGACCTTCAGGAGTTTCCCGGAGTGGGTACGGTCAAGGCGGTGGAGCTGACAGCGGCTTTCGAACTCGCTCGCCGGCTCAAGCGAGTAAACCCGAACACCCTTGAGCAGATCACCAGTCCGCGGCAGGTGTACGATTTGCTGGCTCCGGGCATGGCGCATAGCGACCATGAAATCGTACGCATTCTCGTGTTGAACACCAAGCACCGTGTTCAGAAAACGGTCACCCTGAGTGAAGGAACTCTCAACGGAGCGAATGTCCGGACAGCAGAGGTCTTTAAAGAAGCGGTTCGCTTGCAAGCGTCCGCGATAGTGATGGCCCACAACCATCCGAGTGGCGATCCCACTCCGTCGGAAGATGACATCGCTGTAACGAAGAAGGTGATCGCGGCCGGCGATCAACTCGACATTGAAGTTCTCGACCACGTGGTAATTGGGCAGCCCTCCGGGAATTCTCCCGGATGGGTCAGCCTCAAGGAACGAGGCCTGGGGTTTGGGAGATCCTGACCCCGGCCACCTAGCGCGGATGCAGGAACGGTGCTGAACACGTTCTTCGGCCTCTTCTCGAGAGATATCGGCGTTGATCTCGGCACGGCCAACACGCTGGTGCTGGTGCGCGGCAAAGGGATCGTGATCAACGAACCGTCAGTCGTTGCCATTGACCGCCGGACCAAGCGCGTGCTGGCGGTCGGCAGCGAAGCCAAACGGATGCTGGGCCGCACTCCGGCTGACATCGTTGCTATCCGTCCCCTTCAGGACGGCGTGATTTCGGACTTCGATGTCACCGAGCGGATGCTGCGTCACTTCATTGATCAAGTCCATGAGCAGTACACGCTGGTTCCCCGGCCAAGGATGGTCATCGCCGTTCCCTCGGGCGTGACCGAGGTGGAGCGGCGCGCGGTCCAGGAGGCGGCAATGAACGCCGGTGCGCGGGAGGCGTGGCTGGTCGAGGAGCCGATGGCAGCCGCGATCGGCGCCGGACTGCCGATCACCGAGCCGAGTGGCTGCATGATCATCGATATTGGCGGGGGCACGACTGAGGTGGCTGTTGTTTCTCTGGGTGGGGTTGCAGCGAGTCGATCGATTCGCATCGCGGGCGATGAAATGGATCAGGACATCGTCACCTACCTTCGCCAGCGGCACAATCTCGCGATAGGCGAGCGGATGGCTGAGGAGATCAAGATCGCTGTTGGCACCGCGGTGCCGAGTCCCAATGGATCGGCAGCCGTCGCGCGCGGGCGGGATCTCCGTTCCGGTTTGCCCCGCGAAGTGGCGATCACCGGCGCGGAGGTTGCAGAGGCGATCTCCACGTCGGTAAACGCCATCGTGGAGGCGGTAAACGATACGCTAGAGGACACGCCCCCCGAGCTGGTGGCCGATCTGATGGCTCGGGGCGTAACGCTCGCCGGCGGCGGGTCGCTGCTCAAACACCTCGACCAGTTGATCAGTCAGCGGACCCGGATGCCGGTGAGTATCGCGGAGGATCCGCTGGGCTGCGTGGTGCGGGGAACGGGAAAAGTGCTTAACGACATCGACATTCTGCGCCGAGTGACAGTCGGCCTGCAGAATGGCCGGTTGCTGCGGCGGTGAAGATGGACGAGCTGAGGATCGGGCGAGTGCCGGCATCGCCCGGTCAGCGACTGTTCCCAGGGTGGAGCGTCGTTGGTCTCGCTTTGGTTGTCGTCGTGCTTGCGGTCCTCCCCGGCCTCCGGCTGGTGTTGCAAGACTCAGCCATCCGACTAATCGCGCCACTCCAGGCGGCC
>JACQOR010000039.1 GCA_016202435.1 Chloroflexota bacterium
CCAACGTAGAGGCCGATAAGTGTGAAACTGAGCAGCAGCTCGCCGGTCGGCGTAGGCGTCTCAAACGCGACTGGGATCTCCGTGGCAATCACGATGGCGTCGGCCGTGACGAGCCGGATCTCGTAGGGCTCACCTTCTACCCAGCCGTAAGGGATGTTCACCGTCGCGGTCCCGAGTCGCCCGAGTTTGGGGTCCGGGTCAACCAGCGCGGGCCAGACCGCGTCGTTGACGATCACCTGAGCGATGGTGAGCTCCTGCGGCCCGACGTTGCGAACCTGCAGGTGGAAACCCTCGGCGGAGATCACGGTTCGCTCGACGTCGAGTACGTTGATCGGCGCGGGTGGTTCGAGCTCAAGACCGGCGTTGGTGGCCGCGAAGATGGCAATAATCGTGCCCAGTAGGGCCAACGGCAGCAGGAAGAGCAACGCCGTGACGATCCCCGGGCTTCCCCGCGCGGGTACCCGTGGCGCGACGGGCGTCGACCCGCCCGGACGCGGCTCCACGGTGGCGGTGTCGGCCATCGACTGCCCCGCTAGCTTGCTTCGATGGTGAGTGTGCCCACCATCCCCGCTCGCTCGTGGCCCGGTATGCCGCACCAGTAAGTGAACGTGCCCGCCGTCTTGGGAATGAACGTGACGGTTGCCTT
Source organism: Chloroflexota bacterium (assembly GCA_016202435.1). Taxonomy (GTDB): domain Bacteria; phylum Chloroflexota; class UBA6077; order UBA6077; family SHYK01; genus JACQOR01. Next base: position 647 of record JACQOR010000039.1, read on the forward strand.
TTCGCCCGGCGCGAGGGCTACCGGGAGCGGGATGTCGGTCACCGTGGACTCTAAGCGCAGGTTATGCCTGACCCGGCCGTCGTTGATGAGTGTCAGCGTGAAGGGCTTTCCGGCCACCGCGGAGACGCCGCTGGGCTTGATCTCGAACTCGCTCAGCTTGACCGTGGCGCTGTTCCTTTGCCCGCAGCCGGCGATTGCCATCACCAAGACGAAGAGTACGCCCGCGAGCGCCAGGTTTCTGGTCATGGCTCCACCTGGAAGAAGCCGGCCCAACCAAGCTCGGCGAACTCAGTCTTGTGGGCGTGGAACATGAACTTGCCCGGATGCTTGTACCGAAACTCCAGGATGCCTCTTTGGCCCTGTCCCTGGACAATCGTGTCGGTGAACTCAGCGGGTTGCAGACTCGTGCCGGTTGGGTAGTAGTTGAAAAAGTTGGCGTGCAGGTGGAACGAGTTGATCTGATCGAATTCCAGGATGTTGACCAGGTAGATCCGAATCAGCTCGCCGACCTTAATCTTGATGGGGTTGTTCTGGTAGAAGAAGGCCGGGCCGTTTACGGCGTAGAATTCGTTCTCTCCATCGAAGTCGACGTCAAAGCCCATCTGCACCATGACGAACTCGCGGTCCGCCCTCGGGCGCCCGGCCCTGGGATCGATGACCATGGCGCCGTAAAGGCCCTTGGCAATGTGCTTGGCCAGAGGCATCGTGTGGCAGTGGTAGAGGTGAAGACCGAACGGCTCGGCATCGAACTCGTAGGTGAACGAACCCTCCGGTTCGACGTTCTCGAAGACGCCATCCATGTTGGCGGGATGGATGCCGTGGAAGTGCATCGTGTGCGGGTGATCGCCACCGTTGGTGAAGTGGACGCGGATCACATCGCCCTCGGTGGCCCGGATCGTCGGCCCCGGCACCTGGTCGTTGAAGGTCCAGGCCGGGAACATCACACCAGGCGCAACTTCCAGGTTCTTGTTGGAAGAGATGACTTCATATTCCCGGAGCGTGCGGCCATCTGGGAGAGTCGACACTCTTCCGTAGTCAAACGCGGTCAGGAAGGTCATGGGATCAAAGCCCTGCAGCCTGGAGAGCCTGGCGGCGACGTCGCCCGCCAAAGGCGTCTCGTGCAGGCCGTGGGCGCCCGCCAGAGGGACGTCGCCGGTGTGGTGTTGGTGGGCCAATGACACCCCGCCCATCGTCTGTCGACCCGGCAGCGTCGTCGGGACACAGCCGGCGATGAACGCGCCCGCGGCTGCGGCCGCGGCCCCAATGCCGCCGCGCAGGAGGCCTCGGCGGGACAGATGGGCGCGGCCGGCGCGGCCGGCGAGGCTTGAGAGGCGATCTAGCGCAGGGCTGTCCATGCTTTCGCTAAACCTCTTATTTGCTAAAATGCGATTGGTAATTTAGTTGAGACTAAACATAGCGCGTGACTAGGATTGGTGTCAAGTTACCGGGCGGGCTAAGATGCACTTGATGTCGCGATGGGACCCTGAAGTTAGCCGGTCCGTCGAAGACTACCTCAAGGCCATCTACACGCTTCAGGAGAGCGGTGGAGCCGTCCGAACCTCCACGCTGGCAGAACGAATGGGGGTTGCGGCACCGAGCGCGACGAGCATGGTGGCCCGGCTGGCGGCCGGAGGATTCCTGCGCCACACCCCGTACCGCGGTGTGGAGCTGACCGAGAAAGGTTCCCGCATCGCGCTGGAAATCATTCGCCACCATCGCCTCTGGGAGGCGTTTCTCCACCATGCGCTCGATGTGCCGATTGACCAGCTGAACGAGGAGGCTGAGCGCCTCGAGCACGTCCTCTCAGATGAGCTCGAAGCCCACATGGTGCGTGTGCTGGGAGACCCGACCCACGATCCGCATGGAGATCCCATACCCAGCGCGGATGGGACGGTGGACTCCGCAGTCTATCCCAACGTCACAGATCTGCCGGACGGCGCGTCCGCGACCGTGCGGCGCGTTCCCAGCGAAGACCCGGCGCTCCTCCGCTATCTGAAGACGCTTGGGCTCCTGCCCGGCGCGTCCATCGTCCTGCGCCGTCGCGAGCCGTTCCATGGTCCGCTCACGCTGACGGCGGATGGGGTTGAGCGGGTTATCGGGCGCGAGCTGGCCGGCCAGATTCTGGTTGAGCCGGGCAGCCCCCCGGAGTTACCCAGAGCCCATCCAGCGAAACAGCGCCGCCGACGCGGCTAACTCCGTCTAGTCATTCGTTTCTAGCGATTCCTGGCATCTCGGAGATCGTGTGTCTGGTGACGGAGATGAATCGCGTGGCCGCCGGTCCGGGAGATTGACGTGGCATCACACTTGGACGCACCCGAAACCGCGCCGGTAGACCGAGCGCCTCGCGGCGGCTGGCGCACCGCCAATGTTCGCCCGAGCCTGGCTGAGGTCCACCGCTCGGTTCGCGTCCCAACCGGGCTGGGGTTCTGGCGCAAGCTCCTGGCCTTTTCCGGGCCTGGCTACCTTGTGGCCGTGGGTTACATGGACCCCGGTAACTGGGCCACCGATCTCGCGGGCGGCTCGCGCTTTGGGTACACGCTCTTGAGCGTCGTTCTGCTTTCGAATCTCATGGCGATCCTGCTGCAGTCACTGTGCGCCAAGCTGGGAATCGTGACCGGTCGTGATCTGGCTCAAGCTTGCCGCGATAGTTACCCGAGACCCATAGCCCTCGGCCTGTGGCTCCTGGCTGAAATAGCTATCTGTGCCACCGATCTCGCGGAAGTCATTGGGTCGGCGGTCGCGCTCAATCTGCTGTTTGGGATTCCGCTGGTTTTCGGCGTGTGCATCACTGCGGTTGATGTCCTCGCCGTTCTGTACTTGCAGAGCCGAGGCTTTCGCTACATCGAAGCCCTGGTCGTCACGCTGATCTTCACCATCGGCATCTGTTTCCTGGCCGAGATCGTTTTTTCACGACCGGACGTGGCAGAGGTCTTCTCGGGATTCGTACCGAGTAGCGAGATCATCTTCAACCAGGAGATGCTCTACATAGCCATCGGCATCCTGGGCGCTACTGTCATGCCGCACAACCTGTACCTCCACTCGTCGATCGTGCAGACCCGGAAGTACGAGCAGGACGTCAAGGGCAAAGCCGAAGCCATCAAGTTCGCCACGATCGACTCAACCGTGGCTTTGATGTTTGCGCTCTTTATCAACGCGGCAATCCTGATCGTGTCGGCGGCTACCTTCTACACGCGCGGCCAGAACGAAGTGGAGGAGATCCAGAACGCGTACCACCTCCTTTCGCCACTCCTGGGCGTAGGCGTGGCTTCCACGTTATTCGCCCTGGCTCTACTTGCCTCGGGCCAGAACTCCACGCTAACGGGCACTCTCGCCGGCCAGATCGTGATGGAAGGGTTTCTGAATATTCGTCTCCGGCCCTGGGTGGTGCGTCTGATGACCCGGAGCATCGCGATCATTCCGGCCGTCATCTGCACCATCATCTACGGCGAAAGCGGAACGGCCAAGCTGTTGGTCTTGAGCCAGGTGATTCTGAGCCTGCAGCTTTCTTTCGCCGTGGTGCCGCTCGTGATGTTCACCAGCGATAGGCGCAAGATGGGACAATTCGTCAATCCCGGATGGCTCAGGACCCTGGCCTGGGTAGTCGCCTTGGTGATCGGCGGCCTGAATGTCAAACTTCTCTTTGACTTTTTCGCGATCACCGACTGGATGATAGGCCTGTTCTAGGGAACGGCTCGATGTATCAGAAGATCCTGGTTGCTCTGGAAAACAGCCGAGCGGACGCGAGCTTGCTGCCGCACATCGAGCAGTTGGCGCAGCTCGCGAGCTCCGAATTGCTGCTCGTGCACGTGGCCGACGGATGGGTCGCCCGAAATTTCGATGATTTAGAGCTGGCGGAATCGGAGGAAATGCGCGTCGATCGCGAATATCTCGAGCAAACCGCGGCCCAGCTACGGGAAAAGGGTCTCAACGTCTCGGCTTACCTGGCTCTGGGCGATCCTCCGACCGAAATCGTCAAGACCGCCGAACGCGAGCACTGTGACTTGATTGCCATGACGACGCACGGCCATCGATTCATCGGCGACTTGATATTCGGGAGCACCATCCACGAGGTGCGTCACCGGACCTCCGTCCCGGTCTTGCTCGTTCGCGCCCAGAACTGATCAAGCGCCCGGAGATTGGACAGGCCCGGTCGTTCCGGCAGGGTGAAGACGAGTCCTCAGGCCGCCCGTGCTAGTCCGCCGACGCAGATGTGGGCGTTAGACCCCCAGATTCTCCGCGCTGAGAAGCGGTCCGGTGAGGATGGCCGGTACCTGCGTGCCGGCCTTGAGCGGCTCGTTGCCGGGCTGGAGGATCACCAGGGCATTGTGCCCGGTCATCGAGAGCAACCGGCTGGAGAGCTGGAGGCCGGTGCTCCGGGCCAGTAGCTTGCCCGCCGACCAGCGGACGATGGCGCGGTGGTACTCCGTGCGTCCCCCAGGCGCGGCGAAGTCGTGTTCGATCTCAACCTCGACGCGCGGCCGTTCCGGATTGGGCATGCCCTGCATCCTGAGCAGTGTCGGCCGGACGAAGACCTCGAAGGTCACCAGCGAGGCGACGGGATTACCGGGAAGTCCAAAAGCCAGCTTGGTGCCGATCTCGGCAAAGGTGAGCGGCATGCCTGGGCGGAAATTGATCCGGCCAAACCGGATGGTCCCCAGCTCTTCGAGGGCGGGCTTGATGAAGTCGCGATCTCCCATCGACACGCCGCCGGCGGTGAGCAGCACGTCAGCGCGCTCGATACCCTCGCGTACCAGGTTTGTCTGCAGGTCGCGGTCATCCCTGGCCTTTCCCAGTGAGAGCGGAACACCGCCCGCCTCGCGGACCGCGGCCATGAGGGCATAGCGACTGGAATCCCGGATCGAACCCGCCGGGACCGGCTCCCCTGGCTCCACCAGCTCGTCGCCGGTCGAGAGCAGCGCGACCACCGGTCGGCGATAGCACTGGATGCGGGTCTGGCCGAGCGTCATCAGCACGCCGATGTCGGAGATACCCACCTGCGTGCCCGCCCGCAGCACCAGGGCGCCCTCGGCGATGTCGACGCCAATGGGCCGGATATTGTCGCCCGGCTTCGCGGCCCGCCGAATCGTGACCTGGCCGTCCGCTGTCTGGGTATCCTCGATCATGACGACGGCGTCCGCGCCATCCGGCACGGGTGCGCCGGTCATGATGCGCGCAGCGGTGCCGGCGGCTACCGCGGGACGGTTCGCCTCGCCCGCGGTGATCTCCTGGGCCACTCGGAGCGTAGTGGCGCCTTCAGTTGCGATGACCGCGAAGCCATCAACGGTCGATGCCCGGAAAGGGGGGACATTCTCACTCGAATAGACGTCCTCGGCCAGGACCCGGCCGGCCGCTTCCCGAGTCTCGACCTCCTCGGACGGAAGCCGCCGCACGGCGGAGCGGACGATGGTCATGGCTTCGGCGACGGGGATCATTTCGTAGCGGCTCAAGGTCTTCTCCTCAGGACGCCGGCCCTCACCCCCCTCTCCCAGAGGGAGAGGGGGCCTAGACAGCATTACCGAAGGGCTTCCTGGCGTGCTTCGTGCTTGAGCGACTCCAGGATCTCGCGAATCGGCGAGACGACGCAGGTAAAGATCGGGGTGTCGCGCAGCGTATAGGAGCTGGCCTCAGTGTCCCGTAGCTCCTGCACCAGATCGAGGAAGTCGGCTGGCTCATCGGTCTCGAAGGCGAGAACGAACTCCTGGTCGTCCAGACCGAACGAGTAGGTCGTATTGATCTTCACGCTCGGGTACTTGTGTCCGCTGGAAATGTGTTTGTTCATCATGCGCTGACGCTCTGCAAACGGCAGCGTGTACCAGGCGCGCGTCTTCACAAAAGGATAGACGAACAGGTATTTGCAGTCTCCGGGAGCGATGACCAGCCGGGTGCCTTCCTGGTCCGGGTGGACGTGGTCTTTCACGTAGGTCGAGTGTTTGGTCATGGACAGGTAGGAGTAGGGAGTGTCGAGGTAGGCGCCCATCTCGGAAGAAGCGATGTCCGATGCCATCGCCTGGAAATCGTCCAGCTCCGTGCTGACCTGCCACACCAGGAAATCGCAGTCGCCGCGGGTTCCGATGGTCGAGTAGGTGCGCAGCAGGATCCGGTCGGCCCACCGCTCCATAATGTTCCCCAATTCTTGCCGCCCCGAATCGCGGTCTGCCGCACTGAGCCGCCGCCAGGCGGGATCCAACCGGTAGAAAGCGAATCGGACGTATTGTCGTCGCTCGCTGGCCACGATCACTCCTTATCTCCGCGCGCGCCGGCAGGCAATAGTCACCGGCTCCGGGCCGGCCACCGCACCCCGTCAGTGCTTGATTGTTGATTCTACCGCTGAGTCAGGCGTGAGTCAGCGGCTCAGGTCAACGTATAGCGCGCGGGGTCGACCGTGGCATCGCACTTGACCACACCTCGGCGCTCCAGGCTAATCAGGTGTGCCTGCACCGAGGCGGCGGCGGCGCGCGTCAGCCGCTCGTTCAGGCCGCGATAGACGCGCTCCACAATGGCAGGAATCGTCAGCGCCCCCTCGGCGATCTCATCCAGGATCTGGTGCTCGCGGTCGAGACGATGCTGGAGGTACTCCTCGATCTTGGCCGCGGGGTCGTCCACGCGGTCGAAATGGCCGGGGAAGATGCGCTGGATTCCGTAGGGGCTCAGGCTCCTGAGAGAGGCCAGATAATCATCCATATCCCCGTCGGGCGGCGAGACGACTACCGTCCCCTGACCGAGGATCAGGTCGCCAGACAACAGCGAGCCATCGTCCTTGAGCAGGAAGCAGAAGTGGTCGCTAGCGTGGCCCGGGGTGAAGATCGCCTCCCCCACACAGCCGGGCAGGAAGATCTCTTCGCCGTGAGCTATGGGGTAATTCACCCGGGGAATGCTGGGATGGCCGCCGAGCAGGGCGCCAGTGCGGTCCTGGAGCAACACGGCTCCGGGGTAGTGATCCCGGTGGGAGTGCGTCACCAGGATTAGGTCGATCTGGGCGTGGTCAGCCTGTGCCGTCTCCAGAATGGCATCGATGTGCGCCGGGTCGTCCGGACCCGGATCCACGACGGTGCACCGCCCCGAGTGCATGATCAGGTACGTGTTGGTCCCGGGGCCGGTCATGGGGCTCGGGTTCGGCGCCACGAGCCGTCGCACCAGAGGACTTTCCTGGACGGTTCGTGTCAAACGTACAGCCCTCGCGCTTCGACGGCCGAAAGCGCCTAGGGCTGCGCGGCTACGGAAGCTGGCGCGGGCGGATCGACGACTCGGACCCAGATCTTCTGGGCGGCAGCCATTCCGATCGGGACGCTCTGGTCCCCCTGACCGAGCAGGATCAGCTCGTTGTAGGTTTCGATCTCCTTGACGTCGAACTCCCGGCCGGGGAGGAGTCCCGAGCGCTGAAAGTATTCGAGCAGCTCGCGATTGTCTTCGGCTTCCTCAGAGATCCGCTCGATGACGATGTGGCTGCCGGCTCCGACGCCGTGGAGCCGTTGGGCATCAATCGCGATTCGGGCGCCGGTTCCCGGAATGGGACTGCCGTGCGGACACGTCGTCGGATCGCCGAGCACCGCGAGGATGCGCTCCTCGACGCGAGGCGAAATGACGTGCTCGAATCGGTGCGCTTCCTCGTGGCACTCTGCCCAGTCGAGGCCGAGGATGTCGGTCATGAACCGCTCCGCCAGACGATGGCGGCGGACCATGGTCTCGGCTCGGGCCTGGCCGATCTCGGTAAGCCCGATCTCTCGAGTCGGGCTGATCGCGATCAGGCCGTCCCGGCTCATGCGGTGGAGGGTAGCCGTGACCGTGGGGGGCGCGACTTCGAGCGTCTCCGCGAGACGGGCGGCGATGACGGTCCGTCCCTCGCTCGCCAGCGTGTAAACGCTAAGGAGGTAGTCTTCGACGGTCTTTGACAAGTTCCCATTGGACTCGCGAGACTTCACGGTTGCGGGCCTTCCTCGAGCGTGTGCGCGGGGGTCTGACGCCGATTATAGGGGGGCGAGCATCCAGTCGCCGCGAGCCCACTCGGAGCCGGAGCCCGCCGTCCCCCGAACCGCTGGCTCGGACACGCTGTAGCGCATCCGTGGGGCTGGGCGCTGCTTGAGGGTCGGATGATGCCTACGGTGCTTGGGGGGACTAGCCAACGCCTGGGCGAGCGCGCTCGAAGGCTTCGGTAAGTGCTCGGCGAGCGAAAATCGGGGCCATGGAGCGGCGGTAGTCGGCCGAAGCGATCACGTCAGATTCGGGGTCGATCCCCTCACACGCGGCTTTGGCCGCCTCCTCGATGAGCTGCGGACCGGGCATGCGGCCCTGCAGAAGGCTGGCGGCGGCATCGGCCTGGCGGGGAGTGGCGTCGACTCCGGCAAGCGCCAGATGCGCCTCGCTGCACGTGCCGTCCGGTGCCAGACGAATCGCGGCCGCGGCGGCCACAATTGCGAAGTCGCCCTTGCGTCGCACTAACTCTTTGAAGGAAACGCCAGTCCCTGCCAGGAAAGTCGGGAAGCGCACTTCGGTCAAGATCTCGTCGGACTCCAGCGCGGTCGTCAAGTAGGTCACGAAGAAGTCGGAAGCGCTGAGGTCACGCCCGCCATTGGGGCCCTCGACGTGCACCGTGGCGCCGAGACAGGTCGCCACGGTCGGGATCTCGGCGACCGGATCGGCGTGAGACAGGCTCCCGCCGATGGTTCCCCGGTTACGCACCTGTCGGTCGCCGATGAGCGGCAGGGCTTCGGCCAACAGGGGACAACTCTGTCGCACGAGATCTGAGTGCTCGAGCGTCCGATGCCGGACAAGTGCCCCGATGGCAAGAGTGCCATCGCGCCGCTCCACGAAGCCCAGATCGGTGATCCCGTTGATGTCGACGAGCAGTTTGGGCTGTGCCAGGCCGAGGTTGATCAGCGGCATGAGGCTCTGGCCGCCGGCGATCACCTTGGCGTCGCCACCGTGCTCCTTCAAGAGAGCCACGGCCTCCGCTGGAGTGCGCGCCGCTCGAAACTCAAAAATCACCGCCACCCTTCGCCTCCTTCTCGCTCGCGCTAGCTCGCGGCCCGCTCTTGCGCGAGCTGCGCGTCCATGCACTTGAAGAAATCCCCCGCGACCAGCTTGGTGACCCCACTGAAGAGGCGCTGCCCCAGGCTCGCGATGGGGCCGCCAATCTGGACTTCGGCGCTCCAACTGACCGCGGTACCGTCCGGGGCCGGCGCCAGCGAGATGGTGCCGGTCCCTCTGACGGTTCCCGAGGGGCCAGAGCCTTCCATGGTGACTGTGTAGCGGTTCGGCTCGTCACGCTCGCCGATTCGAACCTGGCCACTGTACTTGCCCTTGACCGCGGCGAGCCCAAGACTCACCACCGCGTCGAACGTGTCCGGCCCGACCTCCTCGAAGCGCTCGCAGCCGGGCATGCAATGAGCAAGTGCCTCCCGATCCAGGAGTGCCTGCCAGACCCGGTCCTGGGGCGCGTGGAGCAAGGCTTCACCCGAGAAGTTCAAAGGACAGCACCATTGGGGAGATCTCTAGCGTCGAACGGGACAAGAAATGATAACAGCCCGGTGCGCTATTGGGGAACGAGCCCCATCAGCGTCCCCTCCGGCTTCACCGGATGCGAAACAACCCTTGGGGCGGGCCTGGGTCGGCTGAGCCCGCCCGGTCAGGGCCGACGTGGTCTACGTCTCGAACCATGGGGGGCGGCAGATCGATCATGCGCCGGGGTCGATCGACGTGCTGCCCGAGGTCGTGCAGGCGGTCAACGGGCGGGCGGAGGTCATCGTCGATGGCGGTTTCATGCGTGGCTCGGACGTCATCAAAGCCGTGGCCATTGGCGCAAAGGCGGTGTGCATCGGCAAGCTGATGGCCTGGGCCCTGGCCGCGGGCGGCGAAGTGGGCCTCGAGTGCGCCATGGACATTCTCAAGACGGAGATGAGCATCACGATGGGCAACCTGGGGATTCGCACCATCGGTGAGCTGGGTCCTGATTGCTTGCGGCCGGCAGCTCCGCCACCCGCGGACATCTGGCCCGTCGGTGCCAGCAGCTCGATGATTCTTTGAAAGCAGAGTCGCGCCGGTAGGAGGAGGGCGGGCCCTGACGGCGCCGCCCCTCCTCTTTGGGCTGGGATTACGCGGGGCCGGGATTGCGCGGGGCTGGGACTTACGGGGCTTGGACTGCGCTAGCCGCAGCGCACGTCCACGAGCGCGAACGTCTGCTGCTCATGCATGGCCTTGACGGCTCGCTGGATAGCAGGGCCCAGGTCGTCCGGGTTCGCGACCCGGCTTTCGGCGTAGCCGCCCTGAGCGCGCACTAACTGTGCGAAGTCACAGTCCGGGTTAGTGATGTCCACGCAGATGTGGCGGTTGGCCGTCGACCGCTCGCGTTGTTCCGCAGCGCAGACGAGGTGTCCCCCCTCGCCCTGGTAGCCACCATTGTTGAGCAGGATGAGGAGCATCGGGATGTGGTGGTGCGCGGCGCTCCAGACGGCGGTTGGCCCGTAGAGGAAATCGCCATCGCCGTTGAAGTGCACCACGAAAGCGCCCTGGTCGCGCGCAGCAAGGCCGGCGCCGATGGCCTTCGGCAGCCAGCTGCCCTGGGCGCCCGCGCCCTCGGTGCCGGCCACCTGGCTGGGTTGGTCGAGCGTCCAGAGCCGGCGCACCCAGCCACCGCCAGGGTCAGCCGAGACGATGAAGTTGTCTCCCTTCACCGCGTCCCAGGTCTCCTGGGCCAGCCGGGAGAGCGAGATCGGGCGCTCGTCCGCCTGATGCCGAGCCGTTTCCTGCCACCGGGTCCTGGTCGCGGTGCAAGCGTCGGCCAGTCGGCGGTCGCGTCCCCCGAAGCGATCGCGCAGGGCGGGGTTCTCGGCGAGGATGCGGCGCAGCTCCGCGGTGAGCTGCGCGACCACGAGATTCGGGTCTCCCCCGATCGCCAGGTCCACCGGGTACAGTCGCCCAAAGTCGGTCGTCGTCTGGCTGACCTGGAGGTCTCCTACCCCGACGCTGACCAGTTTCGCCTGGGCGGCGAGTCGGGGGACGCCGGTTCCCCGCGGGTAGCGGCCGGTCCTCGCCTGGAAGACCGGCTCCAGGTTGTCGACCTCCAGGGTGACGATGACGTCGGCTCGATCGACGAGGCCGGTTCCGGTGGCGTCGAGAGGGTGTGTGTTGGGGAAGCTGAGCTCGGTGCCGCTATCGTCGACGGGAATATGGGCCAGCTCCGCAAGCTCGATCAAGCCTCTGAAGCCAGCTTCCGTCTTCCCCATACGACCGGCAACGATCAGGGGAAGCTCGGCGTTCGCGATCCACTCGGCCACCTGGCGCACCAGCGCCGGATCACCCTGCATCTTGCCTAACGGAGCGTATTTGCTCACGTCGGGGATCTCGACGCGCTCGGGGAGCGGCGGCTCCTGCCAGCCGGCATCGAGCGCGATGTAGACCGGACCCATTGGCTCGGTCATAGCGATCCGATAGGCCCGGGCAAACGACTCTGGAAAGCTCGCCGCGTCCCAGGGCTGGTCGTCCCACTTTACGTAATCGCGAACCAGATTCCCCTGAATCAAGGCGGTGTGCACCCAGTCAATCCGCGGCCGACGGTCTGCCAGGCGCATTGGGCCGGTACCGCTCATGACAATGACCGGAGCGCGGGCAACGTAGGCGTCGTAGATGCCCATCGTCCCGTGAAGGGTGCCTACCACGTTGTGCACGAGGGCCACCGCCGGCTTGCCGCTCACGTTCGAGTACCCGTGGGCGATGCAGACCGCCGTCTCCTCGTGCAGACATTCGATGATCTCCGGGTCCTTGTTGCCCCCGTAGTTCACGATGGAGTCGAGGAGTCCTCGAAACGTCCCCCCGAGATTCGTCGGCGCGTACTTGATCCCGTAAGCCCGCATCATGTCCACGATGATGTCCGACCCGTACTCTGGTCCCGCCATGAACGCATCTCCCTTCATTCGCTGATTACTTCGATTCAGCCCGACGCTCTTGCTTCTGGAAGTGCAGCACAGCCGCGGTGGATCTGGCCCGATAAGCGGGACCAGTCACTCGGAACCCGAATGGGACATTGGCGGCGATTCTATCAAGAACGTGCGCAGAGCCCTGACGCTCAGAACTCCTGACGTTGACGCGGCACTGCTGGGTCTCCCGAAACTAGAATGGGCGGCGAAAACCAGGCCGGGCAGACCTCAGGGCAAGAATCGGGTACGCACAAGAAATGGAATCGATCATCGGGATTCCCACGCCGCGTGTGGAAGGCTGGGGCCGAGTCACCGGGAGCGCGAAATTCACCGCGGATGTCAGTCTCGAGGGCGCGCTGTGGGCAAAGGTTGTTCGCAGTCCCATTCCTCACGGGCGCATCATGTCGATAGACACCTCGGCCGCCCTGGCAGTACCGGGCGTGCACGCGGTCGTTACGGCGAAGGACCTTCCCGATCCGAAACGGCGGATGGGGCGCTCGCGCCTGAAGGACGTTCCGATCCTGTGCGATGAAGTGGTTCGCTTCATTGGCGACCGGGTAGCTGTGGTCGCGGCCGACACGAAAGAGGCGGCCGAGGAAGCCGCCCTACTGGTGCAGGTTGACTACGAAGAGCTACCCGCGGTGTTCGATCCCCTCGAGGCAATGGAACCGGGCGCGCCCCTGGTACATCCGGACATCCAGAGTTATGTCGGGTTCGACAGCAAAGTGCAGGCGGTGCGCCCCAACGTGGGGGGATCGCTGACGGTCGCTCAGGGCGACGTCGAGGCCGGTTTTCGTGAGGCCGACCTGGTCGTAGAAGGCAGATACAGCACCCAGCAAGTGCATCACGGATACCTCGAGCCGAACGCGTTTGCCGTCCAGATTGACGACGGACGCATCCACGTTTGGGCCTCCAACAAGGTCCCTTTCAACCTGAAGAACGAGATCGCCGCGGCGATCGGAGTCGACCCGGACCTGGTAGTGTGCGAGGCGGTGAGCGAAGGTGGCGATTTCGGGGGAAAGGCGGGCCAGGCCGACCCGGCGGTGCTCTACACCGTGGCGAAGCTCACCGGCCGCCCCGTCAAACAGGTGCTCACCTACCCCGAAGACCTGGCCGCCACGAGCCCGCGCCACCCAGCGCAGGTCTGGCTGAAGACCGGCGTGAAGCGCGACGGCACGATCACGGCGCAGGAGGGCTGGATCGTCTACAACAGCGGAGCCTACGCGGGCTTTAAGGTCTCACCCCGCGCCATGCCTGGCGAAGGCGCGGAGCTGCTCAAGGGGTGTTACGAAATCCCCAACGTGCGGCTCGAAAGCTACGCGATTTATACGAACCAGGTTCCGGGCGGGTACATGCGGGCGCCCGGCCAGCCCCAGGCCTACTTCGCGGTCGAATCCCACATGAACCTGATTGCACGCAAGCTGGGGATGGATCCCTACGAGCTGCGTGCCCGCAACGTCATTCGGCACGAAACGCTCCGGCCGGACGTGGTGGCGCCCACGGTACTCGAATACGCGAGGCAAGCTATCGGTTGGGAGAGTCCCAAGCCCCCGAATGTGGGACGGGGTATCGCCATCGGCGGTCGCTATACCTCTGGAGGCGAAGGCTCGTCAGACATCACCATAAACCCCGACGGCACGGTGACCGTGATCAGCGCCATCACGGACAATGGGCCCGGCGGCCTTACGACCGTGGCGCAGACCGCGGCCAATTTCTTCGGGATCCCAATCGACCGGATACGGCTGATCCACGGGAATACGGATTCGCTTCCGGTTGATGCTGCCTCCGCCGGCAGCCGCGTGACGAACGTCGTCACGCGCTGTGTTACCGCTGCTGGCGAGCAGGTGATCGAGCAGCTCGCGCCCCTCGCTGCATTCCTGCTCGGAACCGAGACCGCGACCTGGGAGAAGCCCGGCTGGCGAAGCCCCGACGGGCGCTTCGTGTCACTCGGTGAGCTGGCCGCGGAGGCCCTGAAGCCGGGAGATGAGCGGGCGCACGCCCGGGTCACCCTCAACTTCCCGAACGAGGGCGGCCTGGGCTACTGCGCCCAGGCCGCCGAAGTCGAGGTCGATCCGGAAACCGGCGAGATCAAGCTCCGCCGGATGGTCTCTGTCCAGGACGTGGGGACGGTGCTAAACCCGCTGAGCCACCGCAGTCAGGTCCAGGGGTCCGTAGTACAGGGCATCGGGTTCGCGCTGACCGAGGACCTGGCAGTAGAGGACGGCCGCCTCGGGGCGGCCCACCTCGGGGAATACAAGCTGCCGGTGATGGCCGACGTTCCGGAGCTAACCGTGGTCGACGTACCCTCCAGCGGCGTCGGTCCACTCAACGTTCGCTCAATTGGGGAGATCGTCATTATCCCGACCGCGGCGGCGATTGCCGGGGCCGTGATGGATGCCACTGGCATCGAGATTCATCGTCTCCCAATCACCGCGGAGCAAGTGCTGGAAGGGATCGATGAAGGAAAGCCCGGTCGCCGCGAGCTGCTCATCTAAGTCCGGGGCGGCCGGTCAGGCGCCGCCGCCCACCATGTGCACGATTTCGAGGACGTCGCCCTCTTGGAGGACGACGGACTCGAAGGACTCTCGGCGCAGGATCTCGCCGTTGTACTCCACCGCGACCAGCTGGGGGTTCACCTCGAGCTGTTGGAGCAGCTCCATGAGGTTGCACGGAGTCTCGATGTCCCGCTCTCTCCCGTTGATCTTGACTTGCATGGTCAGACGCCCGCCGGGGACCGAGTGGCCCAGGCCTCCATCGCCGCGTCGGCAAGGCGCGCCGCTGACGTCCTGGGATCGGCCGCGGCGAGAATCGCGGAAATGACTGCCACGCCAGCCGCGCCGGCGCGAATGAGGTCGCTCGCGTTTTCGGGCGTGATGCCGCCCACAGCCAGGATCGGGATCGCGTGCGTGGCCGCGGCACGAATGGCGTCCACGCCAATGACGGGCCCCTCGGGATGCGAGCGGCTGGAGAAGACCGTCCCCAGCTCAACGTAGTCCGCCCCTACGCCAATGCAGCGAGCGACCTCCTCAACGCTGTGGACGGACTGGCCGACGAGAGCATCCGTTCCCAGGACCGCACGAGCCCCCTCAATGGAGAGGCCGTCCGCCGGCAGATGGACCCCATCGGTGTGCGCCGCCAAAGCGATATCCGCGCGGCTGTTGATCACCAGGGGTGCCCGGCCAGCGAGAGCATCACGCAGGCGCCTGGCGAGGGCCAGGAGCTCCCGGGTGGGCAGGTCCTTCTCGCGCAGCTGCACGAGGTTTACACCACCCTCGACGGCCGCGGAGACCACCGATTCGAGAGCGACGTTGGAGGTGAGGCGCCGATCGGTGATCAGGCAGATGACGGGACGCCCGCGGGGCAGGCGTGCGCCCGTCAACGCAACACGCCCTCCAGGGGGCTCGAGGCGCTGGCGTAGGCCTTCTTGGGAATGCGCCCGGCGAGAAATGCCTTTCGGCCCGCTCGCACGCCTTCCGCGATGGCTTCTGCCATCAACGGAGGATTTTCCGCCAGGGCGACCGCGGTGTTGACCAGGCACATGTCGGCGCCGATCTCCATCGCGAGCGCGGCGTCAGACGGCGCGCCCAGGCCGGCGTCCACGACGACGGGAACGCGGGCCTGCTCGATGATGATCTTGATCTGCTCGAAGTTCACCATTCCCTGACCGGAACCAATAGGCGAGGCTAACGGCATGACCGTAGCGCAGCCCACATCCTGCAGTTGGCGTGCCAGGTCGGGATCCTGGTTGATGTACGGGAGTACGGTGAAGCCTTCTCTCACGAGCTGCCGTGCCGCGTCCAGCGTTCCGATCGGGTCGGGTAGCAGGTATTTGAGGTCCGACATGACCTCGACTTTTATCCAGTCGGAGAGCCCCATGGCCCGCGCCAGCCGTGCGACGCGAATGGCCTCATCCGCGGTCTGGCACCCGCCGGTGTTGGTGAGGACGTGGAACCGAGACGTGTCGATGTAGTCGAGGAGGTTCTTCTGGCTGCGGTCGTCCAGGTTGATGCGGCGCAGCGCGACCGTGACGAACTCCACGTCGGCCGCTTCCAGGGAAGCGACCATGTCCTCCATGGTGCGGTACTTGCCCGTGCCGAGCATCAGGCGCGAGTGCAGCTCCTGACCGGCAACCACGATCGAATCGTCCATCAGTCCTCCGAACCCTTAGGGAATTATCGAGTGGCCTCGGTGGGGTGTCAACGAGGCCCTATCTTGGGGTGATTGTATACCTCACGCAGGGGTACAATCAGGCGTGCAGTTCTCGCTCGACCGGCTGTTTGAAGTGATTGAGGCCAGGCTAGGCCAACGGTTCGGGCCACCCGTTGCGCAAATACTTCTTGTGCTGATGTGCTTCGCAGCCGCCGCATTCTTCCTCAACGTCATCTTCACGCAGTTTGTGCGGCCGGTATCAGCAGCCGTGTCTGCAACTCTGGAAGGCGCAATCGCCTTTCCTACGCCTCGGGACGTGTTGGGCATCGTCATCCCCATACTGTTCATTTGGTTCATTGGCTATGTCGGGAACCGTTTCTTCATTGCACCCAGATTCCGTGCCGCTGAGTTGGAGGCTCGGGCTGCCGTCGCTGATGCGCGGGCGGCACACGAACGGACTAAGGCCTTCTTCGAAGAACGGCAGGTTTACTACGAAGAGACGAAGGCGGAGTTAGAAGCTCTTCTCGGACAAGTAACAAGCGTACACACTGAGGTAGTGGCTCTTATCCAGAATGGGATGGCAACTTTCACCGAACCTGGCGACCAACCAGTTCCCGGTACTCCAGGTTCTCCGATCGGAGCAGGCGAGTGAGGGTGTCGCGGAACAGGTACGGGTTCTCGCGGTTGTTGAATCGAAACTCAAATTCACCGAGGTAGGCGTCCAAGTGCTTCGCGGAAAGCTGATGGTAGGAGCCGACGATGGATCGCTTGAACAGGCTCCAGACGCCTTCAACGGTGTTCGTGTGGACGGCTCCGCGTACCCATTCTTCGGCTCCGTGGTTGACCGTCTCATGAAACGTGTCGCCATCGGCGATCCCATCATAGCCGCTGTGCTCGTCGGTGTAGATCGCTTCTGCCCCGTCCGCGACGTGCTCGCTGACGAACTGATGGAGAACCTCCCGGCTGCGCCGTTGTTCGACGCGGAAGTGCACGTCTCCGCCGCGCTGGATCGCTCCCAGCACCATCGTCTTGTCAATCCCGCCGCGACCGTGGACGCGGCGTGCCCGGTCCGTCTTGTGCATGAACTTGGCTTTCCCGCCGACGAACGTTTCGTCCACTTCCACGACGCCGGTCAGCGGCTCCCGGTCTACACCAGCCATGGCGGCCCGGATGCGGTGGCACAGGTACCAAGCGGTCTTGTAGCTCACGTCGAGCGTACGCTTCATCTGATTGGCGCTGATCCCCTTCCGGGATTCGCACATCAGGTAGATCGCCATGAACCACTTGGGCAGCGGAAGCTTCGAGTCGTGGAAGATCGTCCCGGCCAGGACCGAGAACTGGTAACCGCATGAGTCGCAATCGAACTGTTGCCGCGTCGAGATTCGAGAGATTTTCTTGCTCTCGCACTTCGGGCAAGTCGCGCCTTCCGGCCAGCGGAGTTCTTCGAGAGCAGCTCGGCATTCTGAGTCGGTGTCATATGCTTCCATCAGACGGAACAGGTTCATGTCCTGTTTCGGCGCGCCTTTAGCAGCCATAGGAGCCCTCCAATGCCGAAGAAAGAGCAACCCAAAAAACGGGCCACGGAAATGACGGACGACGAACTGGCGAAGCGGATATTCCCGCCCAAAGTGCTAGAGGAATTGAAAAGGGTTGCTGCTCAGGAGCCGACACAGAAGCGCAAATCCTCATCACAAGAGGATTCTAAATGAGCAACCCACCCTGTGTCAAGTATACAATCACCCTATCTTGGTCAGCAGAAGCACAGGGTACGCTATGTACTGAGAGGAGAGAGAATTACCTTACCTAGATCTTCGTGAAGGGAAGGTCACCCGAGCAGCCGAAGTTGCTCCTTGCTTGGTAAAGATGCTGCGTGGGGGTCTGGAAGGCTATCGCTGTTGAAGACGACTGCTCGAACACGCTTCGCAGCAAAAGCCGCGTACTTTGGCTCTATTTCGAATCCTATTCCGAGGCGTCCTAGCGAACGCGCTACAGCAGTCGTCGTGCCGGATCCGTTGAAGGGGTCGAGCACGGTATCGCCCTTGAAGGAGAAGAGCTTTATCAGACGGCGAGGAAGTTCAGGGGGAAATGCAGCTGGGTGCCCGCCTGCCCGACTTGGGGATTCACCCGCAAAGCGCCAGGTCCCCAGTGACCACTCCAAGAACTCATCGCGCCAAATGCCACTCTCCTTGCCGCGCGCGTCTGGTCGCTTCCGGCTCTGCCACGAGTAGACAAGGATGGCTTCAGTAGGTGTGGTGATCCAGGGATCGCTTGCGCTTTTCCAGGAACCCCAGGCCGTCCGCCGGCTGATGTTCCCTTCATCCCATAGGATCGTCGTGTTGTAAATGTAGCCGAGCTTGGAAAAAATTTGGTGGTAGTCAGCGAGCATGAAACGCTTGTCCGTGGTTAGCTTCCGGCTTCCCTTTCCTCGGCCAGTTCGCTCACCATTTGTATCGATCGGGATGTTGATAGCGACCCGGGCACCTGGGGCCAGCACCTTTTGCCAGGCTTTTCCCCATTTGCCTACGTCGGCTAGATAATGCTCGTACGTAAGTTGGTCTCTGGTAGCACCGTAGTCTTTCCCCAGATTGTAGGGCGGACTGGTGACAATCAGGTGCACTGGGCACCGGACGAGCGCGGGAACCTCCAGACAATCAGCTAGGAACAGAGCCGTGTGTTCGTCTTCAAGAAAGGCAGACATCGCGGGGATTCTACCCCTGGCCTCGCATTGACGAGTCGCCCTGATGATGCCTCCCGGACGTGAAAGGCGTGCCGCCCAGTTGACCGTCGTCAACGTTTTGCGTTTCAGGCCACCGGCTCAAAATCGATTTCACCATCACTGCTCAGGCTGTAACGAAGCAGGGCAATCGGCTTTTCGACCTCTATTCTTGCTCGCTGCTGGACGTAGGTAACTGCTTCTGGATTGAAGGCTTTGCCGACATACGTGCCGCTCACATCGCCTACCTCAACTCCCTTCTTCTGAGAGAAGATCCGCATGTATTGGACCAATTGATTTAGCTCAGCCGCGGTGATTATTCCTTGGCGCTTTAGTTCCACGATCTGAAAGAAGAAAGGGTCCTGCCAAGCCGAAGCTGAGTAGGTGCACAAAACATCGATACGACGTGGCTCCGCGGCTGAGAGAGGTACTTCGGTCAAGGAGTCTCGGTACACTCCGAAGAGCGACCGCGCCTGCGTCGTCCTCCGGCTGAGCATGTGTGCGAAGTAGGCTTGTAGCGCGAACTCATAGCGACACACATATGAGGACGCGACGACGCTGGTGGGAAGCCGGCTAATCCCGAGCACCGTCGGAGTTGACGGCCATGCTGCCTCCGAGCCGATGACATCAAGCGCTTCAATGGCCTTTGTCAGGCTTGGGGTTGGAGCTGCCGATACGTCCGTAGGATCACTTTGAGTGTTGTACTTGACGAGGACACGCTCAAGGGCGGCCGCCTCAGATTCGCTGAGGTTGACGATGGAGCGGAACGGGCTCGTAGGATCGTGCTGAAGCGTCGAGGTTGACCAAACCACCTTGCGATCGACGAGATGAATAAACTCGAAATCCGGCATGGGATTGGGGAAATTGAGCTTCTGCTTGAAGGCAAATCGGAACGGGTATGGGTCTGAGAACTCTGAGTAAAGGCCGTCCGCACAGACGAACGGCTCGCTCGTGACTTCGAATACTCCGTGTATTGCCTTTCTGCCCGTCTCGTAAAAAAAGACGGTGTCCCCAGTCGTAATGGCGGTGAGGTCTCTGACCACAGACCAGAGTGTCCGGACCGGTTTGTTCCCAACATTGCCATATGTGTTGGAGGACAGCGCTCTCTCCAAGAATTGTGGGCTCGCGAAGCAAAGGAAGCTGGCCATCTAAATCACCTGGGCCCGCGGGCAATCGCAAGCGGCGCGCCCCCCGTAACCGGGAACAGGCTCGATGATCACTGGGGGACCTCAGATTTCCAGCGGCGGAGGTCGTGAATCAGGTCGTCGAGTGGTCTTACGAGGTGGCAGTACTCGGTATGCTGGGGCACGCCTGGGTCATCAAAGGCCGTCCCTTCAGGGTGTGATTGCTTCGCGGCTACGTCGACTTCGAGCCGCGCGTCCTGGGGCCCGTCGTACCTTTTCACCAGGTACACCCGATCCGTAAAGGATTCGAGGAGCCGGCGTGTTGCAGTGGCTGTGGCGCAAGATCTCCCTAGCTCGCTGCGGCCCCGACCCTCACCGTAGGTGTCGCGGTCCTCAGTCACGCAGACGTACTTGAGATATGAGCTCGCCCGCACGGCCGAACCCCAGAAACAGGTCTCGGTGTGCCTTGCATGGAACGAAACCTTGCAGTTGATGATGCCGACGAGCCGGTGTCGCCCATCGGTCGTGAGGGGCGTTGCTAGCACGAACAAGTCGGAGTCCGGATAGTCCTCAAGCTGCGATTGGGTGCAGCGCCGCTTAACGGGGAGCTTCGTGAAATCCACGAGTTCGCGGGCTGCTGCGGCATCTCCGATAGCACGAGCTAGTACGCCTTCGCTACCCCGTACGACAACGAGTTGATCGGAAACGACGAACTCGTTGAGGATCCGGGCCACGGTATCTTCGAAAGCACGGCCCTGAAGTGCTCGGGCGCGCTGAGCTATCGTATGAGCGTCTTCCATCCGAGCCTCCGCTACCAATCCCAACGGTGGCCATTATGCTCGTTGGGCGTGCTTCGAGCGCAGGCTAAATTAGCCTTGCCGAAGCCATGCCGAGCCCAACAGTATCCGCGTATGCCTCTCAAACACCCCTTTTTGCAGAGTGGCCACCAATGGCGGCGGAACGCCGTAGGGCCATTCGAATTGGTGCGAGCCAGGATCTGCGCCAGCCCGTGGCTATCATGGTGGTCAGTGCGAACACGGCCCCCAAAAAGCCGCCTGCCAGCAAAACCGCGGCCTGCACGGTCCACCCCGGCCCGCTGACAATGCGAAGCGCGAGCACCTCGCCAAGTACGCAACCAC
The DNA here is from genome assembly GCA_016202435.1 of Chloroflexota bacterium. Taxonomy (GTDB): domain Bacteria; phylum Chloroflexota; class UBA6077; order UBA6077; family SHYK01; genus JACQOR01. The sequence goes on from JACQOR010000039.1 coordinate 21,681, forward strand.
CTGCGAAGGCCAGAGTGACGAGGAGCGCGGGGCGGGCGAAGGAGAGCACCTCGCGGGGACTCAGCCAGCCCAGGCGGCGCTGGAGCATGATCACCAGCAGAATTGCTTCCGTGAGCGCCGCGATGCCGTTGGCCAGAGCCAGGCCCGCGTAGCTCAAGGGTGTGCGCATCAGGGCCAGACTCAAGACGAGGTTCAGGGTGGCGCCAACTGCCGCGATCCGCACCGGAGTCGCCGTGTCGCGGGCGGCGTAGAACGCTCGAGAGGCCACCTCGATGGTGCTGTGGCCGGGTAGTCCGACGGCGTAAGCGGTGAGAGCGAACGCGGTAGCGACCGTAGCTTCGGGGCCGAAGGCGCCCCGTTCCAGGAGCAGCCCCACCATGGGGCGGCCGAGCACGATCAAGCCGACCATGGACACCAGGCTGATCATCACGACCAGTCCCAGCCCGAACCGGAATGTGGCGCGTGCTTCATCCGGCCGCCCGTCGGCGACTGCGCGTGACATGCCGGGGAAGATTGCGGTCGCGACGCCCATGGCAGCGATCCCGAGCGGGACCATTAGCACCAGCCAGGCGTAGCTCAGGTAGGCGATGCTCCCTTCGCTGAGGAACGAGGCGAGCGCCACGGTGACGACCTGGTTGAGCTGACTCACCCCAAGCCCGATCATCCTGGGGCCCATGAGCGCGATGACTTCTCGCGTTTCGGACAGTCGCAGTCCGAGGACGGGTCGATACCGGAGGCCGACCGCGATCAGCCCCGGCACCTGGACGACCACATGCAGGAGCGCACCGGCGACTGCGCTGAGCGCCAGCCCTTCCACGCCCAGCGGGCGCAGCAACGTCGCCCCTGCCACGAGCGAGAGGTTGTAGGCGAGCGGCGCCGCGGCGGCGAGCGCGAATCGGTTCATGGCGTTCAAGGTGCTCGTGGCAAGCGTTCCCAGGGCAAACAGCGCCGGCGCCGCCAGCATGAGCCGCATCAGGTTGGCCGTCCTCGCCTGGTCGCCCGGGCTCCAACCGGGAACGATGGCCGCGACGAGGGCGGGCGCCACTAACGCGATGATGACCGCGCTGCCGCCCAGGGTGATGAGCCCCAGGTTGGCCAGCGAGCTGGTGAGCCGCCAGGCGCCGTCGCGATCATGGCGAGCCAGAGATCCGGCAAAGACGGGGATGAAGGCGCTGCCCACGGCCCCGCCAGCCAGAACCTGGAACAGGGTATCCGGCACCAGGAGCGCCGCGAGGAACATCTCGTAGTCGTGGTCTGCCCCATACTGGTGGCCAATGACCACGTTCCGCAACAGGCCGAGGACCTTACTGGCGGCGAACCCGGCCGCGACGATCAGCGCAGCGGTGAGCGTCTGACGAAGCGGGGATGAAGAGGAGGCCGGCCCTGCAAAAGCCTCAGGGCGAACGGGGTCGGGCGGCTGGCTGTTCAATGGATGCTCGAGCGACGAGTCCCGGTCTTCCCGATGCGGGTGGCGACCGCGGAGTTGGCTTGCTGCTCCAGGCGGTCGTCCAGGGGTTGCAGGGTCGTGGCAGCACCCGTCTTCCGGCGCAGCGCCGCGGCAATGAGCCAGTCGGCAAGGCCCGGATTCTTGGGCAGCAGCGGCCCGTGCAGATACGTGCCCACTGCATTCCGGTAGCGGATGCCCTCGGTGCCGTCAGCACCGTTGTTCCCGTTGCCCACGAGGACGCGACCCAGAGGCTGGGCGCCAGGCCCCAGGAAGGTCTGGCCGCTGTGATTCTCGAAGCCCACGAGACGGAGCGGCTCGCCGCAGATTGGGGACTCGACGATCACGTCGCCAACCATGCGCTTTGGACCCGCGACGGTGTAGGCATCGAAGACTCCCAGCCCCGGAATCTCCTCGCCGTCCCTGGTGCGGAAGCACTGGCCCAGAAGCTGATATCCGCCGCAGACCGAGAGCAGCGCCGCGCCGTCCTCGACTGCTGCTTCGATCTCCTCACCGACGCCGTGGGCGAGGTCCCGGCTCACCGCGGCCTGCTCGCTGTCCTGTCCACCTCCGAAGAAGATCAGATCGGCTTGGGACGGATCGAGGCGTCCGCCGAGCGTCAGCTCCTGGATCGCCAGCTCGATTCCCCGCCAGGCGCAGCGCCGCTCGAGGGTGATGATATTGCCCCGATCCCCGTAGAGGTTCATCAGGTCCGGATACAGGTGCACCAGTCGGAGGCGCATCATTCGTCCCAGAACGGCGGGACGAGACCCTGGCCCTGAAGCCAGCTCCGTGCCTCCAGGGTCGCCGTGTAGGTGCAGAATAGTGCGACCTGCCCGCCCTGGCGCGTGCGCTCCAGGGCGCGGCCGAGTGCCGTGCTGATGCTGGCTTCGGGCTGCTCGGCCCCGACGCCCGCGTACTTCAAACGCAGGGCCAAGTCGTGTGCCCTCAGCCCCGTGCACAGGACTGGCGCTTCCTGTCCGGCGAGCCGCTCGAAATCCACGTCCCACAGCCAGCTTACGTCCGTTCCATCGGCGAACCGATCGTTGATGGCGATGACGGTGAGATCCGGATCCAGCACGGTGCGGAGGGCCTGGTTGAACCCGACCGGGTTCTTCACCAGGTCGAGGGTGAGCGTTCCCCCCCCGACTCGGATGCGCTCGTGGCGCCCGAAAGCGCCACGCATCTGTTCCAGGCCGGCCACAATGCTGGCCGGGTCCAGGTCCAACGCCAGCGCCGCGGCCGCCGCCGCGGCGGCGTTGTACACGTTGTGCAGTCCAGGTGCAGGGAGCGTAGCCACGAGCTGCGCTCCCTGAGAGTGCATGGTGACTGCCGTGGTCCCGTTGTCCGCTCCGTCGGCCTGCAGGACGGCCACGTCCGGCGTTGGCCTTTTCCATCCGCATGCGCCGCACTCGTACGTCCCGAGATGCCCGTAGTAGCACGAAGAGTAGTCGAGGCGCTGGGCGCATACCGGGCACAGTCTGCGGTCAGCTTCGTGCGCCAGTGAATCGTTGCCCAGCGAGCGGTTCTCTACGCCAAAGGTCAGCAGGTGGCCGGGCGCGGACTCCGCGAGATGAGCCAGCGAGGGATCATCGACGTTCACGATCAGAGTTGAATCGGGCCCGAGATCCTTCACGGCTGCCGCCCACGAACGAGCGACAAAGTCCACCTCGCCATAGCGGTCGAGCTGGTCCCGAAACAGATTCGTCAGCACGACCGCTCGCGGGAGAGTAGCACGGGCGGCGCCCGGCAGGTGCGCCTCGTCCACTTCGAAAACTCCGAGCCGTCCGTGTAAGTTACCCACGAGATCGCTGGCATCTACAAGCGCGGAGAGAATCCCCTCGGGGAGATTGGCTCCTGCCCGGTTGTGGACGGGCTGGAGTCCCGCCACCCGGGCGATGCTGGCGAGCATGCGGGCCGTCGTGGTCTTCCCGTTGGTTCCGGAAATGAGGGCGACCCCCGCGGCCAGACGGGAGCTCAGCTCACTCAACGCGTCCGGGTCGAGCCGCGCGGCGACATGCCCGGGGAGCACGGTCCCTCCGCCCAGGTGCAGCGTCCGAGTGAGCGTAGCAGCCAGGCGGCCGGAGGCAAGAGCAGCCATGAGCTTCGGGTTCACGGCTGCTCTTGCCTCCGGTCGCCATCTGCAGGGCATCGTATCACGAGGCCCCAGCAACCGGGACACGCGGGGTTCGAGAGCCTTACCGCGTGGCTGGTCGTTGGGCGAATGGGGCTTGTCGTTGATCGTTCGCCCGAAGGTTCTCCAGGGGCGAAATCGGGAAACCTAGGAAGCGGTCGCTCCGGCTGTGCGGCGGCGCTCAATGTGCTGGATCCGATAGGTCTCCGCTCCGGCTGGTGTCGCGACCTCGATGATGTCGCCGGGGCGCTTGTTCATGAGGGCGCTGCCTACCGGGGACTGGGCGGAGATCTTGCGCTCGCGCAGGTTGACCTCACCGGGCCCGACTATGGTGTAGATGACCTCATCGGCGTCGTTGAGATTCTGCAGCGTGACGGTCATTCCGAGATCCACGACATCATCAGCATTCGCCGTCTGGATGTCGGCGGCGGAGAGCATCGCTCGAATGGAGTTGATGCGACCCTGAATCTCACCGAGCCGTTGCTTGGCGGCATCATAGGGAGCATTCTCGCGATAGTCCCGGTCAGCCGCGGCGCGCGTCAACTCTTCGGTGACTTGAGGTCGAACTACGGTCTCGAGGGTTGCCAGTTCCTGGGTTAGAGCGGCGAATCCCTCCTCGGTCATCCGGAGCGACTCGGCCTCGGGCCGGTTGAGGGCGGCGCTTCTGCGGGTCTGTGTCCGCCTGAGGCGGACGTGCGCGCCGAGATTGATGTCCGTGTACTTCTTGGTCTTGAGCTGGGTGAGGAAAACCTTGACGGGCTCCAGCCGCTGATTGAGGTCTACGCTGGACTCGGGGAAGCCCTCCTGGTAGCGCCCGATGTCGGCGGCTGTAATTCGTCGCACCGCCACGTCGGCCCCGATCCAGCGGGCGAAGCGGCTAAGCTCTCGGCTGCTAGACTCACGATCGGCGGCCGCCAGGGTGGAGATATAGGCCGCGATCGCCTGTCCGAGGAGCACCGATTCAGGAGAACCGTCGTTTGCCAAAGCTCGGTTCGTCACCCCCACGAGCAGCGATGCAGGTTACGCGCGTTGTGCGCGTGAGGTCATCTAGTATAGGCGTTGATTCGGTAGCCAAACAACGGTGGGCCGATGGTCTCGCCGGCCTGGGCTTCGGCCTGGGGCCGAGGCAGATCCAGAGCTGCGTGTGGCTGGCTTCCGAGCTTCTCGCCTGGAATCTGGAGACGAACCTCACGGGGATTACAGAGGTGGGCGAAGTTCAGGTCATGCACCTGCTCGACTCACTCACCGCGGTCCCGATCATCCGGAGGTTGCTTCCCGACGGGAGCGGGCGATTGGTGGATGTGGGAAGCGGGGCGGGGTTTCCCGGGTTGCCCCTGAAGCTGGCTCTCCCTGGTTTTCAGGTCACTCTGGTCGAGGCGACCGGAAAGAAGGTGGCCTTCATCAGGCATGCCGTGCATACTCTCGGCCTCGAAGGCGCCGAGGGGGTGCACACGCGGGCCGAACTGCTGGCTCGCGACCCAGACTATCGCGGAGCATTTGATCTGGCGATCGCCCGGGCCGTGGGATCTGTGTCTACTCTGGGGGAGCTCATGCTTCCGTTGCTCCGCGTCGGCGGTCACGCGCTCCTGATGAAGACGATGGCTGGGCTGGACGAGGAGCTCGACGCCGCCCGGCCTGGTATCGCGACTCTCGGCGGACGGGTCGGGGAGATCGTGCCGACCTCTCTCCCCGGTCTTCTTGACGACCGCGCGATTCTCGTGATCGAGAAGATTGCTGACACGCCCGAGCGGTATCCGCGGCGGCCTGGCCGCCCGCGGCGGCGCCCGCTCGGAAGTCGCTAGCTTAACGGGCTTGTCTGGCCGTCCGAAAGAGAAATGACTGGAGTAGCAGATGCATAGTGGCAGCCCACGGGAGCAAAGCGGCGACGCCTTGACGCCGGGTGAGGTCGAGCGTCTGACCGAGTGGATCGACAGCCAGCGGGAAGGAATCCGGCAGGATCCGGACGCCGAGGAGCGGAGGGCCTGGTGGACCAGAGTGGCGCGAACCCTGGATGACGAAGCCCTGGGAGTGCTGCTCACTTCGAAGGAGTTGAACGAGGAGCGCGACGCGCTGACTGGGATTCTGAATCGTCGCGGTCTGGAATGGTCGCTGGCTGACATCCTGGACTGGCAGGACCGCACCGGAGAGCCGGTAACCGTGGTGTTGATGGACCTCGACGATTTCGATGCCTTCAACGACGCCCAGGGGCGCGCTGCCGCGGACCTCGTGCTGGCTGAGTGGATTGGGTTCCTCAAGGACAGCGTGCGGAAGACAGACGTACTCGGCCGTTACCGTGGTGAGGAGGTCGTGGCGGTTCTGCGGGGCTCGAGCGGGGACCAGGGTCTCAAGATGTTCGAGCGGATGCGCGAAGATATGGCCGGCGCGCTGAGGAAGTGCCTCGGCAGTCTGGGGATCGCGGAACCGGTCACGATGAGTGTCGGTGTGGTCGAGCACGAGCCGGGCGAGCATCCGACCGAGCTGCTGGAGAAGGTCCGGGATCTCACGTCTAAGGCGAAGGCGGCGGGCCGCAACCTCGTAGTGGGTGGAACAGCGTAGAGCGCAGCGAGTCCCTTCTACTGCGGCGGTATCATTCACGAGCCCGAGTGCCTACGGACAGCCCCGCCGCCTTGAAAGGAGACTCGTGCCCAACTCTAGGCGTGCCGCGCTCGCCCTGGTGATGGTCCTGCAAACGGCCTGCGCTTCCGCGTCAGCGCCGTCAGACGGGCGCTCTGCGGAGTCGCCTGAAAGACCGGCCCCCAAAGTATTGACGATCGCCATCCTGCGTGAGCCCGCTGGGCTCCACGAGGATCTCACCGGGGTGGTGGGCGGGGGCGGCGTAAGGCAGCTCTACAACATCGCCCAGGATCTCCTCGTCCGCCAAGATGATACCGGCGCCTACGTACCCCGTCTCGCCCAGGAGCGGATTTCGGCGGAGCGAGGCACCTGGAGGGTATTCCCGGATGGGTCAATGGAGACGGTTTGGAAGCTCCGGGCCGGGATCACCTGGCACGACGGGACACCTTTTACGGCCGAGGATCTGCTCTTCTCCCTGGCCGTGTACAAGGATCCCCAGATCCCCAGTTCTGTCGGGCGCCCGTTGGCTCTAATGGAGGCGGCGTCCGCCCCGGACCCCCTTACGTTGTCCATCCGATGGTCGGGCACGTACGTGAGGGCGGACGAGGCACCGGGACTCATCCCCATGCCGCGGCACCTGCTCGAAGAGAAATACCGCAGCGACAAGCTCAACTTCACCGCTGGCCCCTGGTTTACGACCGAGTTTGTGGGACTCGGGCCTTACCGGCTCGTTGGCTGGGAACGGGGAGTCTCGATGGAGTTCTCACGCTTCGATGATTATTACGCCGGCCGGGCGCACATAGACACGGTGGTTGCCAGGTTCTTGGGAGATCAGAATGCCATGCTGGCCGGCCTCTTGGCGAGAGCCGTAGATGTAGTTCTCCCAGAAGGGGTCGACCTCTCAGCCGCACTCGAGCTGCGGCGTCGCTGGGCCGGAACCGGGAACCGGGTCCTGTTCGAGCTCGGAAACCTGCGACACCTGGAGATCCAGCATCGCCCCGAGTACGAGGAGCCCAGTTTCAGCACGACGAGCCGGACCGCGCGGCAGGCGCTCAGCCAGACCATTGATCGGCAGACACTTGCCGATGCCATTGGCGATGGCTCACTCCTCCCGGCGGACAGCTGGTTCCGCCCGAACCAGGATCTTAGGGGGCAAGTAGAAGCCTCGATCCCACAGTTCCCGTACGATCCAGCGCGTGCCCAACAGCTCTTCGCGGAGGCAGGCTGGATACGTGGTGAGGATGGTACCCTCGTGCACCGACAGAGCGGCGAGCGGTTCGAGATGCTCATTTATGGCGCTCAGATGGGGTCCGTCGAGAGGGAGCAAAACATCATCGCCGACGCCTGGAAGGCAGCCGGCGTCCAGCCGCGTCTCTATCTCATCCCGGCAGCGCTAGCCGCCGATCGGGAGCACCGCTCAAAGCTGCCGGGCATGGGTCTGAACGGCGCGGGCTTCGACCGGTTGACCACCGATTACTTTAAATCGCGGTCCATCCCATCAGACGCCAACCGTTGGGTGGGCTCCAACCGCGGCGGCTACACGAACCCGCGAGTCGACGCGATCCTTGACCGTCTTGAATCCACCATCGATCCGCGGGAGCGGATAGTCGCTCACCGAGAACTGCTGCAGGAACAGCTCGGCGATCTGGCGCTCATACCCCTCTACTGGGGCGCCAGTCCGGTACTGGCGCTCGACGACGTCAGCGGCATTCGCGACAACTCGGCTACCAACTCGACGTGGAACGTCGCTGCCTGGGACAAGAGGGACAAAAGGTAGGGAGGGCCCGGGTCGCGGTCCGCCGAGGCGCCTCGGTGCGGAGTTCCGGCCCGAGCGAAACTCCGGTCTGGCAGCGGCGGGAGTAACCAGGGCGACGGCCCCCTGGGCGGTCGCCCGTGTGAGCCGGGGAAGGTGGCAATCGACCGCCGGAGCTACTTGGAGACCCGATGCACATGCTGGATCTTACCGCCGGGTGTGACTCTGGGTGCCTCGCGTACGACCACAGGCCACCCGGCGTCGTTCCAAACGAGACCCATGACGCGGTCGGCGCCCGAGCCGCCGCCGATTGCGTCCAGGAAGACCCGCCGTACCTGTTCGGAATCGAGTGGCCCCAATCTCGGCTGAACCAGCAGTCGGACGCTGGGGGCTCCGCTGTCGGTATCCTCGTCGACCAGTTGATAGTCCGTGGGCCCGCCTCCGAAGCGTGCTGGCAAGACGACCTCTAGCGCACGAATGACGTCGGCATCGAAAAACGTCATGCCTCCCGCGGTGAGCTTCTCGAAGCTACGAATGGTGTGCAGGTGCGTTTTCAGGCCCAGTGCCTCCAAGGGGCATCCGCAGTCCCTTTGGACCACCTCCGCCTCGTCACCGGTCGAGACGTTGACCAGGATGAGCTTCGTCCCTGGCAAGAGCGACGTTACGAGCAGCGCCTGGCGCGGCAGATTCGACATCGCATGAGCCCCGGGTTGCACCAAGCCGACGCAGTCAGCACGAAAGTGGACCTCATCGAGCGGATCTGGAGCCAGACACCCAGCCCCGATGCTGCTCACCTCGGTGGAAGCGTAGTGGGTCGTGGCGGTGGCGCCGACGCGATGGATCGCCGCCAGGCGGGCGGCCGTCGCGGGCTCTCCAGTAATGTGGAAATGCGCCCCGTCCAGCCTTATCCCTGCCTCATATGCCGCCTGGCAGACCTTGACGGCGGGGGTGACATACGTGTGCAGACCTGGCTTGCGTCCGGTGCCCAGTACCTCGACCATCCATCGCACGATGGGTGCCGGGTCCGACAACGGGACGAACTCCGGATGAGGTATACGAACTCCGGCCAGCCGGGCCGCCCAACGGACAGCTCGCGCGCTCCATAGATAGCGTGGGTGGAGGTTTGCGTGGGAAGGATCGACCGGCGTGAACCATCGAGCCGTCTCCGTACCTCTCATCCCATCCCGGACCAGCGATCCCAGGGTGTTGGAACCGGGAACCGCCCATCTGGCAAGCACTCGGTCATAGCGACCCCGCGCCTCGTCGAGCTCGGGGATTCGATTCTCCCGACTGAGCTGCGCTGGCACGGATGTCTGAGTCCCGCGGCTCCCGCTCGTGTGCGCAACCATGTCGGGCACGATTCGCGGGTTGTGCAGTCGGCTTGGGTCGATTTCGAAGCGACTACTGCCGCGGATAACTGGCACGCGCCCTTTCGACTCGTCCACCGTCAGGTACACGCCGCGGCGATAGAGCAACTGGAGGGTTCCCTCCAAACCATCATCCTCGACTAGTCGCTCGAGATCTCCGTACTCGCACCCCGCCAGATCGAGCAACCGAAGGTACGGGCTTTCAGGATTCGCGTAGATCGTCTCACCGGCTAGCGCAAGGAAGTTCGTCTCACGGCGCTCGAGCCGCTCCTGGAGGCGGCCGCGACCTTCGTCCGGGTCCGACGAGGTGCGAAGGACTCTGAACGTGTTCACGAACAAACGGGCGCCTGCCTTCACATCTTGAGCGGTTGGCAAGTCCATCCCCGCGAACGGCACAGCGGCCTCCTTTCAGAGCTGAAAGCGCCGGATCATCCCGGCGCTCAGCGTGAAGCTTCGATGAAAGCGCGGGCCTCCGTTATCAACGCCCGCCACTCCGCTTCGGATCGGGGCTCGACTGCCACCCACTCCTTCATGACGCGGCCCATGCCCGGATCGAAAGGCTCCGCCTGGCCTGTCCGCACCAGCTCGGCCACCCGTTCCCCGGGGAGCTTCACCACCAGCTGGTCCTTGTAGAGACAGGCAAACACCTTATTGCTCGATTTGAGCGCAACGCCGCCGAACATGCTGGCGCGGGCCGTCCCAGGCACGAGGAGCATCTCCTCCGCCAGCGGATCGAACAGCTCTTTGGCGGTCATCCGTTCACGCTTCTGTGTTCCGGAGATCCGTGACGAGCTCGCGCAGGAATCCGCCCACGTCTGCCACGAGGCTGATGTTCTGAAACGTGCCCCGGTCAGAGAGCTTGGTGACGACGGCGGGCTCGATGTCCACGCAGACGGTGGTCACGTCGGCGGGGAGCAGGTTGCCGGTCGCGATTCCGTGGAGCATCGAGGCCATCATGAGGGCCAGCTTGACGCCGCTTCGAACCACCTCGCGCATCCGAGTCTGGGCTACCTGCGTGTCGGTGATGACGTCTGGCAGCGGGCCGTCGTCTCGAATGGAGCCGGCGAGAACGAAATCGACGCCGTGGGTGACACAGGCATGCATGACGCCCGACTTGAGAATGCCCTGCTCGGTCGCGGCCTTGATGCCTCCGGCGCGCCGCACCGTGTTGATGGCGCGAAGATGATGCTCGTGCCCGCCCTCCATCGGAACGCCGTCCTCGAGTGAGATGCCCAGTGAAGTCCCGTACAGGGCAGCCTCGATATCGTGGGTGGCCAGGCCGTTCCCGGCGAAGATAGCCTGCACGTACCCGTGCTCGATGAGCCAGACCAACTCCCCGGCGGCGCCCGTGTGGATAAGGACTGGCCCCGTGACGACGAGCGTCTTGTCGCCTGAGGCCCGCACCTCCCGCATCTTCTCGGCGATGGCGTGGATCAGTCGGGGGTTGGGCTTCTCTGATGAGATGGCGCTGCCCATGAAGGCGAAGATCCGCGGCTGGACCCGGGGCCGCTCCAGGGGAACGACTCGGATCCCTTCGTCGCCGATCACGATGGGCATGCCCGCCGATACCTCATTGAGAGTGACACAGCGGGCAGTGGCGTTCTGGCGGTCGACGGTGATGGCACAGTCCATTTCGGGATACTGCGTGGGGACCCAGCGGCCACCGATGTTGACCAGGGTTTCCAGGTTCGTCGTGGAGTAGAAGCCTTCCGGAAAGACGCCGTCGGCCGGGGCAGGCTCAGCATGCGCCTCCCCCGCCTCGGCCCGAGTGGCGCCCAGGCGACCAACGCGGTCGAGGAGCGCCTCCAGTTCTTCCGCGGTGCTCGCGCTGATCTCGATGCGGCAGTAGCTGGGCTCGTTCTTGCGGCGACCGACGCGCAGCTCCTGGACGTCGAACTCGCCGCCGCGGTCCATGATCTCGTCCATAATCGTGGGCAAGGTGAGGGAATCGATGATGTGCCCGCGAAGCTCAATCACATCGCGAAAGAGGCGCTCTTCCACTATGCTTCTTTCCCCGTGAAAGGCAGAGATGCCGCCGATTATATGCCGCCTCGGTTTCCTCTCCCTCTAGGAGAGGGTTATCGCGGCGACTGAGGGAAGAATGAGCGCGGACCCTCTCGGCCTCCGCCGCGTCGACGTAACGCCCGCGGCCCGGCTCATCGCCGAGGAGATTCGGCGCGAAGGGCCGATCACCTTTAGTCGCTACATGGAGATCTGCCTCCACCATCCCGAGGTCGGGTACTACGCGGGTACGGCGCGAGGGCCGGGCCGGGACAAGGACTTCATCACCAGCCCGGAGCTCCATCCGGCGTTCGGGGCGCTGGTCTGCAAGCAGCTCGAGGCGTTCTGGAAGGAGCTCGGCTCGCCGGACCCGTACTGGTTCATCGAGGGCGGACCCGGGAACGGCACACTAGCGGCGGATGTGCTCTCCACCGCTGGATCCAAGTACCCGAAGTTCTTGAACGCGCTTCGGGTCGCGCTCATCGAACGGAATCCGCTGATGGAAGCGCGGCAGCGGGAGCGGTTGACGGCCTGGGGTGATGGAGTCAGCTGGATTGAGTCGGATCCAGAGGCGTGGGAGCCTCTGGGGACCGGGTGCGTCTTCTCCAACGAGCTGCTCGATACCTTTCCGTCGCATCGGCTCAAGGGAGGTGAGGAGGGCCCCCGCGAGCTCTACGTCGATATCGAAGACGGACGTTTCGTCGAGATCGAAGGTCCGCTGAGCAGTTCGGCCCTGAGAGCCCAACTGGAAGCGGGCGGAGGGACTTTGCGACCGGGATCTCTGGCAGAGGTGAGCCTGGAAGCGCCGCGGTGGGTGCCAGCCGCGTCGCGTCTGCTCGAGCGCGGCCACCTGCTGACCTTGGACTACGGCGAGCCGGCAAATCTGCTGTACGGGTCGCGGCATCCGCGGGGCACGCTGCGCTGCTACCGCGGCCAGGTGATGACCGAGGACGTGTATGACATTCCCGGCCAGCAGGACATCACCCTGCACATCGATCTTTCGGCCGTTACCAGGGCGGCCCAGGCAGCTGGCCTTAGCCTGGTGGGGATGACCCAACAGGGCGCTTTCCTCAAGCGCTTGGGCCTCCAGGACTTCGTTCACCGGGCGAGCAACCCGTCGCTACCCCGTGAGGAGCAGCGTGCTCAACTGGCTGCCCTCGAGCTGCTCCGTGACCCGAGCGCCCTGGGCAGCATCGCCGTCCTGGTCTTTGGGAAGGGGTTGTAAGGGTTCCCGAAAGGGGTCGGGAGCCGAGGCTCCAGGGTGGCCGCTTGGGCCGGTCACCGCCTACTGACTCAGCGTCCTTGCCGCTGCCTCGGCGGCACCCATGAAGAAGCTCGACAGGATGCCCAGCCCGAAAACGCCGACCACGGTGATCGTGAGGGCCGCGGCGAGCGGTGGCATGGCCCGGGTGGGCGCGGCTTCACGGCCGGGGACCATATACATGTCATGGATGACCTGGGCGTAGTAGTAGAGCGAGATCGCCGAGTTCAGCACGCCCAGGAGCACGAGCCAGACGAGGCCACTCTGGATGGCGGCCCAGAAGACGTAGATCTTCGCGAAGAAGCCCGCCAGCGGCGGCAAGCCCGCGAGTGAAAGCAGGCTGACGGCAAGCGCAAACGCAAGCCACGGCGACCGTTGATGCAGGCCCGCGAAGTCCGCAATGCGCTCGGAGTTGGTGCGGCCGGAGATCTCGATGACCGCGGTGAAGGCGGCGAGATTCGTGGCGGTGTACGCCGCCAGGTAGAAGAGAACGGCCGCCAGTCCCTGGTCGGTGCCCGCGGCGATGCCCACCAGGATGTAGCCGGCCTGCGCGATCGTCGAGTAGGCCAGCATGCGCTTGATGTTGGTCTGGATGAGGGCGACGACGTTGCCCACTGTCATCGTGACCGCCGCCAGCAGTGCGACGAGGGTCATCCACTCCTGTTGGGCCGAGGGCAGCGCTGTCTGGAGCACGCGGATGACGATGGCAAACCCGGCGGCCTTCGAGGCGACCGAGAGATATGCCGTGATCGGGGTGGGTGCGCCCTCGTATACGTCCGGAGTCCACATCTGGAACGGCACCGCTGATACCTTGAATCCGAACCCCGCCAACAGGAAGCTCACGGAGAGCAGCAGGGCCGGCGTCGGAGCGCTCGCAAGGTTTCCGGCGATGGCGTCGAGCTGCGTCTCCCCGGTGATACCGTAGAGGATGGCCATTCCATAGAGGAGCACGGCCGAGGAAAGGGCGTTGAGCAAGAAGAACTTGAGTCCGGCCTCGATCGATCGGTCGCTGTGCTTGTGCCAGGCCGCCAGGAACGCAAACGAAAGGCCGGCCATTTCCAGCGAGATGTAGAGGGTGATCAGCTCGGTGGCAGAGACGAGGAGCATCAGCGCCGCCGTCGCCAGGAGGACCAGCGCAATGGACTCCGCCTGGCGATCCTCGACCTCGTCCAGGAAGCGGCCCGACCCCAGGAGCACCAGGAACGTTGCCGCGAGCAGCAGGAGCTTGAAGTACACCGTGAAGCCGTCCACGATGAAAGCGCCGCTGAAGCTCGTCGCCGTGGCTCCTGCCCTGGGAACCAGCACGATGGCTGAGGCCACCAGGCTCATGGTGGCCAGAAGCAGCATCCCACGCCGCTTTGCCAGTCGAGGGACGAACGCCTCCGCGAGCAGCAGGCCTCCCGCGGCGCCGGCGAGGATGATCTCGGAGAGCAGGAGTCCGACGTCCATTCTTATCCGGCCAGCCGGGCGGCGAGAGGCGAGACGCTGGGGAGCACGATGTCCGTAAGCAGGGCCGGATAGACCCCCAGGCCCACAATGACGGCTACAAAGACGCCCACGGTCACGGCTTCCAGCGGAGTCGCGTCGGTAAGGCGCTCCCACTGCGACCGTTCGGGACCGAAGAAGACCCTTTCGAGTGTCCACAGCAGATAACCGGCAGTAAGAACAATCGTCGCCACCCCGGCAACGGTCGCCACTGCATGGACGGGGAACGCGCCGAGAAACACCAGGAACTCAGCTACGAAGCCGGCCATACCCGGCAGGCCGAGGGAAGCCAGGCCGGCGACCACAAAAAACGTCGCGATGAAGGGCATGCGGCGCGCGAGCCCGCCGAGAGCTGGGATCTCCCGAGTGTGGGTACGGTCATAGACCAGGCCCACCATCACGAAGAGCAGGCCGGTGATCAGGCCGTGCGAAACCAGCTGGAAGATGGCCCCCTGTAGAGCGATCGGCGTCAGGGCGGAAGCTCCGAGCAGCACGTAGCCCATGTGGGAGACACTGGAGTTCGCGATGAGCCGTTTGAGATCGGACTGCATCATGGCCACCACGGCGCCGTACACGATGCTGATGGCGGCGAGCGCTGCGATGAGCGTGGAGAACTGCTGGGTCGCGTCCGGCAGTATGCCCAGGTTCAGGCGCAGGATCCCGTAGCCGCCCATCTTCAGCAGGATGCCCGCCAGCAACACGCTGATCGCGGTGGGGGCCTCGGTGTGGGCGTCAGGAAGCCACGTGTGCAGTGGGAACACGGGTAGCTTCACCGCGAATCCCACGAAGAGCAGCAGCCAGACGATGGACTGCATCGCCGCGGGATAGGCCTGCGCGCTGAGCGTTTGTAGATCGAACGTGCGCTGGGGGCCAGAGAGGTAGAGCAGGAGGATGCCCAGCAGCATGAGCGCGCTGCCGCTGACCGTGTAGAGGATGAACTTCATCGCGGCGTACTCGCGCCGCGCGCCGCCCCAGATGCCGATGAGCAGGAACATCGGGGCCAGCTCCAGCTCCCAGAAGAGGAAGAAGAGCAGCAGGTCCAGGCTGGCGAATACGCCGCTGACGGCGGTCTCAAGAACCAGGAGGAGCGCGAAGTACTCGCGGACGCGCAGCGTCGTGTTCCAGGAGACGAGAACCGCCAGAAATACCAGCAGCGCATTGAGGGCGAAAAGCGGCAGGCTCAGTCCGTCGAGGCCGACCGCGTAGGATGCGCCGAGCTGGGGGATCCAGGGGATGTGGGTGACAAAATGAGGGAACGAAGATGAGGGGGGCTGACCGAGGATGCCTTCGCGGACGAAACTGGCAGCCAGCGTTATGGCCGTTCGAAAGTCGAGGAGGAGCAGGACTGCGAGCACCAGCACGGTACCCGAAACGAGCGCCGCGATCCATCGCGCCGCTCGGTCGGCACCGGGAACCACGGCGATGAGGATGGCGCCGGCGAGCGGGAGCCAGATGGCGAGGTTCAGCACCGCGTCCACGGCTCGCTACCTCGTGCCCATCAGCATGGGCCAGGCGGCAACCACCGCCAACGTGACTGCGCCGGCGAAGAAAGCCCAGGCGTAGGTCTGCACCTGGCCGGATTGGATGCGGCGCAGGGAGCCGCCGGCCGCGACGGCGGCGGCCCCCACGCTGTTTACCATCCAGTCGATCAGCCCGAGATCGATCCGGTTGGCTATCCAGCCGATGCCCAGCACGACTCGTCGGACCAGCCAGTCGTACAGGTGGTCCATGTAGTAGCGGTTCACCAGGAGCTGGTGCGCGGGACGGAATTGCGCGGCGAGCCGGGCCGCGGGCTCCGTTTTGCCACCTCCGTAGAGGGCCCAGGCGAAGAGGATGCCCCCCAGCGCCACGGCAGTCGAGAGCGCGGCGACTGTGGGGTCGAACTCGGCGTGGGCGGCCTGACCCTCCAGGAACGAGCCCAAGGGGTTGCCGACCATCGGAGCGCCGAGGAGCCCGGTCAGAATGCTCGGCACGATCAGCACCGCCAGCGGGATGGCCATGCTAACCGGTTCGGGATGCTCGTGGGCGTGGCCGCGCGGGCTGCCGAGGAACGTAAGGAAGATCACCCGGAACATGTACGTGGCAGTGAGGAAGACCGTGACGAGGGCAGCCGCGAAAAGGAGCGGCTGGGCGGATGCCGCTGCGAGGATCTCGTCTTTGCTCCAGAAGCCGCTCAATGGGAAGACGCCCGCGAGCGACAGGGCGGCGATCGTCGTGGCCCAAAACGCGAGGGGCCGCTGCCGCCGCAGGCCGCCCATCTCGAACATGTCGTTGGTGTTCATCAGGTGGATGACACTGCCTGCGCAGAGGAAAAGCAGCGCCTTGAAGAACGCATGGTTGAACAGGTGGAAAACGCCGGCTGCCATCGCGCCCAGCCCGATGGCGAGCATCATGTAGCCGAGCTGGCTAACCGTGGAGTATGCCAGTACCCGCTTGATGTCGTTCGCCACCAGGCCCATCGTGGCGGCGAAGATCGCCGTGAAGCCGCCGACGCCAGCCACCACCAGCATCGCGGTCGCCGAGTGCTCGAGCAGGGGCGAAGTCCGGGCCATGAGGTACACGCCAGCCGCGACCATGGTCGCGGCGTGGATGAGGGCGCTCACCGGAGTCGGGCCCTCCATCGCGTCCGGTAGCCACACGTGCAAGGGGAACTGCGCCGACTTGCCCACGGCTCCACAAAACACGAGCAGCATCCCGACGGTGAGCGCGGCTGCTGGGATCCTGCCGGCTGCTGCTGCCTGCTCCAGCCCGGTGAAATCGACAGTTCCGGCGTGCCAGTACAGGAAAAGGATGCCCAGCAGGAATGCGAAATCGCCGAAGCGGGTGACAATGAAGGCCTTTTTCGCCGCGGCAGCTGCTTCCGGCCGCTCGTGCCAGTGGCCGATGAGCAGGTAGGAGCAGAGCCCCACCAACTCCCAGAACAGGTAGATCGTCAGCAGGCTGTTGGCGAGGACGAGACCTAGCATGGAGAAGGTGAACAACGACATGGCGGCGAAGTACCGCGAGTAGCCGGCGTCGCCGCGCATGTATCCCAGCGAGTAGATCTGGACCAGCAGACTCACCGACGTCACTACCACGAGCATCGTGGCGGTCAGCGGATCGACCTGGAAGCCCAGGCTCAGCCCGAACGCTCCGCTTAACGGCAGCCACGCGAAGGACTGCTGCACGCGGGCCCCGCCCGCAACTTCCGCGAGCACCAGGCCTGAGATGCCCGCACCCAGGCCGATCGAGATGATCGTGAGCCACGCACTCGCGCGTTCAGACCGGCGCGCGCCCGCCGCGATCAAGAGGAATGAGGCGAGCGGCAGTGCCGCGACGATCCAGGCGTTCTGGCTCATCCGTTAGCCTCTCAGCTCGTCGGCTTTATCGACCTGGACGGTCTGGCGGAGGCGGTAGATGGCGATGATGATGGCTAGCCCCACGGCGGCCTCTGCCGCGGCCACGGCGATAACGAACACGGCGAACACCTGGCCCGTCAGGACCGGCGGCTGCAGATAACCCGCGAAGGCAACGAACGTCACGTTGACGCCGTTGAGCATCACTTCGACGGCCATCAGGATGACGATCGCATTGCGCTTGGCCAGGACGCCGGCCAGGCCCACGCTAAAGAGCGCTGCCCCCAGGAGCAGCCCGTGCTGCAACGTGATCGGATAAAGCGGAGGGAGTGAGGGAGGCACCTAGCGCTCCCTCGCGATCACGATGGCACCAATCATGGCGACCAGGAAAAGTACTGACGCGATCTCGAACGGGAGGACGAAGGTCGTGAAAAGGCTCACGCCGATCTGCTCCGTGGTGGCGACGTCGCTCGGTTCGGCGGCCGTCCCGGACCACTGCGCAGACAGGAGGGTGGCTGCCGAGACGACGAAGATTGCCGCTGCGACTATGGCTCCGGAAATGGCTTGCCCGGGCGTGGAGAGGTTTGGAAGCTCGACGTCCTGCGGAGTAAGCATCAGCCCAAAGAGGATCAGGATCATCACGGCGCCGACGTAGATCAGCAGTTGGACCGCGGCCAGAAAATCGGCTCCCAGGATCACAAATACGCCGCCGGCGCTCGCCAGCGTGAGGGTCAGAAAGAGGGCGCTGTGGAAGACGTTTCTTGCGATGATCAGGCTGATGGCGCCCGCGATCGCGGCTGCCGCGAACGTGTAGAAACCGCCGGCCACGAGGAGTTCCATCGGGATCACCATGTCAGGCGGCCGTTCCCTGCACAGCGCTCACCAGCACGGCCGTTGCCCCCAGGGTGACCAGCGAGATCGGCAGGGCGACTTTCCATCCGAAGTGCATGAGTTGGTCGTAGCGCAGCCGCGGGAGCGTCCCACGTATCCAGACCAGGATGAGGAATACCGCGTAGGCTTTGAAGAATAGCCAGACGTATGGCGGCAGGATCGGACCCTGCCAACCGCCGAGAAACAGAACCGCCGCGAGTGCGCCGATCGCCAGGCTGTTGGAATACTCGGCCAGGAAAAATAGCGCGAACCTCATACCGCTGTATTCCGTGTGGAAGCCGGCCACAATCTCAGACTCCGCCTCGGGTAGGTCGAACGGGGAGCGGTTCACCTCCGCGATGCCTGCGATGAGGAACACCAGGAAAGCGATGGGTCCCACCGGCAGCACGAACACGTTCCACACCGTCGCCTGGGACTCGATGATGCCCTGAAGAGAGGCGGTTCCGGCCCACAGCACGGGTACGAGCGCGCTCACTACGAGTGGGACCTCGTAGCTGATGAGCTGCGCCGCAACGCGCATCCCGCCCAGGAGCGAATACTTGTTGGCCGAGGCCCATCCGGCTGCCAGAATCCCCAGTGTCGTGAACGAGCCAATGGCGAGAACCAGCAGGATACCTACGTTGACGTCGGCTATTGCGAGGCCCGGGCCCCATGGGATCAGCGACCAGACGGAGAGCGACGGAACCAAAACGACCAGCGGCGCCACGACAAAAGTGGCCCGGTCGGCCTTGAAGGGGATGAGGTCTTCCTTGAGGAGCAGCTTCAGCACGTCGGCGACGGACTGCAGAACGCCAGCCGGTCCCACCCGGTTGGGACCGAGACGCTCCTGCAAGAACGCTACGGCTCGCCGCTCCACCCATACCTGGCTCATCACGGTAAGGGCGATGATGGCGATGAGCATGGCGATGCCAAGGACGGTCAGGGCGACCGTAGGGAGTGGTTCCGGAACGATCGCCGCCAGCAGACCGTAGATCCCGTCCCTGGCGAGACCGAACGGATTGCAGACGAGGGCAGGAAATGGACATGACAGGAAGCTCATGGACCGCTGCTTTGCTGCGTGCTGTCGTCACGTTCTGGAGCGAGCTGGCCTTCCGCGCCGTGGCGGAGATGTCGCATCAGCACGTAGTCGGGCGCGATCCGGAAATCCTTCCGAAGCGGATGGCCGGGAAAGTCGTCCTCGGTCAGGATGCGCCTCAGGTCGGGATGGCCCACGAAGTTGATGCCCATGAGGTCGTACGTCTCGCGCTCCTGGAATTCGGCTCCGGGCCAGACTGTCGTTAAGCTGGGACAGTCCGGCAGGTCTGTTCGGGGAAGGTTTGCTTTGAGGTACACGCCCTGCGGGTGGACGAGCGAGAAAGCGAGATAGATGACCTCGATCCGATCCGGCCAATCGACGGCCGTTACCATGGAGAGCAGTGCGTAGCCCAGCCGGTCGCGCAGCAATCGAGCGGCAGCCTCGAGCTGCTCGACCGGCACGAACACCTCCACATACGGACCGCGGGCCTGCGCCTGCGCTTCTGGAATGCTGGATCTCAGCTCCTCGAAGACTCGGCGAGCTTGCAGATCAGCCGCTGTGGGTTCGGGGGGGGCCGCCGGCTCTTCGGGCGGAGCGCTCGCCGAGCCTTCCGGGGCTTGTGCCCCGTCAGGAGGAGCCAGCGGCCTCGATTCCTCCGACGGGCGCGGCTCGCTCTCAGAGGGTGGCTGCGATTCCACAGTATTCCCACCTAGTCGCGTGGAGGCTGGGGACCGGGTCTTCTAGCGCGGAATTGCGAGCAAAGGGCCGCGGGTCCTACCGGCCATCGTTTGTCCGGTAGAGGGACTCGGTTTCGATTTTTTCCTGGAGCTTCATGATGCCCCAGATGAGCGCGTCGGGCCTCGGGGGACACCCGGGCACATGAACGTCCACTGGGACGAAGTTGTCGATGCCTGGCACCGTGCTGTATGAGCCCTGGAACGGCCCCCCGGCTATCGTGCAGGACCCCATCGCGATCACCCATTTGGGGCTCGCCATCTGGTCGTAGATACGGCGCACGGCGGGTGCCATCTTGATCGTCACGGTGCCTGCGACGATCATGAGATCCGCCTGGCGTGGCGAGGGACGAAACACTTCGGCGCCAAACCGAGACAGGTCGAAGCGGGCGGCCCCCGCCGCCATCATCTCAATGGCGCAGCAAGCGAGCCCGAAAGCCATCGGCCACAGGGACGACTTGCGTCCCCAATTGACCAGCCGGTCGACGCTTGCGATCATGACGTTCTGGCGCAATTCGAACGGTATCTCTGGGGTCCCCTCTGCGCCCTCGGGAGCGATACGCCGGCCGCCGATCTGAGTGAGCATCGGGATTGGTCGGACGTTCCGCGCGCGCTCGGCGGAAGGGTCTTCAGTCAAGCCGTTTGCTCTCCTATGTCCACTCGAAGGCTTTCTTGCGCCAAGCGTATGCGTACCCCACGAGTAGCAGACCAATGAATATGGCCACCTCTGCCAGCGCGAACAGGCCGAGCTGGCGGTAGGCGACGGCCCACGGGAACAGGAACACCGCCTCTACGTCGAAGATCACGAACAAGAGAGCATAGAGGTAGTAGGGAGTGCGGAATTGAATGTAGGTGGGTCCGATAGTCTCGACGCCACACTCGTAGGTGGCGTTCTTGACGGAGTCAGGCTTCTTCGGAACGATAATGCCCGAGAGAAAAAGGGGGAGTAAGCCAAAAACCGTGGCGATCGCCACCGCCAGAGCTACCGGTCCGAATGATGCGACCATAAAGCCGCCCTCCGGATTAGAAATTGTACGGGGCCGCCGGAACCGGAGCAACGTTCTTCTTGACGGGTGTCGTGGTTCAGCGAATTTGTCCTGAGCTAACAGTTCAGCGAATTTGTCCTCTCCATGAGAGAGGAAGAACTTCGCGTGAAACCGAGAGACGAGAAGCGGGCGATGGCTCTGACCCGGCTTGTTGCTGGGAAGTGGACGGAACGCGAAACCGCAGCGGTGCTGGATCTATCGGTCCGACAGGTGAGGAGGCTCAGGAAAGGCTACCAGGCGGACGGGATCCGGGCGTTGATTCACGGAAACCAAGGGAGGGCACCGTGGAACCGCTGGAGCGACGAGGTGAAGAACCAGGTCCAGGAGCTGGCCCAAACGAAGTACGCCGGAGTCAATGACCAGCACCTCAGTGAACTGTTGGTGGAGCGGGAAGGCCTTCGCCTCAGTCGGTCAAGCGTGCGGCGGGTCCTTCGAGCAGGAGGGATAGCGAGTCCTCGCAAGCGGAGGTCACCTAAAGCATCGGAGTCGGCGGGAGCGAGTAGCACAGGAAGGGATGCTGCTCCAGATTGACGGGAGCCGGCACGACTGGCTGGAAGGACGCGGGCCGTACCTCACGCTGATCGGAGGGATCGACGATGCGACGGGGAAGGTTCCCTATGGGTTGTTCCGAGAGCAAGAGGATGCCCAGGGCTACTTCCTTCTACTTCAGCAAATCGTCCAGCACGATGGCATCCCAATGGCCATCTACCGTGACCGGCACAGCATCTTTACGCAGACGAACGCGGCGAAGCTCACCCTGGACGAGCAGTTTGCGAAGAAACGGGAACCGACACAGTTTGGCCGCCTGCTGGAGGAATTGGCGATCAGTTCGATTGCCGCCCGGTCACCGCAGGCCAAGGGACGCGTCGAGCGGCTGTGGGGCACGTTCCAGGACCGTCTGGTGACCGAGCTTCGACTCCAGCAGGTCGCGTCTATCGAGGGAGCCAACCAGGTCCTGTGGAACTTCCTGCCAAAGTTCAACGCCCGGTTCGCCGTGCCGGCGATGACGGAGGGCACGGCCTATCGAGCGCTCATGGCCACCCCGCTCACCGAGCAGCTCTTCTGC
>JACQOR010000034.1 GCA_016202435.1 Chloroflexota bacterium
ATCCCGATTACCACTCCCAGCATGGTCAGAATAGCTCGCAGCTTGTTGGCGAGCAGGGCCCTCAGGGATACCTTGATGCTCTCCAGAATCTGCATCGCTATTCCTCGACCGGCAGCGTCGCCAGGACGGCTGCGGCCCGTATCCGATGGGTCACGGGGTGGTCCCGCACCACCCGCCCGTCCCGGATCTCGACGATACGGCGCATGTGCGCGGCAATATCCGGCTCGTGGGTGACCAGAACGATGGTGATTCCCCGCTCCTCATTCAGCCTCTGCAGAAGATCCATCAGCTCTTCGCTGGTTCGCGTGTCGAGGTTACCGGTCGGCTCGTCAGCCAGGATGATCTTCGGCTCCATCACCAGAGCACGAGCGATGGCAACCCGCTGCTGCTGCCCGCCGGACAGCTCTGCAGGTTTGTGGTGCGCTCGATCCGCCATCCCGATCCGCTCCAGAGCAGCGAGCGCCCGGGCCCGTCGGTCCCTGACCCCCGCGTAGATCAGAGGAAGCTCAACCTGTTCCACTGCCGGAATTCTCGGGAGCAGATTGAAGCTCTGGAAGACGAAACCGATCTTGCGGTTCCGGATCGCCGCCAGCTCATTCTCGGAGAGCTGGCTGGTTTCCACGCCATCCAGATGATAGGTACCCGCAGTCGGCTGATCGAGGCACCCGATGATATTCATCAGCGTGGTCTTACCGGAGCCTGACGGTCCCATGATCGCGACGCACTCTCCCGGATGGATGTCCAGATCCACGCCTCGCAGGGCATGGACAGCCAACTCACCGAGCTGGTAGGTCTTGGTGATTCCGCGGATGTGGAGAACTAGCTCAGGCAGTTCAACGAGATCTTCGGCTTGCTGGCCGCGCTGACCGGTGGCTTCTTCCAGAACTGAGGGCTCATCCGTCTCCGGAACGGAATCGAGCACGACCGCGGACTGGCTAGGGTGCGGGAGCAACGAAGGTTCCTCCCGGACGCACGACGCCACCGAGCCCGGCAGCGCCCGCCCCACCCGGCACCGAAGCCCTCGCTGCCGTCAGCGGCAGAACCAGGATCTCGCCCTCAGTCACTCCTGAGGTAATCTCCGTTGCGTCGTCGTTCGCCATGCCAACTTCGACCTTCCGACGCTCGGTCTCCCCCGATGCAGTGCGTACCTCGACGAATCGGTCGCGGCCCTGCCGCACGATAGCCCGGTTCGGCACGGTAAGGACGTTGCTCCGGCGCTCGTACTCGATCGTAGCGGTAGCAGTCATACCGGCACGCACGCCTGCTCCCTCGAGACCGCGGGCCGCGGCGCCACCCTGGTTCGCTCCTCGCGCGTTCTGCACCGCCGCTCGGGCGCCCTCCGGCGCCACCCCACGGACATTCTCGGGAGCTGACGTCACCCTGGGGGCCTGGATCTCGATAGAAACCGGAAATCCGACCACGCCCTGGGTCAGGGTCCCATTGGGAGCCACGGCCATGACCCGGCCCGTGACCCGGCGCCCCGGCAGGGCATCGAAAGTAAGAACGGCGATCTGTCCCACGGCCACATTGGCGATGTCCGACTCGTCTACCTGGACATCAACCCTCATCTGGCTCGGATCAACTACGGTGATGAACGTCGGGTTATTGTTGCTCGGGTTCGCTGCCATCTCCCCCACGTTCATGCTGGCCGCGCTGACAACCCCATCGAAGGGAGCGACAATCGTGGCTCCGGCCAGGTTGCCCAGCGCCTTGGCAAGGTTCGCCTCGGACTGCAGGACCGCCGCTTGAGCCGCCAGGATATCCGACTGCTGGTACGGCTGGCGCTTGTTGGCCAGGTTTGCCTGGGCGCTCTTGACTGCTTGCTCCTGCGCGAGCAAGTCGACGTCGCTGTACGGGGTGAGCTTCGTATTGAGGGCGGTCTGCGCCTGCACGACAGCAGATTGTGCCGCGAGCAGCTCTGACTCTGTGGGGCCACTGGCGAGCTGCTCGAGTTTGATTTGCGCCGAATTCAGATTCGCTTCAGCTGTGGTTACCGCTTGCTTGGCCGATAGGACGTCAGCCTCGGACGGGCCCTTGAGGAATTCTTCGTATGCTGCCTGAGCCGATTTCAGCGCGGCTTCCGCTGAGGCCAACGCCGCCGTATTCGCGATGCGATCGGAGGGAGAAGCTTTGCTGTCGTGCCCGTCCAAAACCCTGGCGTAGGCCCCGGCGCGCCCGGAATGCGCGGCGGACAAGGCGGCCTCCTGTTTGATGCGCTCGGCCTGAGTGGGTCCGGCCACTAGAAGATCGAGCCTGGCCCGGGCGCTGTCCAGACTGGCCTTCGCCGTATCCACGGCAGCCTGCGCAGCAGCAAGATCCTGTAGGGCAGCTCCTTCGCGCACGGTCGCGATCTTCGCCTGAGCACTGTCCAGGTTGGCCTGGGCCGCCGCGAGGTCGTCGCCCTTGGGCCCCGCCTGCATGTCCGCGAGTTTGGCCTGGGCCGCGTCGACGCTGGCCTGGGCCGCCGCGAGATCCTCAGGCTTGGCGCCCTCCAGCAGCAGCGCCAGCTTCGCCTGGTTCGCGGCGAGGTTCGCCTGCGCCTGGAGGACCGCGGGCTCAAGGTCTGACGTATCTTGCCTCGCCAGCACCTGTCCCGTCTTCACCTGATCCCCGATTACCACAGCCACTTCCGCAACCAGGCCGGAGGTCGCAAAGCTGAGCTTACTCGTCGCCGTCGAGATGACCGTTCCGGTGGCGCTGACCGCCGCGGCGAGGTCCTGGCGGGTGACGGGTACTGTGGTCGGGGACACGGTGGCCGTGGAACCCAGGAGTCGGCCGCGCATGATGAACCCCAGTCCCAGGAGGGCGATCGCGACCATGGCCGCGCCAATCAGAACGCCTGTCGAGGGTAAGCGGGCGCCCCCGAGCGCGGTCGAACCTGCTGCTCCCAGTCGCACCTGTACCCTCCTGAGGCATGGCGATACGCTTACAGCGCGCCAAGACTGACTACGGGAGTCTAGCAGCAGCGTTCTGAGTCTGAGAATTGCAGGACTTAAATCTGCGTAAAACTACGGTTCAACGTGGCCGTTGGAAGCCGGACAAACGTGCCGGACACCGGTCTCGATGGGAGCGCCGCAGAGCGGGCAGCGAGGTCGGCCGGCGGAGGCGACGGCCGCGATTTTCAGACTCAGGGCTTCCGCCTGGATCTGGGTGACCACGAAAGAAATCGATCCTCCAGCCGGCGTAACGGGCTCCGCGGTGAATGCAAACCGGCGCGCGTCTTCGTCGAAGCCGACGGCCATGCGCCCAGCCTTAAGCTCCATGGTTGGGCTCGCGGGGAACCGATCAGCGAAATCCAGCGTCGGATGGCCACCGGTTGGAAGACCCCGCGTCGCCCGAGCTACTTGCTGCTCGATGATGACCGCCAGTTGCTCCAACTGTTCCTTCTCCAACCATAGACACACTGTGGTCGGTCCGCTGGCCAGAAGCAGTCGGAACGTGCGGTGGCCGGGTTCGCCGATGGCCTCAACGTCGATCTCGTCGACCTCGCCGAGGTCCGTCTGTCCGGGCTCCATCATGCGTGCTCCGGATCTGTGCCGCCTACGGACAGGCCCGCTAAGTTTACCCAATAGGCGGCGGCCCGTTACGAAGAAAAGGCCCCCCGGGTTTTCCGGGGGGCCTTTTCTTGGTTTCTAGAAGCCTAGCGCTGGGTCATCCTTGGGTCGAACGCATCGCGGAGACCGTCACCGATCATGTTGAAGCAGAACAGCGTCAGGAAGATGAAAATCCCCGGGTAGAAGACCAGCCACGGGGCGCTGAAGAAGTACTGCTGCGCATTCGACAGCATGTTGCCCCAACTGGGCATGGGGGGCTGGATACCGAGGCCCAGGTATGAGAGGCTGGTTTCGGTCCGAATCGCGTTGCCTACGCTGAGCGTCATCGAGACGGTCAGGGGCGAGAGCGCGTTCGGGATGAAGTGGCGGAAGATCAGCCGGGGCCAGGCGGCACCAGAGGCCTTTGCTGCCTCGGTGAACTGCTCTTGTTTGAGCCGCAGCACCATCGACCGCGTCACCCGCCCGCCGCGGATGCCGCCCATCGCCAGAAGAATCAGACACATCGTCCAGAATCCCGGCGGGAACATCTTGGAGAGGATCATCAGAATCGGCAGGTCCGGCAACGAGTGCGACACATCGTTCGCGCGCTGAATGAGGTTGTCCCACCAGCCTCCGGCGTAGCCGGAAACCGATCCAATGACCGCCGACATGATCGTCGCGAAGATGGCGACGATGAACCCGATGCCCAGGGAGACGCGCCCACCAAACATCGCCCGGGTCATGGTGTCGCGACCCAGGTCGTCAGTTCCCAACGGATGGCCAAATCGGAGAGGACGCTCGTCTGAAGCCGCCGAGACGGCAGCCATATTGTAGACGTGCGGCTGGCCCGTGACCGGAGTCAGCATCGCAAAGCTTGGAGGTGCGAAGCGCTCCCGCAGGTTGACCTGGTCCGGCGAGTACGGGACGAGAAAGGGTCCAACAAAGGTGAAGAACAGGAGCGCCGTCTCGACGCCGAGCCCGATGACCGCTAGCCGATGCCGAATGAAGCGCATCAGGATCATCCGATAGAGACCCACGACCTTGACCTGTTTTTCTTCGTATCGAGGCAGCACTCGGGTAGGAGCGGCGATCTCTCGTGCCATTGCTAGACTCCCTCTAGGCGATTCATGATTTGTACTGGCGCGTCCCCGTCGGCGGTTAGTGGTCTTCGGCTAGTCATAGCGGATGCGCGGGTCGAGCCACCCGTACGTGATGTCGGCCAGGAGATTGCCCCAGAGGACCATCACGCACAGGATCATGAGAATCGACATCGAGACCACGAAGTCATTCCCCATGACCGAGTCGTACATGAGCTTGCCCATCCCCGGGTAGCTGAAAACAGTCTCAATGACGACGGCGCCAGCGAAGAACCGCGAGAAGCTGGTCCCGATGACCGTGACGAGTGGCAGCAGGGAGTTCTTCAGCGCGTGCCGCAGAATGACCGTCTGCTCGGTCAGGCCCTTGGCCCGAGCGGTACGCAAGTAATCGAGCTGCAGGACGTCCAGCAGGCTGTTGCGCGTGAAGCGAGCCCAGGACGTCATCTCAGCGAACGCGGTGATGAACACCGGCATTGCGAGATACTTCCCGCGGTCCAGGGCGCGTTCCCAGAACCCCGGCCCGACGTCGGTGCTCATGATGCCGCCCGGAGGTAACCAGTGGAGCTGCACGCTGAACAAAATGATCAACATCAGGCCCAGCCAGAAGTTCGGCAAGGAGCTGCCCACGAAGGTAAGCGCCATGCTCGCGTAGTCGATCGCTGAGTACTGTTTGACTGCCGAGATGATTCCAATCGCAAGCGCGGCCTGGATGGCAAATATGAAAGAAATGATCGTGAGGGTCATGGTGTTCTGGAGCCGGGGCAGGATCAGATCCTGCGCCGGAACCCGGTACTGGCGCGAATAACCCAGATTCCCCTGCAACGCTTGCGACGCCCACTTGAAGTACGCCACGTAGAATGGGTCGTCCAAGCCGTAGAGCGCCCGCAGGCGGACGTAGTCTTCATAGGTGAAGTCGGGGTTGTTCTCGAACATGCGGTCGAGAGGATCGCCCGGCATGGATTTGAGCAGCGCGAAAGCCAATATCGAAACGAGCACGATAATCGGTAGCATCTGCAGGATGCGGTGCAATATGAACCTGCCCACGAAAGCCCTCCACTCCCCACACGCCCTCTTGCGAGACCAGTAATGAGCATCGTACCTCCCAATATGCTCAAGCGGCAAATCAGTGTTTCGGGTTCGACTCATAAGGTTAGCCTTATCAGCGTTCTCCCCGTGGAGGTGTAGTGCCCGTTTGGCTCCCGATCCTGAACACTTCACTCATCATGGTGAGCGGCGTGTTCCTTGCCGTCGGCTACCGGTTCATTCGTCATCGCCACGTAGCCGCCCACCATCGATGCATGCTCACGGCGAGCACATTCGCCGCGCTGTTCCTGGTGGTCTACGTGGCACGCGCGGCTCTCTTCGGCTCCAAGCCGTTCGAGGGCCCACATCTGGCCTACGTCGCTTACCTGGCGATCCTGGTCCCTCACGTCATCGCGGCCGTCGGTCTTGGGCCTCTGGCGTTCTTCACGCTCCGCAGAGCACTTCGCGCGGATTTCGCCGCCCATCGGCGCATTGCGCACGTCGCGCTGCCGCTCTGGGCCTTCGTGGCCATCTCAGGATGGGTGGTCTACGCCATGCTCTATTTGATCAGGTGGGAGTAGGCCGTCGGTGGCTCAGGAGAGGAAAAGGCGGCTGACGTGTCGATCGACGACCATTGCGGCGAAGAGGAGGGCCAGGTAAACCAGCGAGTAGTGGAATAGCTCGAGGGCGGCAGCACGGCCACCGTTGAGGCGCAGCTTAGTGGCGAAGTAGAGCCAGAGAGCACCCAGGACGGCCGCCCCGACCAAGTAGATCGCTCCGAAGGGTGCGAGAAGGCCCATGACTACACTGAAAACAACCAGCGCGATCGAGTACCAGACAATCTGGCGCTGGGTCTCGCCCTCCCCGCGTACCACTGGGAGCATCGGAACCTGCGCATGCTCGTACTCGCCCTTCATCACGAGAGAGAGCGCCCAGAAATGCGGCGGAGTCCAGATGAACACAGTTGCGAAAAGCAGAAAGGCGGGCAAGCTCAGCTCGCCGGTGACCGCCGCCCAACCCACCAGGGGAGGCACCGCTCCCGCCGCTCCACCAATCACGACGCCGTGGATTGATGATCGTTTGAGCCAACCCGTGTAGACGAAGACGTAGAAGAGGGCCCCGGCCAGCGTGAGACCGGCAGCCAGCAGGTTCACGGTCAGCGCCAGCAGTGCGAACGAGCCTGCAATCAGCGTCACGCCGAAAGTCAGTGCCGCGCTGGGGCTGACGGCACCGGCCGGCACCGGCCGAGACGCAGTGCGCAGCATGAGCCGGTCTATGTCCCGATCTATGTAGTTGTTGATGGCGCTGGCCCCACCGGCGCCGAGCGCACCCCCCAACAGCGTAACCAGGAAAATCGAAGTGGGGGGGATACCGTCGCCAGGAAGGAACATGGCCGCCGCGGTAGTGACCAGCAACAGCACCATGATCCGCGGCTTCGTGAGGCGGACGTATGCTCCGATCTTTTCTACGAGTGACGGCCGAAAGGCTGCCGCGACCAGACCTGTCATTAGCCGGCGCTCAACGACGGTCCGCCGCCGCGGGGGCCCCTCGCATGCTCACCCCGAGCAGGCTGACCGTGGCCAGCCAGGTGGCCGCCGCGCCAGCGACATGAAGGACCTGCAGGTAGGGCGTAAGCCCCTGGAGGACCCCAACTGCTCCCACAGCACTCTGAAGCAGCGCCGTCACGAACGCGATTTCGCTCCACACCACCGGCGATCTTGCTGAAATCCCGGTCCTTCGGGCCCAGAGGACCACGTGGGCCAGGTAGCCGACGACGATGACCGCGAATATCCGGTGAAGCATGTGCACGACCGCAAGTGACGACCAATCGCTTGCAGGACCACCGCAAAGTGGAAAGCCAGAGCAGGCGAAGCTGGCGCCCATGGCCCTGACGACCGCTCCGAGCAGCACCAGCAGGTACACCGCCGCCGCGGCTCGGGCCGCGGTGCCGATAAGGCCCGGCGGTGCGGTGGACCGGCCGGCCTGCGAGGCCGTGGAGTAGATAGCTTGGAACGTGAGCAACCCCAGCAAGATGAACGCCAGGCCCAGGTGGGCGGCCACAACGACGGGCGGCAGCTCCATGAGAACGGTGACCGCGCCCAGCGCAACTTGGGCCAGGATCACAACGGGAGTCAGGATGGCGACGATTCGGACCAGGGGTTCGCCATTGGCGCGGATCGCCAACGCCGAAGAGATGATCGCCAGGATTGACGTGATGCTGGCAGCGAACCGGTGACTGAATTCGATAACCGCCGCTCGCTCCGGAGGAGGAAGCGCCTGACCCTGGCACAGCGGCCAATCGGGACACCCCAGTCCAGAACCCGTTGCCCGAACGATCCCGCCGAGGACGATCAAGAGGAAGGCGGAGGCGGCTGCCAGGTAGGCGAAGGTCCGAAAGGCTCGCACCTCCGTACGGAGCGGTACCGGGACCGTCAGACCGCGCCTCACTGGAGCCCGCTTGCGCCCGGCAGGCGCGGACCGAGCCCGGTCGCTGTTCGGTGGGACATCGCCGAATTATAGGCAAGCAGCTTTGCGCCGGCTGCGTCGGGGCCGATATCATGCCCCGGCCGTCGCGCGCTCGAAGAGGTAAGCCGGGACGCGGTGCAGGGTCCCCTCCACGTAGATTGCCCACGGCAGTGCCCTGGGAGGATTATGGGAACGTCGCGACGCAATCTCTCAGTTGCTTTCATCGCCGGTCTCGCCCTGAGCGCCAGCGCATGCACTCAGTTCGCGGCCAATGCCCCGAGTGTTCCGCAGACTACTGTGTTCCCGGTGTCGGACGTCGGTGGCCTCATCCAGGGCCTGTATGAGCTGATTTTCTGGATGGCGCTGGTTGTGTTCGTGGGCGTCGAGGGATTTTTTGTCTACGCGATTCTCCGCTTCCGCCGCCGGGCGGGAGACAACACGATCCCGGCGCAGATCCACGGCAACACCCGCCTCGAGATCGCGTGGACGATCATCCCCTCGGTGGTCTTGCTGATCATCGCGGTTCCGACAATTGCGACGATCTTTCGCCAGGACGCCGTCCCTTCTGCCGGCGCCTCCGGCGAGCCGCCGATGAAGATCCTGGTTACGGGCCGCCAGTGGTTTTGGGAATTCAGGTATCCGGACTTACGGGGAGCGCCGTTAGCAGTTAATGAGGTTCACGTTCCGGTTAACCGCACGGTGGTGTTTGAGCTGCGGTCCGCGGACGTAGTTCACAGCTTCTGGATACCCAGGCTGGGCGGCAAGATGGACGTGATCCCAACCCGAGTCAATCATCTCTGGTTCACTCCGCTCGAGACCGGCGAGTTTTTCGGTCAGTGCGTAGAGTTCTGCGGGATCCAGCATGCGAACATGCGGGTGCGCTTGTATGTCGATACCGCAGCTGAATTCCAGAACTGGGCCGCTCGCCAGGCGGCCGATGCCGCCTCCCCTGCATCTCCTCAAGCCCAGCAAGGGGCCGTCATCTTCCAGCGCGGAGCTTGCCCAGCCTGCCATACAATCAAGGGAACATCGGCGGGGGGCACGATCGGTCCTGACCTCACGCACGTCGGCTCCCGGAGCACCCTGGCGGCCGGGATGCTACAGAACACATACGAGAACCTGACACACTGGATCGCGGATCCGCAGGGGATCAAGCCGGGCAGCAAGATGCGTTACCCGAACGACCTGCCGCCTTCTCCCGGCGAGGCCGCCCTGATGGCGGCGTACCTCCAGAGCCTCAAGTAGCCGCGAGGCTTCGCGGAAAGGAGTCGAGCAGGATGGCGACAATCGCAGCTCCGGTGGAACGTCGGGGTCTGCTTGCTCGGCCCGTTGCCCCCCGGGGCATCTGGGCCTGGGTCACCACCGTCGATGCCAAGCAGATCGGCATTCTGTATGGCGCTACGGCGTTCATCTTTTTCCTGATCGGCGGTACTGAAGCCTTGCTGATGCGCACCCAACTGGCGGTGCCGAACGCCAACGTCGTGGGGCCGGGCACCTTCAACGCCCTCTTTACGATGCACGGCACGACCATGATTTTCATGGTCGTGATGCCGCTCTCGGCCGCCTTCTTTAACTACATCGTGCCCCTGCAGATCGGGGCGCGCGATGTCGCCTTCCCGAGACTCAACGCCTTCAGCTACTGGGTTTTCCTCTCGGGTGGCCTCTTGATGCATTTTGGCTTCTTGATCCAGCAGGTGCCCGACGTGGGTTGGTTCGCTTACGCGAACCTGACCGAGAACGCGTTTAGCCAGCGCGGCGTGGATTTCTGGGTTGTCGGCCTTCAGGTGCTCGGCGTCGGCTCCCTGGCCGCGGGCTTCAACTTCCTGGTGACCATCATCAACCTGCGGGCACCTGGCCTCACACTCATGCGCATGCCGCTCTTCACCTGGACGACGTTCATCACTTCGATTCTGATCGTTCTCGCGTTCCCCGTGATCACCATCGCCCTCGTTGAGCTGATGTTCGACCGCCTTTTCGGAGCCAATTTCTTCAACACGGCGAATGGCGGCGATCCCATCCTCTGGCAGCATCTTTTCTGGGTTTTTGGCCACCCGGAGGTCTACATCCTCATCCTGCCGGCCATGGGTATCGTGTCCGAGATCGTACCGGTGTTCTCGAGGAAGCCACTGTTCGGCTACCCGTTCATGGTCTACGCCGTGGCCAGCATTGCCTTCCTGTCGTTCACGGTCTGGGCCCATCACATGTTCACCACCGGATTGGGCCCCATCGCCGCGTCGTTCTTTGCCGCGAGCACCATGCTGATCGCCGTTCCGACGGGCATCAAGATCTTCAACTGGATCTCCACGGTCTACGGGGGGTCGGTCCGTCTGAACACGCCGCACCTGTTCGCCCTGGGATTCATCGCGATGTTCACGATCGGCGGGCTTAGCGGCGTCATGCACGCCTCACCGCCGGTCGATACTCAACAGCAAGACACGTACTTCGTCGTGGCCCACTTCCACTATGTGCTCTTCGGTGGATCGGTCCTGGCGCTCTTCGGCGGCATCTACTACTGGTTCCCGAAGATCACGGGACGCTTCCTGGGCGAAGGCCTGGGCCAGTTGAACTTCTGGCTCATGATGATCGGCTTCAACCTGACCTTTGGGCCCATGCATTTCCTGGGCGTCGACGGAATGCCGCGCCGGATCTTCACCTACCCCGCTGAGATGGGCTGGGGCCTTTGGAATCTGGTCTCCACCATCGGCGCCTACGCCATCGGGCTGTCCGTTCTCGTCTTCATCGCAAACGTCTCGAAGAGTCTGCGGGCCGGCGAACGCGCCGGAAGCGATCCGTGGGACGGCCGGACGCTCGAATGGTCCATCTCCAGTCCGCCGCCCCATTACAATTTTGCGACGATCCCGGTAGTGCACGGCCGGGACGCTTTCTGGTTGGAGAAATACCCTGAGCTCGAAGGCCACGCCGCTGCCGCCCCGGACGAACGCCGCGATCGCACTGCAGCCCATGATGCCGGCGAGGCGCACGGTCACATCCACGTACCAGACCCGTCCTATTGGCCGATAGCCACCGCTGCCGGGATACTCGTTGCCGGCACCGGCGTCCTGTTCGCGATGCCACTGCTTCCAGTGGGGCTTTTCGTGGTCCTGGTGGGCGTCGTCGGCTGGTCCATGGAGCCCGTCAACGGTTAGGGCCGCAAGACCCTCTCGCGACGATCTGATCAGGTAAGGGAGCGCATGCCTTGGAACACGTAGCGGCCCTGCCAGCGCAGGCCCACGTCGGCGAGACGAGCACCGGTCTCAACAGTCGCAAGGTCCTGATGTGGGCCTTCCTCGGCTCGGATTGCATGCTCTTCGGCTCACTCATCGGCACCTATTTGGTATATCGAGGGAACTACCCGAGCGGGCCGAAACCGTCGGACGTCTTCGATATTCCCTACACGTCCGTCAGCGCCTTCGCCCTGTTGATGAGCAGCCTCGCTATGGTCCTGGCGCTTGCCGCCATCCAGCGCGGGGATATCCGACGCCTGAAGATATGGCTCCTCTGTGTCGCCGGCCTCGGGCTCGTCTTCATCGGCGGACAGGTCTACGAGTTCACGACCTTCGGCTCAGAGGGCCTGAACCTCACGACCGCGACCTTTGGAAGCTCTTTCTTCACCCTGACCGGATTCCACGGCACGCACGTCACGTTCGGCATCGTCTGGCTGCTGATGCTCTGGATGCTGGCCGCGCGGGGTCAGATGACTCAAGCCCGGAGCCTGGATGTCGAGATCGCCGGTCTGTATTGGCATTTCGTCGACATCGTCTGGATCATCATTTTTACCGTCGTCTATCTCATTCCTGCGATCTGAGGAAGGGGTCGAGTCCAATGAGCGCTCGCGTACCAGTCGTTGAGCACGCGGAGCACCATCCCGGAGCCACCGAGTACATCCGTATCGCGCTGGTTCTCACCGTGATCACCGCCGCCGAGGTGGCGGTGTACTACGTCCCTTCGCTGCGCCCAGTCATCATGCCCATGCTGATGGTGCTTTCGGCGACAAAGTTCGCACTCGTTGTCATGTTCTATATGCATCTAAAGTTCGACAACCGGCTCTTCTCAGGTTTCTTCATCTTTGGCCTGGTCTGTGCCGCGTTCATGATCACGGCGTTCATTACCCTGTTCCACCTCCTGAGCGCGCCTAAAGCTTTCTAGGCCGCGACGTTCCAGGGGATCGCATGTCCGCCTGGGATAATTTGCTCCTCTTCTGGCAAACCCAGTGGGACGTACATCCCGAGCGATCCGCTGTCCTCATCGCTTTGGGGCTCCTATATGCCGCTGGGATCGCCTGCGTCGGGCGTGACCGGGGTGGGAGAGCCTGGCGCCAAGGTGGCTGGTTCCTGGCCGGGCTGCTCGCCCTCGCGCTCGCAGTGCAGTCGCCGCTCCATCACCTGGCGGACCGGTACCTTTTCAGCGCGCACATGGTTCAGCACCTGGTGCTCACGCTGGTGGTGCCGCCGCTGCTGCTCTTGGGCACACCAGCGTGGCTGGTTAGTCCGTGGCTCCAATTCCCGTGGCTCAGTAAGTTTGGACATACTGCCGCCTACCCGGCGGCGGCATTCTTCTCGTTCAACCTGTTCTTTGCCTACATCCACCTGCCGACGATCTACGACGCCGTATTTGGAAACGAGGTGACTCACGCCTGGTCCCACGCGGCCCTGCTCATCGCCGGCGTGGCAACGTGGATGCCAATCGCGAGCCCCATTCCGGAGGTCCTTCCGCGCCTTCCGCTGCCTGGACGAATGCTGTACTGCTTTCTGCAGACGATCCCCGGCTCCCTCGTCGGGTCCATGATCACGCTGGCCGATCGGCTGCTCTACCGCCACTACGGCCTAGCCGCGCTTGAACTAGGTGTGGACCCGCTAGCGGACCAGCAGCTTGGAGGCCTCTTCATGTGGGTGGTGGGGGGCTCGTACTTCCTGGTGCTGCTTACGGTGCTTTTCTTCATCTGGGCCGACCGCGAGGAAAAGCGAGTCTAGTGCCCTGTTTCAGAGATTCGTCGAATAAGTCCGACAAGATTCCGTGCGTAAATGACGCCTTGTTAAGCGTGGAGCTTTTGCAGCGAACTTCAGATTCACCACACTAGTTTCTCAACGGCGGAACAGCCGGCGCCACGTCCCCACAAACAGCGCGGCCGCCTCGAAGAAACCGCGCCTGTGTCCTGGAGGGGAGTGGCTGGCTAATCCGCCTCTGAAGAAACGCGGTCGGCGATGAAGCCTGCGGCGGTGATCCCGAGGGTGAGCAGCAGTGCAACGACTACCGCCCCTTCTTTGCTGAACTGGTGGAGCGTCCAGCCAATGAAAATCGCGACCGCCACGACGAGGGGAAGGACAGAGAGTGGGAGCAGGATCGCGAAGT
Organism: Chloroflexota bacterium; assembly: GCA_016202435.1. Taxonomy (GTDB): domain Bacteria; phylum Chloroflexota; class UBA6077; order UBA6077; family SHYK01; genus JACQOR01. The sequence continues at coordinate 13,469 of JACQOR010000034.1, forward strand.
TGATTCGGCCCACGATTTAGTCCCTTAGTTGAGTAGTTTGGGATGCCTGGCAGTGTACTCATCGGCAGCCGAGCACAGCAACCACGAGTACAATCCGGACACTGCCATGGAAGCTCGCGCGGCGCTCTGGACGCTCCTCGTCGTCTTCATCGTCTTCAAGGTGGCCACTACGACCATGATCTTGATCATGGATCCAAATGGCGCCCGCCAGATCTTAGGACTTTTCGTGGCCATGCACTGGCCCTTCATCCTGGCCGGTGTGACCCTGCTCGCGGCCTCCGTGACGGTCTCCGTCGTGTTCCGGTTGCGGCTGCTGCGAGTGCGAGCTCGGCGACGGCTACTCCAGGCTGCTGAGTGGCGAACTGACTAGTTTTCTTGAAGCAAACCCCGGAAGCCGATTAGACTGGGATGGTTCCCACTGCGCCCAAACTCTGACTTCTTATTCCGGGGAGGGTTCTGTCCGCTGATGCGTCGTGTAACCGCGTTCCTTACGCTCTCCTTCGCGCTGCTCATCGCCGCCTGCGGCGGATCAGGGTCAAGCGGAGCCTCGTCAGGGGGCGGACCCGGCGACGCGACCGCGGGTAGAACCTTCTTTGCCTCGAGCGTGTGCCCGACGTGCCACGTGATCACCGGCGTTCCAAGCGCCGTTGGTCAGGTTGGGCCGAAGCTGGACGGAATCGGGACAACCGCGGCAACCCGCAAACCGGGTATGTCCGCTGAGGCGTACATCCGAGAGTCTATCGAGAACCCTCAGGCCCTCATCTCGCCGGGCTTCTCGGCGCCATCGCCCATGCCGCCAAACCAGGCCACGGGTCGCGATCTCGACAACCTCGTTGCCTATCTCGTTTCGCTGAAGTAGCGTCGGGCGGGAGGACATGACTCAAGCCGCTTCCGAATGGCCAACAACCGCCGGCTCGTTTGCAGGCGTCCGTCATCTGCGCATCTGGATCGCCGTGGCTGTGGCGCTGATAGGGGTTGCATACCTCGTCACGACTTCTCTGCAGAACAACGCGGTGTATTACCTCACCGTGGGGGAGCTGCGGTCGGCCGGCGCGCAGCTGGAAGGGCAGCCGGTCCGAGTTGCAGGCAACGTGGTGCCGGGCACCATCGTCCGTGAACCCGGTTCCTTTACGGTCCAGTTCGAGATCGCCGACGAGTCTGGCCGACTACCGATTGTCTACAAGGGTGTCGTCCCCGACATCTTTGGGCCGAACATCGAGGTAGTGGTCGAGGGGAAATACGACGGCCCGGGGACATTCACCGCGGCGACCCTGCTCGCCAAGTGTCCCTCCAAGTTTGAGAGCGCTTAGGGGTCGCACAGCTCTCCCTTCTGCGCATCGCCGGGCACATTCGTCTTCCATTGTGAAGCTCGGCCGCCGCGCACCCACTCATCAGACTCGGGGGCGTGCCCCTCCGAAACCGAGCGCGCTCATGGCACGTAGGGACGGCTACGGTTGAGGACTCCTACCGAGCGGTCGCGCAGAGGACGGATGATGGAATGAGCGGCGAACCTACGCCAGCCCTGGTAGGCGCGTCGCTCAGTCGACGGTTTGGAACGCGCACCGCGCTTCGAAGTACCGACCTGAGGCTCGCTCGCGGAGATCGGATCGCCCTGCTCGGGCCAAATGGGGCGGGTAAAACGACGTTGCTGCGCATCCTCGCGCTGGCACTCTCACCCACCACCGGAACGCTGAGGGTTGCGGGCATCGATGTGAAGCGCGAAGCGCCGAGAGCCCGTCGGCTGGTCGGATTCATCAGCCACAAGACGGGCCTCTACGACGACTTGACAGCGAGGGAGAATCTGCAATTCTACGGGCGGCTCTACGGCGTTGAGGCATTGGAGCAGAGCATCGACCGGACGCTCAGCGAAGTAGCCTTACCGCCGACTTCGGCCAGGGTTCCGGTACGTACGCTCTCTCGGGGCATGCAGCAGCGGGCCGGCCTCGCTCGAGCCATCCTCCACGAGCCAGCAGTTCTGCTCATGGACGAGCCTGAAACCGGTCTCGATCCTCAGGCTCAGGAGTGGCTCGTCGGACTCGTGAATAGGTGGGCCGCCGCGGATCGCACCGTGGTGGTTGCCACCCATCGGCTCGACTGGGCGCAGCGCTTCGCCGACCGCGCGCTCGTGTTGGAGAATGGCTCGCTGAAGGCGGATCTGCCGGTCGGCGCCTCTCCCCACCCCCTTTTGGCTGAAGCGTACCGCTCAGCCGTGGAAGCTGCCTGGTGAGAACGTATCTTGTCCAGGTTTGTGCGTTGTTGGCCAAGGACCTACAGATCGAGTTCCGCACGCGTGACACGCTGACTGCCATTCTGATCTTCGCGCTGCTGGTTCTGGTCACCTTCAATTTCGCGCTGGATATTCGTCCGGAGATTGCCGATGCAGTCGGGCCGGGAATCCTCTGGATTGCGGTCGTGTTTACGGGACCGGTCGGGATCGGCCGCACTTTCAGCGAGGAGCGCGACCGGGGAACTCTGGAGCTGCTGGTCTCATCGCCGGTGGACCGAAGCGCGATCTTCCTCTCCAAGGTGGCCAGCAGCATGGCAATCATGGTCGCGGCCCAGGGCTTGCTCGTGCCGGCGTTTGTCGGGCTTTTCAACGTCCAGCTCGAACCCGGCGCGATCGTGCCCGTTCTATTACTTGGTGACCTCGGCCTCGCGGCGGTCACCACGCTTCTTTCGGCGATGGCCGCGCACACGCGAGCGAGAGAAGTGCTCCTTCCGGTGCTGATTTTCCCTATCATCGTGCCGCTGCTGATTGCCGTGGTTCAGGCCACTAGCCTCGTGCTGGGAAGCGAACTGGCTCGTGATCGGCCCTGGTTGGGACTGCTGGTTGCTTTTGACGCGATCTATTTGTCGCTCGGCGTTGCCGTATTCGAATATGTGGTCGAGGAGTAGACCATGACCTTTCAGACTGGACCTCGGTGGGGCATGCCGCTAGCGAGCATTGCCGGGACAGCCTCGGTCCTGGCCCTGGCAATGATCTTCTTCTACGTGCCGCCGGATCGGCTCCAGGGCATCGTGCAGAAGATCTTCTACCTGCACGTCCCAGCGGCCTGGATCGCCTACCTGGCCTTCTTCGTCGTGCTGGTTGGCAGCATCGGCTACCTGTGGCAGCGCAACCTGGCCTGGGACCGCGTCGCCAGAGCCTCCGCCGAGATTGGCGTGCTCTTCACCACGCTCGTCCTGGTCCTGGGCTCGCTTTGGGCCAAGCCCATCTGGAACACGTGGTGGACCTGGGATGCCCGGCTCACCTCCACGCTCGTGCTCTGGTTCATCTACGTCGGCTATCTCATGCTGCGAGCCTACACGCCGGACCAGGAGCGTTCCGCCCGTTTTGGGGCCGTGCTCGGCATCGTTGGCTTCGCGGACGTCCCCATCATTCACTATTCAGTCGAATGGTGGCGCACTTTGCACCCTGAGGCCGTCGTGGTCCGGGCGCAGCCCCAACTCCCTGCCGAGATGGGCATCACGCTCGCAGTGGCCACCCTTACGGTCACGCTCGTCTACGCGACGTTTATGCTTTACCGCGTGCATTTGGAGCACCTCGAGGACGAGAACCGCGACCTCGAAGCATCGGCGGAACCGCCCCCGGCCCCAGCTCATGCCTGACATTGACCCGAGCGGCAACGCGGGTTTCTTGATCGCCGCGGTGACGATCACCCTGACAGCATTGATTGGGTACGCGTTGGCGCTTCGGCAGCGAATCACGCGCAGCCTGGAAAGAAACAAACGGTTGCGCGGGACGCGGGGAGACAGTCCCTGAGCGGATCGACGGATCAGCCCGCCGGGGTCAAGCCCTGGAAGGTCGTATCGAGAATCCCGGGCGAAGACTTCTACATCTTTCGCGTCTATCGCCAGGTTTCGGTGTCGCCGCGGACCGGTGATCCCAACAACATCGTAGTCTTGGAAGCACCCGACTGGGTTAACGTCTTGGCCATCACCCCGGAGCTCGAAGTGGTCATGATCGACCAGTACCGGCATGGAACCGGAGAGGTCGGAGCGGAGATTCCGGGCGGCATGATCGATCGCGGTGAGTCGCCGCTGGAAGCCGGGGTCCGCGAACTCCGGGAGGAAACCGGCTACGCGGGTGGAGCTCCAATACTTCTCGGCCGGGTGAACCCGAATCCGGCTTTCCTCTCCAACAAGTGCTACACGATCCTGATCCGCGAGGCCCATCGGGTTGGTGACCTCCAGCTCGATTTGGGTGAAGACATCGCGGTCCGCCTGGTCCCGCTTGCAGATGTTCCGAAGCAAATTGCAAACGGGCAGATCGCGCACTCGCTGGTGATTACCGCGTTTCACTGGCTCCACATGGTCGCTCCCGACCTGATGCCATAGACGCCACGAGCCTGGGCGAGCCGAACGACCTCGCGGCGGGGCGGCAGGTCGGAGCACCCCGCTGCCCCAACCCACTGGGCCGGAGTGGCGCAGGCTAGTTTCCGGGCGGTGTCCCGCTCGGCAGCGGGCCCTGCCCGCCTACGCGGAGAATGATCGGGTTGCCTGCAGCATCTTGGCCGACGTGGATGCCGCACTCTTTGTCATAGCCGTCTAGTTCCCACCACCACCGGCCGGCGCGCGGATCCTCCCCTGCGCCGATCGCTCGGGTGCAGGGCGCGCAACCGATGCTGGGGAAGCCCTGGTCGTGTAGCACGTTGTACGGCACGTCGTTGGCCCGGATGTATTCCCACACCTGTTGGCTGGTCCAGTCGGCGAGCGGGTTGAGCTTGATCATCCCGTTGTGGACCTCGTCCCACTCAATTTTGGGAACGCCGGTACGGGTCGCGGTCTGATCGCGACGGACACCGCTCGTCCAGGCGTCCAGCTCCCTAAGCAGCTTCGTCATCGGCTCGACCTTGCGGATTCCGCAACAGAGCTTCCGGAAATCGACGCTTTCGTAGAAGCAATTGTAGCCGTGCTTCTTGACCATCTGGTCGATGGCCTGGATGTCCGGGTAAAGGATCTCCACGTCGATGCCGTACTTCTGGCGGACCCGGTCGACTACGTCATAGGTCTCCGTGTGCAGTCGAAGTGTGTCCAGGCTGAAGACCCGCGCATCCGGGCTAATGCGCCACTGCATGTCGATCAGCACGACGTCCTCGGCCCCAAAGCTCGACGCTAACGATATGCGCGGGTGGAAGTTCTCGAGGCCCCAGCCCAGCACTTCCTGCGGAGTAGCCTGCGCGAACTTCTGATTGACCGCTTCTGCCTCTTCGAGCGTCAAAAGCTTCACTGTCACTCAGCGCTCCTTGGAGTTTCTATCTTAACCTCCGCACGCCTCGGACGGACGTCTCTGCTTGAGATTCTCCCCGCTGGCTACGCACGGCTTAGAATGCCATCCTCATGGAATTCGACGATCTGGGTGGAGATCTGGGCTACTGGATCAGCCTGACCCGAGTGGTGGGGATCGGCCCGAGGCGGTTCGACCTCCTACTCGAAGCATTCGGGTCCGCGCGCGGGGCCTGGGAGGCGCAGTCAGGAGACCTCCTGGCCTCTGGTCTGGACCGCCGCACGGCCGACGCCCTGATTGCCACTCGGCGCAAGGTCGATCCCATGGCGGAAGTCGAGCATCTTCGGGCTAGCGGCTGCGTCGCGATCTCCCGACGCCATCCTGCTTATCCCACACGCCTCGCCGAGATCTTCGATCCGCCGCCGGTCCTCTACGTCCGGGGCGAGCTGACCGCCGCGGACGAGCAGGCTCTCGCGATCGTTGGGACACGCGGCGCCAGCGGCTACGGCAAGATGGCGGCCGAGCAGATCGCCGGCGACCTCGCGAAGGCCGGCGTGACCATTGTGAGCGGGCTCGCGCTTGGCGTGGACACCGCGGCGCACCGAGCGGCGCTGGAAGCGGGTGGTCGGACGCTCGCGGTGCTTGGGAATGGGCTCGACCGCGTCTATCCTTCTCAGAATGCCCGACTGGCGGAGCAGATCGCCCAGCATGGGGCGCTGGTGACCGAATTTCCTCTTGGAATCAAGCCTGATGCCATGAACTTTCCACGTCGCAACCGGATCATCTCAGGCTTGACATGGGGAACGCTAGTGGTGGAAGCTGGAGACCGAAGCGGCGCGCTCATCACGGCGGCCTTCGCGGCAGAGCAAGGCCGCGAGGTGCTCGCCGTCCCCGGAAACATCTTTAGCCCCAAGAGCAAAGGTACGAATGCCTTGATTCGCGACGGGGCCACACCGGTCGCCACCGCAGAAGATGTGCTCGCGGAGCTACAGCCAGGGCGCGAACCACGTCAGCTCACAGTGGCGGACATTGTTCCACTGGACGAAACGGAGAGCGCGCTGCTAAGTGTTCTGTCTGGCGAGCCGCTTCACATCGACGAAGTGGCCCGCGAAGCCTCGCTGCCGATGTCACTCGTGAGTGGCGTGCTCGCCATGATGGAGCTGAAGGGCATCGTGCGACAGTTGACCGGAATGTATTACGTTCGTGGAGGAGCCTAGATTGGCCGGCAAGCTGGTGATCGTCGAATCACCAGCCAAAGCAAGAACCATTGAAAGATACCTGGGGCGCGGCTACGACGTGCGCGCTTCCCTCGGCCACGTGCGCGATCTGCCCAAGAGTCGTCTTGGCGTAGATGTGGATCGAGACTTCGCGCCGCACTACGTCGTGCCACGCGAGAAAGCAGCTCGCGTCAAAGAGCTAAAGGCCCGGGCGAAGCAGGCGGACGAGATCATTCTGGCGACGGACCCCGACCGCGAGGGCGAGGCCATCGCCTGGCACCTGGTTGAAGCACTCGATCCGGGCGACCGGCCAGTTCGCCGCGTCGAGTTTCACGAAATCACCAAGTCCGCGGGGCTCGCGGCGATGAAGCAACCCCGAGCCATCAACTTCGAACAGGTAAATGCGCAGCAAGCGCGGCGGATTCTGGATCGGCTCGTTGGCTATCAGATCAGTCCCCTGCTTTGGAAGAAAGTCCAACGAGGCCTGTCCGCCGGACGCGTGCAATCGGCAGCGCTCCGGTTGGTGGTGGAGCGGGAGCGCGAGATCAGTGACTTCAATCCCGTCGAGTATTGGTCCATCGAAGCTGAGCTGGCCAAATCGGGCACGGCGCGCAGACGCTCCGCCACCTTTGTTGCGAGCCTCCTCGAGATCAACGGCGAGAAGGCTGAGATCGGCGACGTGGCCGCAGCCGGAAAAGTCATGGCTGACCTTGATGGTGCGACGTTCCAAGTCGAAGATGTCCGCAAGCGGCAACAGCAGCGTCAACCGCCGGCTCCCTACACGACGAGCACCTTGCAGCAGGAAGCGAGCCGGCGGCTCAGCTTCGGCACGACCCGGACCATGCTGGTGGCCCAGCAGCTGTACGAAGGTATTGAGTTGGGCCGAGATGGCTCCGTTGGGCTCATTACGTACATGCGAACCGACTCCACGAATGTGGCCCTCAGCGCCACAGATGAGGTGCGGAAGTACATCCAGGCGATCCACGGCGACGAGCATCTTAGCGACACGCCGCGCACCTACCGCACGCGCAGTCGCCTGGCTCAAGAAGCCCACGAGGCGATTCGGCCAACCTCGGTCTACCGTACACCGAGCGACGTAGCCAGCCACCTCACCCGAGACCAGGCCCGCCTTTATGAGCTGATCTGGAAGCGGTTCGTCGCAACGCAAATGGCGACTGCCCGCATCGACGTTACGAGCGTCAACATCCTGGCTCAGCGCGATAACTCTCAAAATCAGTACCGATTCCGAGCGGCCGGTTCCGTTATCGCCTTCTCCGGATTCCTGTCCCTCTACCAAGAGACGCGCGACGAGGATGCGGCGACGACCGACGAAGACCGCAAACCGCTCCCCGACTTGGAGCTGGGCGAGACGCTAGACCTCGTCCGGGTCCAGCCCGACCAGCACTTTACACAGCCGCCCCCTCGTTACACCGAAGCATCGCTGGTGCGCGCCCTTGAGGAGCGGGGTATCGGACGACCCAGCACCTACGCTCCTATCATTGCCACGCTTCGCGAGCGCGGCTACGTGACGGTGGCAGAGCGCCGCCTGGAGGCAACCGAACTGGGCGCCCTGGTCGCGGGCCTGCTCATCGAATATTTTCCAGATGTAGTCGACATCGACTTCACGGCCAACTTGGAAGAGCAACTGGACGACATCGCGCAAGGCCGCCAAGAACTGGTGCCAGTCCTGAGAGGGTTTTACGGGCCGTTTTCGGGCAAGCTCGCTTCGGCCGAGCAAGAGATGCAGCGCGTACAGGCCCCGGTCGAGCTGGCCGGCGAGAACTGCGAGAAGTGCGGGCGCGCCATGGTCGTCAAGTTTGGCCGCTACGGAAAGTTCGTCGCCTGCCCCGGATTTCCGGAGTGCCGGAACACGAAGCCGTTCCTTACCAAGGTGCCCGGGCTCTGCCCTGAGTGCGAGTCGCCGATAGTCGAGCGGCGGAGCCGGAATCGGAAGCGCTTTTTTGGTTGCTCGCGGTATCCGGAGTGCACGTGGACATCCTGGTCGCGGCCGGTTGCGCAGCCCTGCCCGTCGTGCGGTGGACTCATGGTCGAAGCGGGCCGCGACCGCGCAAAGTGTACCCGGTGCGGACTGACCCATCGGCTGTCCGCAAATACGGACGCCGGGGAGCCTTCGGCAGTTGCACCAGCGGGGGCTGCCTCTTGACCGAGAGCGACCGACTCCTTCGGCTGCGAACTGCCCTGTCAAGCGCCCAGGCTGACGCCTTGCTCGTTTCGCAGCCCGAGTCACGTCGCTATCTGAGCGGCTACGCCGGCAGGGACCTGCCGCCTCGCGACTCAGCCGGCTACCTGCTAGTCAGCGATGAGCGCGCTTACTTGCTAACCGATCCCCGGACCGAGGCCGACGCTCGTGCCCAGGCACCCGACTTCTTGGTGCAAGTCTACGGCGACGCCAAGCCGATGCCGGAACTCTTAAGGGACTTGGTCGTCGCCCAACGGATCGAGAGAGTAGCTTTTGAGGCGCGCCATCTCCCATTCGCAATGTGGCGGGAACTGAGCGACGCTCTCGAAGGGGTTTCCACGCTGGTGCCCACGGCCGATCTCACGGACGGCCTCCGCGCCGTGAAAGACCAGGATGAGATCGACTTGCTGCGAGCTTCCATCGCGGTCAATGACGCCGCGTTTGCACACGTGGCCCGCCACTTGAGAGCGGGTGCCACGGAGGAGGAGCTAGCCTGGGAACTCGAGCAGTTCTACCGCACACATGGCGCTGAAGATGTGTCATTCGAGCCAATCACCGTGGGCGGGCCGAACACGGCAATACCCCATGCCCGCCCGACGGAGCGGCCCGTGCGCAGCGATGAGCCGGTGCTCTTCGACATGGGCGCCCGCGTCCGCGGCTACTGCTCGGACATGACACGCACCTTTTGCATTGACTCGCTAAGCGCGGAGCTAGAGCATGTCTGGAACGTCGTTCTCGAGGCCCAAAACGAGGCAGAGAGCCGGGTGCGGCCTGGGATGACCGGTGCGGAGGCAGACGCTGTCGCCCGGGGGCTGATCGACCGAGCCGGCTTCGGCGAGGCCTTTGTGCACGGCCTAGGGCACGGTATCGGTCTGGAGGTTCATGAACCGCCATGGCTGACCCGCAGGCGCGGGCACAACGTTCTCACACCAGGCATGGTGTTCAGCATCGAGCCCGGGATCTACCTGCCCGGCGTCGGCGGCGTACGCATTGAAGATCTGGTGTTGCTGAGCGAAGAAGGAGCCGAGGTGCTGTGCTCATCACCCAAGAAGCTTCGACTGCAGGAGGTGCTCAGTGATCTCGACCGGTGATTTGCGGAAGGGCGTGGTCATCGAGTCGGATGGCCAACTCTTCCAAATTCTGGATTATCAGCATCTCAAGATCGGGCGCGGCAGCGCTCAAGTCCGCATGAAACTCCGCAATATCCGCTCCGGAGCTACCGTTGACAAAACGGTACAGGCGGGTGAGAAATGGCCCAGGGTCCAACTCGAACATCGGGGCGTGCAATACCTGTACGAGGAATCCGGCAACTATTTCTTCATGGACCAGCAGAATTTCGAGCAGATCGCGCTCACCCGGGCCCAACTCGGGGATGCTGTCAACTACCTCAAGGACAACATGCTCCTCGAGGTCGAGATGAACGGAGATGAGCCGATCGGGGTCGAGCTTCCGATTACGGCGGAACTGGCGATTGTGGACACTGAGCCAGCGTTTCGCGGTGACACCGCTTCCGGGGGAACCAAGCCTGCGACCCTTGAGACGGGGCTAGTCGTCAGCATCCCTCTTTTTGTAAACAGCGGCGAGATCATCCGGGTGGATACTCGCACCGGTACGTATATCGAGCGCGTGAGCTGAGGCCAGGGATCGTGGCGGATCGCTCCCAAGAATCTGATCTATCGGAGCCCCTGCGCCTCGTCGAGCGTCTGCTTGCGATGCTGCGACGCACCAAAGTCTCCGAGCTAGAAGTGCAGCACAACGGAATTCGCGTCCACCTAAGGCGGGACACGAGCCGTTCCGTTCCGTCGCCCGAAGACGCCGATCCGTCAGTACCAGAGCCAGCGGCGGCCAAGCCAGACGACGAGGCCGCTCTGGTGAAATCGGCCCATGTCGGATATTTTCATCGTCCGGACGACGGCGCGTTTCCCGCGATTGGCGAGGCCCTAGCAGCTGGCGCCAGGATTGGTGAAGTCGAAGTTCTGGGAATCCGTAACCCCGTCACGGCGCCAGTCGACGGAATCCTCATCGAAGTTTTGGTCGAGGATGATGAGCCCGTTGAGTACGGCCAGATTCTCGCGGTGATCCAGCCGCAACCGCGGCGCGATGGCTAGGACAGATCTGGGGCCCATAGGTGCGCACAGCTACCGGGTTGGAGAGCTGATCGCTTACCTCCGCGATCTCATTGCTCGCGATACCGTGCTCTCGGACGTTTGGGTCACCGGGGAGATGGTCGATGTAACCCGGTCGGCGGCAGGGCACTGGTACTTCACGCTTCGAGACGGAAGCGCGCGCATCGGAGCGGTCATTTTTCGCTCCGCGGCTCGCCGCCAATCGCTTCCACTCGCCGAAGGTCACCAGGCGCTCGTGCACGGAGCTATCGACATCTACGACCAGCGGTCGGTTTACCAACTTGTGGCCGATGTCGTCCTTCCGGGGGAGACGGGACGCATGCGTGCGCAGTTCGAAGCGCTGCGCGCCCGTCTCGACAAGGAGGGCTTGTTCGCTCCGGAGCGGAAAAGACCGTTGCCTCCGTTCCCAAGGCGGGTCGGCGTGGTGACCTCGCAGGTCGGGGCCGCGATCCACGACATGCTTCGCGTCTGGGAGCGCCGCTTTCCCCTGTTGGAGGTAGTCCTCGCGCCTACACCCGTCCAAGGAGACGAGGCGCTCCAGGGCGTAGTAGTGGCGTTAGATCGACTGAATGCCTACAGCCGAGATCGTGAGCGCATCGACGTCATCGTGCTTGCCCGGGGCGGCGGCTCCCCTGAAGAGCTGGCCGTTTTCAACGAGGAGGCCGTCGCACGCGCCATCTTTGGATCACCGATCCCTGTCGTATCGGCCATCGGCCACGAGGTGGACTGGACAATTGCCGATCTCGTAGCTGATCTGCGCTGTCCCACGCCATCCGCGGCGGCCGAGATGGTCGTGCCCGATGTGGGTGAGTTGCGGCGGCAGCTCGGCCATGCGAGCGATCGTATGCGTCTCGCTCTGCGCCGGCGACTTGGCGACTTCCGTACCGTGGTCGCTACGGGTCAAACCATGCTGGCCCGAAGATCACCTATGGTGCGATTGCAGACGGACCGAACCCGGACTGACGAATTGGCGGGTCGGGCGCTGCGCGCGCTCGGCATGCGCCTCAGCTCCGCACGCGCGGAGGTTGAGACCGGACGGCTTCGCCTCGTCGCCCTGAATCCCGAGGCAATCCTGGGCCGAGGGTACGCCATCTGTGCCCGGGAGGACGACGGCACGGTATTGACTGATTCTGCCCAGGTGGACCGGGGCGATCGACTGACGATCCGGCTGGCACGCGGTCACCTGCTCGGTGAGGTGCTGACGGCTGACGGGACGGCATCACTTGGCCAAACCTGAGGGAGCGGCAAGCTTCGAGGAAGCGTACGAGACGCTGCGCCATGCCATCGAGGAACTGGAGAGCGGCACCCTGCCCCTGGAGGCCGCCCTCACGCGCTACGAGGAGGGGATGCGCCTCGTTCAGCTTTGCAACGATCTGCTCGATCGCGCGGAGCTCCGGGTGCAGCGCGTAGGACAGGAGCTAAGTTCCGAGCGATCTCAACCTGAGTGACCCAGTGGCGGAACTCCTGTCCAATCGAGTGCTGATTGCTGGGCTCGCCGCGTGGCTGGCAGCTCAGTCGATCAAGATTGCCACCGATCTGCGCCGAACCGGACGCATCAACTTCCGGTTTCTCGCCAGTTCCGGTGGCATGCCCAGTGCTCACGCTGCCCTGGTGACGGCCTTGGCAACGGTGATCGGACGTCAACTCGGGTTTGGGTCACCACTCTTTGCCGTATCCGCCGTCTTCGCATCGGTGGTCATGTACGACGCGGCAGGCGTGCGCCAGGCCGCCAGCATCCAGGCCCGGATCCTGAATCGGATGCTGGACGAGCTATTCACTCAGCACGCTTTCGATGAGCGTCGCCTCCGTGAATTGCTCGGTCACACCCCTGTTGAAGTCTTTGCCGGAGCCCTGCTCGGGATCGCGATTGGAATCGTCTTTTCACTGTGACCTACCGAACAGAGAGCTCTGAGGTCACCGTGCGCAGACCATCTAGCGAGAACATGGCCGCTCGCTGCCGCTGTTCGAAATGGCCGATGAGGTACCACGCGCCCTGGTACGGGAGCAACACCTCTGGCGTAACGATCGGCTCGATAGGATAGCCCGGACCCGGTGCCGACGTGAAGCGCAGCTTCACTGCGTCTTTCCTGACGATCGCGGCCGCAAGGCTCGCGACCAGCGCAGGGGCCGGTCCAGATCTCTCCTTCTGAACCGGCAGCGTCGCCCGAGCTAGCGGTCGCAAGTACGCAGGAAAGGCCTCAACCAGTCGCGAAACCGTGCTCAGCAGATCACCGGCGGAAATCGAAGGGTCCCTGGAGGCCCGCTCCAGGACTACGAACAACAGGTGAAGGTCCCGCATAGCCAGGCCGACGACATCCGAGCCACCCTCTCCGAGACGGTAGCCCTTGGAGCGTTTTAGGGGTAAGCCAAGATCGCGGCGCATCACGGTGAGGTCCGCCTGAAGTTGACGCTCGCTTACAGAGAAGCGGCGGGCTAGCAAGCGGCGCGTGACACCCGGGTGGGCGGTGACATATTCGGCGAGCGCCCAGATGCGCTTGAAGCGCTCCGGGATAAGTCTGCGGCGCCTGGTTGCCGGTTCCAAGGAACTGATCACGGGACAGTGCCCCGGGGCTGGTGCCTGCCCCGCTGCGGTACGCCGAGAGGGATTCGAACCCTCGGCCTCAGCCTCCGCAGGGCTGCGCTCTAATCCGCTGAGCTATCGGCGCGTGTCGGCCAGAGTTTAGCATAAGGGCGTCTATAATTTTGCCCACGCATTCGCCCCCCGGGTGACCTTCGCTCCCCTGACCCTATTTCAGAAGCGGGAGATCGGCTCCCGAGAGCGCAACCCCCGTCGGCGCGACCCGAATTCGGGGCGGGTCAGGCCGCCACCGGTTCGGCCGCTTTGCGACCGGGGTACGAAACGTAGTCGCAATGCGGCGGCTTGGTAAGGTGCCAAGTGGATTCGAGGTCGAAATGACGCTTCCGCTGCGTATCGGTCTGCTGGGCCTGGGTCCGGTTGGCTCAGCAGTCGCCCGAGCGATTCTTGACAAGCGTGAGGTCCTAGAACGGCGCAGCGGGGCTCCTCTGGAGCTGCGGCGTGTTCTCGTCCAGCGGCGAGGGCTGCCGCGGACGGTCGACGAGTCACTCTTGTGCTTCGATGCCGAGGAGATACTCGGAGACCCAGAGATCGACCTCGTAGTTGAGCTGCTGCCTGGGGAGGAACCGGCCTATGAATACATAGTCCGCGCCCTCTCGGCCGGTAAGCACGTCGTGACCGGCAACAAAGAGGTTATGGCCAAGCACGGGCCGGACATCCTGCAGCTGGCGGCGGAGAAAGGCGTTGACATTTCCTTCGAGGCCAGCGTGGGCGGGGGCATCCCGGTCATCGGCCCGTTCAAGCTAGACCTGCTCGCGAACCGCATCCACCGAGTTCGCGCGATCATCAACGGGACGACGAACTACATCCTTACGCAAATGGCGACGCATGGCAGTGCATTCTCAGACGCGCTCGCGGAGGCGCAGGCGCTTGGTTACGCGGAGGCAGATCCCAGCAAGGATGTCGATGGCATTGACGCCATGTACAAGCTCACTATCCTTGGCAGCCTTGCCTTCCACCTCCGGGTGCGGCCGGAGGACATCTATACCGAAGGGATTACCGGACTGGCCCCGGCGGATTTTCGGTACGCTCGTGAACTCGGCTACGCCATCAAGCTGCTGGCGATTGGCGAAGAGGAGGACGGCGCAGTCGCGCTTCGCGTGCATCCGGCGTTGCTTCCAGAGAGCCACATGTTGGCGAAGGTGGACGGGGTCTTCAACGCGGTAGCGGTCGAGGGGGATCTGGTGGGTCCGATCCTTTTCCATGGGCGCGGTGCGGGCGGCGGTCCGACTTCCAGCGCGGTCGTGGCCGACATTATCGATCTCGCCCAGCGGTCCGCCGCGGGTCCGACCCGAGTACATCCGCCGCTCTTCGAAGACACGTACGCAATCCGCCGCATGGACGACGTCCGGACCGGCTACTACCTCCGCATGCTCGTGCAGGATCGACCTGGCGTCTTCGCGCAGATCACCCGCGCACTCGGCGACGCTGAGATCAGCCTCGCGTCCGTTATCCAGAAAGAAAACGTCCTCCTCGGGGAACCTGCAGCCGAGTATGCGGAGGTGGTCCTTATGACCCACAGGACCCGCGAGGCAACGATGCAGAGCGCCCTCCGAATCATTGCCGCCTTGCCGGTTGTGTACCGGATCGGTAGTCTCATTAGGGTCGAGAGCGAATGAGTTTCCCGTCTATCTGGCCATCGAATGCGGGGTCCCACGGCACGCACCCGGCGGGAGGGAGTGTGGGTCCCGGCTGCACAGTGCCCGCAAAGAAAGAGAAGAGTTAGGGCGATGACCGCCGACGCGGCGAATTCCGCCCCCGTTCCCAGCGGCGTCTCCTGGCACTCCGGGGTACTCGAACACTACCGTGATTTCCTCCCCCTCACTCCGCAGACTCCACTGTTGAGCCTCGGCGAGGGCCGAACGCCTTTGGTGCGCTCGCTTTTCTTCCAACGAGAGCTCCGCGCCGGAGCGGTGTACTTCAAGCTCGAGGGCGCCAATCCAACCGGTTCGTTCAAGGACCGAGGTATGGTCCTCGCGATGGCCAAGGCCCTCGAGGCCGGGAGCCAGGCGGTCATCTGCGCGTCGACGGGCAACACCTCGGCCTCGGCCGCGGCCTACGCTGCCCGTGCCGGCGTGACGGCCGTGGTCATCGTGCCGGACGGCTACGTCGCTCTAGGAAAGCTTGCTCAGGCCATGGTGTACGGGGCACGAGTGATCATGATTCGCGGGAACTTCGATGAGTCCCTCGCCATCGTGAGGTCGCTGAGCGAATCGCACCCGGTGACCGTCGTGAATTCGATCAACCCTTTTCGCCTCCAGGGCCAGAAGACGGCAGCTTTTGAGATCTGCGACGACCTGGGCGATGCCCCAGACTACCTGGCGATCCCGGTGGGCAACGCCGGCAACATCTCCGCCTACTGGATGGGCTTCGTGCAATACGAGGCGGCGGGCCACGCTACGAAGACCCCGCACATGCTGGGGTTCGAAGCCGCCGGAGCCGCGCCAATCGTTCGCAACGAAGTGGTGCCGAACCCCGAGACAATCGCCACGGCGATCCGCATTGGCAATCCCGCAAGCTGGGAGCTCGCGACGACCGCGCGGGACGAGTCCGCTGGCCTTATCGACTGCGTGACAGACAGCGAGATCCTGGAGGCCTACCGCGACCTGGCACAGAAGGAAGGCGTGTTTGTGGAGCTGGCATCCGCCGCCTGCGTCGCCGGCGTGCGCAAGCTCGTTCGCGCGGGGGATCTCGACCTGGGCGGCAGAACGCTGGTCTGCATCCTGACCGGCAACGGCCTGAAAGACCCCGATTCCGCGGTCAAGCTGTCCGGAGACGCGGCGCGCGTGGGTGCGGACGTAGTTGCTGTGGAACGTGCCCTGGGTTGGGCGTAGTGGGAGACAAGCCCTCCCGTTCTCCAATCGTCCTCATTGGGATGGAACATAAGTGGTGGCCACCGCGCTGCTCAAGTGGCAGCCATGAGGTGCCCCCGCCCCAGCTCCCCCGCGGTGCGAGAGCGGGAGCAAAGCGCCTCGCCCTTGAAAGGGAGAGGAAGTAGGTGCCTGACTTCGCTCCCTTTACCGTGACCGTCCCGGCGACGAGCGCCAACCTCGGTCCGGGATTCGACAGTTTGGGACTCGCTTTGGACATTGTGAACACCGTCCGCGTCGAGCCGGCCGACCGGTGGGAGATATCCGTCGTCGGGGAAGGCGAGGAGCGCATTCCCACCGGCGACCGCAATCTCACTAACCGAGCCATGGCTACGGCGGCCCGTCGCTGGGGACTCCGGTTGCCGACGGCGCGTCTGGTCAGCACGCACAACATCCCACTTGCGCGGGGCCTAGGCAGCAGCAGTGCCGCCATCGTCGCGGGGCTCATGGTGGCTAATCACCTGGGCGGCCACCGGCCCGAGGACGAGCTACTCGCGGTCGCGGCGGAGCTGGAGGGTCACCCGGACAACGTCACGCCCGCGCTGTTGGGAGGGATCCAGGCCTGCACGATGGCCGATGGGAAGGTGATTCATGCGAGGGTCCCGCTGGCACGGCTGCTTGCGGTGGCGCTCTACGTTCCGGACTTTCCGATGCCGACCCGGGAGGCACGCCAGGTCGTTCCGCGGCGCCTGGACATCCATGATGCGGTTTTCAATATCGGCAGGGTAGCCCTTCTGGTCGCGGGTTTCGCCTCGGGAGACTATGGAGTGCTGACTGCCGGTACGCAGGATATGGTCCACCAGCCGCCACGGATGCGGTTGTTTCCCTCTATGGCGGTGTTGTTCCACGCTGCTCTCGAAGCCGGCGCACTTGGCGTCTATCTGAGCGGCGCGGGCTCCACGGTCGCGGCGCTAGTAGATGGGCCCGCCGAATCGGCTTGGACAGTGGCACAAGCGATGGCGGACGCAGCGGAGCGCGATCGACTCAGTGGGCAGGCCCTTGTGTCCTCGATTCGTCAGGACGGGGTGTGTGTGGAAGAGGCCATCTGATGCCGCTGGTCGTCCAGAAATACGGTGGCACGTCAGTCGGAAGTCCGGAGCGCATCAGGGCCGTAGCCGATCGCATCAAGCGGACGCGCGAGTCTGGAAACGATGTGGTCGCGGTCGTAAGTGCCATGGGCGACATGACGGACCGGCTGATCGAATTGGCGCTGTCGGTTGCGCCCGATCCGGACCGCCGGGAGTACGACCTCCTCCTGTCCACAGGCGAGACCCAATCATCCGCACTCCTCACCATGGCGCTGAAGGCCTGCGGTTGCCCGGCAATCTCACTCTCCGGCGCGTTGATGGGCGTTAGGACCGACCGCGCTCACTCCCGGGCCCGAATCATGAACATCGAACCAGCGCGGATACGCACGGAACTAGCTCGTGGGCATTGCGTCATCGTGCCCGGGTTCCAGGGCGTGACCGAGGAGGGCGATGTCACCACACTCGGCCGTGGCGCTTCCGACTTGACAGCTATTGCGGTTGCGGTCGCTTTGGAGGCGCCGAAGTGCGAGATCTACACCGACGTCGATGGTGTGTATACGGCCGATCCGCGGGTGGTGCCCCGGGCCCGTAAGCTCCACCGGATCTCATATGAAGAGATGTTGGAGCTTGCCCACATGGGCGCCCGGGTCATGAACCCCCGCGGCGTGGAACTGGCCGAGCTGTATTCGCTGCCGGTCGAAGTGCGGTCGAGCTTCAACGACCGGTCCGGCACGCTTATCGATCGAGGAGACGAAATGGAAGAGAGAAAGCACGTGCGTGGGGTGGCGTTCGACACGAACGTCGCCAAGATCACCCTCGCCGGCATTCCCGATCGTCCGGGGCTTGCCCACGCGATTTTTGCGCCCTTGGCGGATGCCGGTATCAGTGTCGATGTGATCGTGCAGGCGGCGAGCATCGGCGGCCTCGCCGAGATCTCGTTTACCGTTTCCCGCGCGGACCTCGAGCGCGCCCGTGCAGTTGTTGAGCCGGTGGCAAGCGAGACGGGCGCTCAAGTAGTTCACAGCACCGCCAACCTGGCGAAGGTATCGATCGTGGGAACCGGACTTCAGAGCGCCCCAGGGTACGCGGCGAAGATGTTTGGCACCCTGGCCGGCCAAGGAGTGAACATCGACATGATCACAACCTCGGACATCCGGATTACCTGCGTGATTGATGAGGCAGCAGGTGAAGACGCCGTGCGAGCGCTGCATTCGGCGTTCGAACTGGACCAGGGGGAGTAGTGGCAGAGCCGAAGTAAACCCGAAGCGAACGGTGCCGCGACGGCGCACGACCCCGGGCACGGCACCTTTGGCAATGGGCACGCGGGAGAGCTGTGGGAACCTCCAGATTCGGCTCGAACGCGACTTCGGAATGTGTATAGTCTGAGCGACAAAGCCGGCGTAGCTCAGTGGCAGAGCAGCTGTTTCGTAAACAGCAGGCCGAGGGTTCGAATCCCCCCGCCGGCTCCGCCTGATCCCAGTAATCCCCCCGGGGACGACCCGCGCGGCGCTGTGCCAAGGTGCATCGCCCGCACCACGTTGGAGGGTACCGTAACGGCTCAAGGCGCCCCTGCGCTGCCCACTCATGGTTGACCACGCGCTCGCAGGCTTCATCCTTGTCGTCGCGCTTGCCCTCGTCTTCGACTTCATCAACGGGTTCCACGATACCGCCAATGCGATAGCCACTTCCGTGGCCACCCGAGTTCTCTCGCCCGGGCGTGCGGTACTCATGGCCGCAGCCATGAACTTTCTCGGCGCTCTCTCCGGTACGGCAGTGGCGACGACCGTTGGGAGAGGGATCATCCCACCTGAGGCTGCAACACAGACGCTAGTGGTGGGAGCGCTCTTATCCGCTATCACCTGGGACCTGATCACCTGGTACTACGGCCTCCCTTCCAGCTCCAGCCATGCGCTGGTGTTCTCCATCGTGGGCGCTGGTGTGGCGATCGGGGGCTGGGGAGCGATACTGGCCGACGGCGTGACCAAGACGTTTCAGGGTCTCGGGCTTTCTCCAGTTCTAGGATTCCTCGGGGCCACGGTCATTCTCATGCTACTGCGGTGGCTTTTTGCGACCAGCAGACCGACTCTCGTCTCCGCCATCTTTGGGAGGGCGCAGGTCGGGTCGGCCGTCTACATGGCCTTCTCCCACGGCTCTAATGACGCGCAGAAAACAATGGGCGTAATGACCATGGCCCTCGCGGCCTATGGAGGCTGGTCTGGCTCCCAGTGGCAGGTACCCCTTTGGATAATTATCTCGGCTGCCACAGCCATGGCCCTGGGAACGGCCGTGGGCGGGTGGCGCATCATTCGGACTATGGGGCTCCGCATTACGCACATTCGCCCTATCCACGGCTTCGCCGCGGAGACGGCCGCCGCCACGGTCATCGAGGTTGCTAGCCGCCTCGGTATTCCGGTATCCACCACCCACACGATCAGCTCGGCGATTCTTGGGGTGGGCTCTGTTCAACGGCTGTCAGCCGTTCGATGGGGGGTGGCCGGCAACATCGTGGTGGCCTGGGTTCTGACCATTCCGGCCTGCACCGCCCTGGGCTGGGTCTACACCACGCTCCTGCGTCTCGTTGTTTCGGGCGCCTAGACCCCTTCGCTGGACGAACCGGCAGCGCTCTGTTTCCGCCCTTGAAACGCCCCGAACAAGTCCGCGCCAGACAGCATGCTGCGCGAACCTGATGGAAATGGGGCGACGTCCCCGCTAAGCGCGCGGCGGCTATGCGTGCTTCACGACGATGTTCTGGATCACCGTTGCAACATGCTCTGCCTTGTCGGTGGCGCCTTCCAGCATCTGATAGATATCGCCCCAGCGGATAGCGCTTGCCAGAGATGCGACATCGGTCGCATTGTCGTACAGGGTACCGAGTGCCTCGCCCAGTAGCTCATCAGCCTCGTTCTCAAGACGGTGGACCTCAGCCTTGGACTTCTCGATCGTCGCTCGCCTCTTCGTGTTGACCAGCAGCGGGACCATTTGCTCAATGACTATCGCCTGCTCGGCAATTACCCGAGCAAAGCGGACGGCCAGCTCAGTTGGCTTGTCGATCTTGTAGATATACATACGACGCGAAACGTCTTCGGTCCAGTCCAGTACATCGTCTAGGGCTTCAGCCAGTTCGCTGATGTCCTCCCGGTCCAGGGGCGTGATGAAGGTCCGATTGAGTGCTCCGAAGATCTCGTGAGTCATCTCATCACCGGCGTGTTCGATGTCTTTCAAGCGCCGCGCCTTACGCTGCACGTCGATGTAGTTCTCCATGAAGTCCAACAGCGCGTCGGCACCTTCACGCACGTTGGTGGCGCTCTGGTTCAGGAGCTCAAAAAAACGCTCTTCGTGAGGAATGAAGCGGAACAGATTTGCGACCATAGATCTCCCCTGCTATTCCTCCGACATGGTAAAGGATCGCGTCGACTCAAGGCCTCGCGGCCGTCACAAACTGGTGACTGACTTAATGGCGGCGACCTTTGCTCTCCTCTCTCTTTCTTGTGCCAAACGTGTGGACAATCTGGGGACAGATTCGCTGTTGCTTGTGGGAAGGCGGTGACCATCTTGTGGACGGCCCACCACGATGTCGCTCTGGCTTGAGATCCGCCGCGCCCAGCAGATCAGACCGCATAGAATCGCCGCTGCATTGTCGACAGTGCTACTATGCGACTTAGCGATCATATGTTCGATGCCGTCACGTTATCGTTCTGATCCGGAGGCTGTGAGATGAAGATCGTGCTTAGACGCGATGTGCCCGACCTGGGAAAGGCCGGGGACCTAAAAGATGTGGCAGACGGCTTCGCTCGAAACTATCTCATTCCTCGAGGGTTCGCAGTCGCTGCCACCGCGAACGCCGTGGCTCAGATAGAAGCAAAGCGGGGCGCTGAGCAGCGCCAGCACGCGCGCATCGACGAAGAGCGGCGAGCCCTCGCTCGGACGCTCGAGGGAAGCCGGGTCGTAGTGCGGGCGAAAGCTGGTGGTCGCGGGCGCCTCCACGGCTCTGTCACCGCGATCCAAATCGCGGAAGCATTGAGCGCTGCCCTGGGCCAAGTGGTGGATCGCCGCGAGATCGAAATAGGCGATCCCATTCGACAGGTGGGCGAGCACGAGGTCAGTGTCCGACTCGCCCGAAACGTGTCCGCAAAAGTCAAGCTCGTCGTCGAAGCCGAAGAGTAGTCTGGATCGGATCCCATGGCTGTTGAACGGCTGGCGCCGCCCGGCGAATTCGAGCCCCTGCCGCCGCACAATACCGAGGCGGAGGAGTCGGTCCTGGGCAGTCTGCTGATCGATCCGCAGGCGATCGAAACCGTAGCGACCTTCCTTCGGGGCGCCGACTTCTACCATCCCGGAAACCGCGACATTTATGCGGCAATGCTCCGAGTCTTCGAGCGCCGCCAGCCCACCGACTTCGTGATGGTCTGCGACGAGCTCGAGCGGGACGGCCAGCTCGACGCCGTCGGCGGTGTTGGATACGTCTCGCGCCTACTCACCGTCGTTCCCACGCCCATTCATGTCGAGTACTACGCCCGCATCGTCGAACGGACGGCGGTTATGCGCCAACTCATAGGCGTAGCGGGCCGGATCGCGGCGATCGGCTACGAAGATCCCCCGGACGTCCGCCTCGCGATGGATCAGGCAGAGCAGGAGCTATTCCGGGTCACGCAGCGAAGCGTGGCACGTGACTTCCGCCACGTGCGTGATGTGCTAGCCGACTACCTCGACGAGATACAAACCGGCGACGGGGCAAACCCGATCCGCCCGGGTACCCCCAGTGGATTCATCGATCTCGACCGAATCCTCGGCGGCTTTCAGAACTCCGACCTCATCGTCCTGGCAGCCCGGCCATCGGTAGGCAAGACGGCCCTGGCGTTAAACATCGCGCGCAACGCGGCCGTGAGATTCAACCTGGCGACGGCCATTTTCAGCGTCGAAATGAGCGCGGGGCAGGTAGCGCAGCGCCTACTGACCACCGAGTCCCGAGTTGATTCCACACGAATTCGCGAGGGGCGGCTCAACGAGGTCGACCTGCGGTCTCTCAGCGAGGCGGAGCGGACGCTGAGCGCCTCACCCATCTACATCGACGACACTCCCAGCATCGGGATCACGGAGCTGCGCGGGAAGGCACGACGACTTCACGCCGAGCATCCCCTCAATTTGATCATCGTGGACTATCTCCAACTCCTCAGAGGCAGCTCCACCGACAACCGCGTCCAGGAAATCTCCGAAATCTCGCGCTCGCTGAAGGCGCTGGCTCGCGAGCTGGACGTGCCGGTCCTGGCCATATCCCAGCTCTCGCGTGCCGTGGAGGGCCGGGCTGGCCACGTGCCGATGCTTTCCGACCTCCGGGATAGCGGCACTATCGAGCAGGACTCAGATGTAGTGCTCTTCATCTACCGGGAAGACGTCTATGAAACTCAACCTCAGCGCAGAGGCCAGGTCGAGCTTCTGCTGGCCAAGCACCGCAATGGCCCCACCGGAAAGGTCGCGCTGGGCTTCGATGAGCGGACGACGCGGTTCGACGATCTCCGCGCCGAACGGAGTGCCGATGCAGCCCTTAGGTGATGTGCTGCGCAGCCTCAACCTCTCCTCAGTTTCCGCGGCGGATGACGTGCCGCGGGCAGCCGAGCAGCCTTGTCCGCAGTGCAACGGGTTCGGCTACGTTCGACGAGACGTGCCCGTGGGACATCCGGACTTTGGCAAGGCCTTTCCGTGCGAGTGCCGGATTGAGATCCTGGCGCGAGAGCGACTCGATCGCTTGCAGCAAATGGCGAACCTCGGTCCGCTGACGCGCTTGACGTTCGACACGCTTATTCCGGACGGGAGAAATCCCGAGACAGAACAACACCGCGAGCGGTTTCGTCGGGCCGTGGCGGCGGCTCGCCGCTTCGCAGAAAACCCGAACGGTTGGCTGCTGCTTGTCGGTGCGCCGGGTTGCGGCAAGACGCACCTCGCCGCCGCGGTCGCCAATGCGCGACTGGCCGCGGGCGAACCGGTGCTGTTCGTGGTGGTCCCGGATTTGCTCGATCATCTCCGGGCAGCCTTCGGGCCCTCCAGCGAGGCCTCCTACGACGAGATGTTCGAGACCGTTCGCAGCCACCCCTTGCTGATTCTGGACGACCTCGGTACGCAGAGCGCCACACCGTGGGCTCAAGAAAAGCTCTTCCAGCTTCTCAACGCCCGCTACAACCTGCGCCTGCCGACGGTCCTTACGACGAATCGAACGCTGGACGAACTGGACGAGCGCCTCCGGGTGCGTTTGACCGACCCCGATCTGGCTCAGGTTTGCTGGGTAGAACCGCCACGTTCCCTCGCGCTCCAACGTCTCGGCGCACTACCGCCCCGCATCCAGCAGATGCGCTTCGAGACCTTCCAGGTAGAGCGGCCCGGGCTCGATGCCGACCAGACGGGGAGCCTACGCATGGCAGTCGACGGGGCGCGCAGGTTCGTAACGACTCCCAAAGGCTGGCTGCTCTTCCAGGGTCCCGTTGGGTCGGGCAAGACGCATCTCGCCGCGGCCATCGCGAATGAGTGCCTGGTCTCCGGCCTCGGTGCCACGTTCGTCGGTGTTCCGGACCTCCTCGACCATCTGCGTTCTACGTTCGGGCCCGAGAGTACCGTGACTTATGACGAGCTCTTCGAAACGATTCGCACCGCGCCGATACTGATTCTCGACGACCTGGGCTCGCACAGCAGCACCGCCTGGGCACAGGAGAAGCTTTACCAACTGTTCAACTACCGATACAACTTCAACCTGCCAACGGTCGTAACCACGAACCTGCCACTTGAGTCGATCGAGCCCCGGCTCGCTTCTCGGCTCGGTGAAGCGCGTCTGTTTCGCGTGGTCACCGACGACTACCGTCGCCCGTCTCCGGGCCGGCCCTCCGCTCGGGGGTCCTCGCTGCGCGACTCCCCGCCCCGCCGCCGACCGGGCACAAGCTACTAGCGCCCTCGGCCCGGAGCTCCCGGGCTTGTTGGTCCGGGGGCCGGCCGGACACGAGGCCCCTTCCCCCCAGCACCAGCGGGTTCTGCTAGAAATACGACCCGGGACTGTGGAGTTCTCCATGCGGATAGGCGTTGACGCGCGGCTGGCCGACTACACCGTAGGAGGTATCTCCCGGTACACGGTCCAGCTCATGGGGGCTCTGGGGCGGCTCACCAGTCAACACACTATTGTTGGCATTCGCAGCCGGCACCCCAAAATCGATCCTCCCGATATCTCGGCGGACGAGACGCTGCGGGTACGAACTCCACCCCACCATCGGATGGAGCGATACGCCCTCACCTGGGAGCTCGGGAGAGTGCACCTCGATATCTTGCACAGCCCGGACTTCATTCCGCCCCGGTCCGGCGGCTGGCGCAGCGTCATTACAGTCCACGACCTTGCCTTCCTTCGCTTCCCTCGACTGCTTACGGACCAGAGCCGCCGCTACTACGGCAACATCGGGCGGGCAGTTCACGAGGCCGACGCAATCATTTCCGTTTCTCAATCGACCGCGGACGACCTCGCACGGCTGGTTGGCGCGCCCCGCAGCAAGATTCACGTCATCTACGAAGCTCCGGATCCTGCGCTTTCGCCGATGCCCAAAGAGCAGGCCAGGACCATGGTGGCGGAGCGCTTCGGGGTAGCCGATCCCTACGTCTTGTTCGTGGGCAACCTCGAACCGCGGAAGAACCTCCCGTTACTCGCCAACGCATTCGCCCAGGTCCGAAAAGACTTCCCGGTGCGTCTCGTAATCGCCGGCAGTAACGGCTGGCTCTCGGACGACGTCTTCGCTGCAGTGCAAGCGCAGGCGCTCGCAGATGGCGTGATCTTCCTCGGCGGGGTGGCTCCTTGTGATCTGCGGCCGCTGTACTGCGGCGCGGAGGCGCTGGCGCTGCCCTCGCTGTTCGAGGGCTTCGGTCTCACCGCGGTCGAGGCGATGGCGTGTGGGACGCCCGTGGTGGTCGCGAACACGGGCGCGCTCCCGGAGGTAGTCGGTGAAGCCGGGGTACAGGTCGACCCCGATGATCCCTCCGACATAGCCGAGGGCCTGAGCTGGGTCCTCGGCAATCCGCAGTACCGAGAGGTGTTGGCCGCCCGGGGCATCGAGCGGGCGGCGACATTCTCGTGGGAGCGAGCGGCCCGGGAGACGCTGGCGGTCTACGAGAGTCTGCGGCAGTGAGAATCCTCTTTCTCACGCCGGATCTCCCACTTCCGGCTGATCAAGGGGCCAAGCTTCGCAACGCCGCCCTCATTCGCGCCGCCGCGGCGCTTCACCAGGTTGACCTCGGGTCCTTTGCGATCGACTGGGACCGGTCGGAACCCGAGGCGGACACTAGGGCCTTGGTCCGTCGACTCGAGGTAGTGCCTGCGCCGCCCCTGCGTTCGCTGGCCACCCGAGCGCTGAACCTGGCCCTGAGTCCACTGCCGGACCTGGCGACGCGCCTCGAGTCACAGTTTTTCATCCAGGCGCTTAAGGACCTGACCGCGGACCAGCGCTACGACGTGGTCCAAATCGAAGGCCTGGAGATGATGCCGTACCTGTCGGCCGTTCGGACGCTCGCCTCCGAGGCGGCGGTCATTTATGACGCGCACAACGCCGAGATGTCGATGCAGCGCTCCATGTTCCAGGTCGAGTTCCGGAACCCGTTACGCTGGCCCATGGGTATTTATTCATTCCTCCAGTGGTCCAAGCTCGGTACCTACGAGCGGATCACGATGAACGCCGCGGACATGGTGCTCTGCGTATCCGATGCCGACGCGGCCAAGCTCCGAGGCCGGCGCACTGACCCCCAGCTGGTGCCGAACGGTATTGATGCCAATGCAGTCGAGTATCGCCCTCCCCCACCTCAATCCACATCCACCCTGTTCTTCGTCGGCCCCCTGGACTACCGACCCAACGGCGACGCCGTCCGCTGGCTCGTTTCTTCCGTGTTGCCGCGGCTTCGCCGCCTCGTCCCCAACGTCCGCGTACGGTTTGCCGGCCGCGGTACCGAGCACCTGCGAGGACCTGGCTTTGAGGGGCTGGGTTACGTCGAAGATGTCCACGCTGAGCTAGCCAGAGCTTCGGTGCTCGTGGTGCCCATGCGCATGGGGGGCGGCGTGCGATTCAAGGTGCTGGAGGCCATGGCCGCCGGTCTGCCCGTCGTCTCGACTGCGTTGGGGCTCACTGGAATCGCGGCCGAGGACGGCCAGCACGCGCTGGTCGCCGACTCACCCGACACGTTCGCAGAGGCAGTTGCCCGGTTACTCGCCGACCGCCCGCTCGCACGAAG
>JACQOR010000036.1 GCA_016202435.1 Chloroflexota bacterium
GCGCGATCGGGAGCATGTTGCCAATCCCGCCGGCGGTCGGGGAGGCCGTAGTCCTGGTGATGCGATTGTCCCAACCGGACGGCTCCTGCCCGATGGCCACTTTTATGGTCTTGATCGCCTGCGGGGGTGCGGCACCGTCTTGCCCGGTGCCAGCCCCCGTTAGCTGGCCGGGAGCGCACGCGCTCAAGATCAGCGACCCGGCGATCATCGCCAGCGACAGAGGTGTGTGTGCCTGTTGCATCGTTCCTCCACTCCCCGGAAGAGCACGGCGCCTCAACAACCCGGTTTCGGCCCCGAGTGAGGGGGCGAAACCGCGGAGATGACGGGCGGCTGCGCCCATCATACCGAGTTCCACTGGCTACGCCACGGTCGCTACCTCGGCGACTCGCCGCCTACGCGGCGCGACGAGGTTGTCGGGAGACGGGTCGACCATGATCTCCAGGAAGGCCGGCCGTCCCGAGTCCAGGGCCCGTCCCACCGCGGGGATGATTTGCTCGGGATCCACGACTCGCTCGGCGTGGGCGCCAAACTCCCGCGCGATGTTCGTGAGGTTGGGGGTGGGCACGTCGGTCGCGATGAAACGGCCGTCAAACTGCCTGATCTGCTGGGCGCGCATGTTGCCGAACACCCCGTTGTGCAGCACCACACAAATAACGGGAATATTGTTGGCCACGGCGGTGGCCCACTCCGAGAGACTCATCATGGTAGAGCCGTCGCCCGTAACGCAGACTACGGGGGCATCCGGCGAAGCGACTTTCGCGCCCATGGCTTCGCAGAACTCGGCGCCCATGGGGTGCCAGCCGCCGACCGTATTGGGCGCCAGCCCTTCGAACTCGTGCTCGAACCAGCCCGCGGTTCCGCCCGAGTCTCCGCTCACCTGGGCGTTGCGTGGCAGAGCCTTTCTCAGGTCGCTCAGCAAGCGGGCGGTTTGGATGGGAACCTGGTTCGACATCCGGGCCGGCAGGCTGACCCTGGCCCACTCTGCCTTCAAACGCGTCAGTTCCTGCACCCATTCCCGGGTTTCGTCCGTGCGGCGTTCGGCGTGTTCTCTCGTCTGCAACGTTTCGATAAGCTCTTGGAGGACCAGTTTGGCGTCGCCGGCCACGCCGGCATCCACCGGAATGACTTTGCCGATCTCCGCAGGGTCGATGTCGATGTGGGCCACTTTCACCCCTCTGGGCAAGGGGGCGCTGAAGCCGTCGACCGTGTAGCCGAAGCTGGAGCCGATGCCGAGGATCACGTCGGCAGCCTGGTAGGCCTGCTCGGCGGGTGGGGTCGCGCCCGGAGTGCGGCCGTGGCCCAGACTCAGGGGGTGGTCGGCGGGAAAGATCCCGCTGTGCCCCTTGGTGGCGGCGACAGGCGCGCTGAGGAGCTCGGCGAGCTCGATCAACTCCCGGTGAGCGCCGGATGAGTTGATGCCTCCTCCGGCGAGGATGAAAGGCCGCCGGGCCGCCTGCAGCAAGTCGGCGACGGCTTCGATATCCTGCCGGTTGCCGCGGGGAGGCCGGGCGTGAAAGAGTCGAAGCTCCGTGGACTCGACCTCGATCTTTTGATTCAGGAAGTCCGCCGGTATGCCCACGAAAGTGGGCCCGGGGCGGCCGGCGAGGGCCGTCGACAGGGCCCGCTGCAGGGTCTCCTGGATCCGGTCGTTGCGCGCCACTCTGACGGCCAGCTTCGTGATAGGAGCGAAGAGGCGGGGCGCATCCAGGTCGTGGTGGATGGCGGCGCCCAGTCCAAGGAACCTCGAGCTTTCCTCGGCGGCGATGACTACCGAGGGCGCCGAGGTGTAGTAGGCTTGCGCCGTACCTGAGAGGCAGTTGGTTTCCGCGGGTCCGGAGCTGACGAGGCAAATGCCCACCTGGCGCGACTGTCGGGCATAGCCGTTGGCCATGTACATGGCGCCCTGCTCGTGCTGGGATTGGATGTACCGAATCTCCGGAGTTCGACGGAGGACGTCGAGCGTCCGCAGGAGCGCGCTGGCCGACACTCCGAAGATTACTCTGACGCCCGCGGACTTCAACCCTGCTACCAGGACCTCGGCGCCGATCAGTTCCATAGCTTCTCCCCTCTGCTCGTGTCTCAGATGGTTAGGGTTCCGTACCGAGAGGATAGGAACAGAGGCAGCGATTCGCCCTACCTTATGGGGTAGTTACCGAGGACTGGCAGCTTCGGCCCAGGCTAAAAGGTACGCGCGGGCCAACTCTCACCGTGAAACCGTCCCCCGCCGCGGGCGGCTAGACCGAGCAGGGGCTGTCTCGCTCCGCGATCCTGGACCCCTGGGAGCCGGGGGCGGGAGAGGTCCCGCCCCGTAAACTGAGCCTCACCTATCGGTGGCGACTACGCTCCCGGCAGGCCGTAGAAGACGTAACCCCGGCTGGAGTCACACCAGGTGACGACCTTGCAGTTCGTGATGCCGTGGCTGTTTAGCAAGGATCTTGCTCGTGACTCCGTGCCAGACGGAACGGCGAGAAACCAGTTGGCATAATTCCTGGCGTATTTGGCCCACTGTGAGGTCGCCTCAGCGATGACATACTCGGCGTGAATGTGTCGACTCTGGCGAGCTCCAAAGGTGGCAGCGGAGTTCCCCTACCGCCGCCCAAGCGCTAGCCCTGTGAGCCGGCCCGCTACTTCTTGTCCCACTCCCACACGTTATTAGTGCTCGTCTGGTTCACGAGCTTGGGGCCAGACACGCCCTTCAGCATGACGATCGGCCGGATATCGTAGTACCAGAGAAAAAACGGGATCGGCTCGGTAATCGCGTCGAGCATTTGCCGGTGCAGATTCCCACGCTCCTGGTCGTTGATCGTCACCTCGATCGCCTCGATCAAGCGGTCCGCCACGGGGCTCGAGAAGTGCCCGCGGTTGTTGCCGGTCCAGCGGTTGGCGGGCGAGGGGATGTTTCCGGAGTGGCCGCGCCGGGCGTAGAAATTCGAGCCGGAAGCGCTGTTGAAGGACGCTCCGGATCGTTTCGAGAGGTACTCGTTGTCGTTCTGGTTGGCTGGAGTGAGCACCTCGATGTGCAGATCCACTCCGATGGTCTTCCAGTAGTCCTGCACCACCGACGCTTCTTTGAACCGATCGCTGCCGGTGCGGGTCATCACGTTGTATTCGAACCGCTCCCCGCTGGCCTGGTGCACCAGGATTCCGTCCGCGCCCTTGGTCCAGCCCGACTGGGTAAAGAGCTGCTCCGCGCGCCGTACGTCGTAGGGATACTCATACCTGGGATTCTGGGGCGGCACGAGGTCCCGGACGTAAGGGTAGTTCTCGTCATCGCGGTGGTAGATCGTGTAGGCGATCTCGGACAGCCCAAAGGTCATGACATCAACTAAGTCCTTGCGATTGACCGCCTGGAGCAGGGCCTGCCGAACCGGTTGTTGGGTAATCCCGTTGACCGGCTTGGCGTACAAAGGGTTGAGCATGATTTCCCACTGGGAGATCCCCTCCCGGGTCTCCATCAGCACCTGGTGGCCGGTGCCGTCGCGCTGCCAGCGCTCCTTCAGCTCGAGGGCGAGCTGGACGTCCACCCCCTGCGGGAGGAGCAGGTCGACCGACTCGGACAAAATGTTGGCAGCCTGGGTGTTCTGATCCGGTATGAAGTTCAGGAGGATCTTGTTGAGCTTGGCCGGCCCCGGTAGTAGTCATCGAAGCGCTCGAACTCCATGAACGTGCCGGGCTCGTGCCTCACCAGTTTGAACGGACCGGTGCCGATGAACTCGCTCGTGAAGTACCGCAGGTCCCGCACTCCGGCCTTGTTACGCTCGTAGGTCGGTTCCAGCAGGTGCCTCGGGAGCGGCAAGTTGAGGCCGTCGCCGTTGATGGCGGTGACGTTCACCGACTTCCAGTGGGCGGTGAACGTGTAGTCGTCGATGGCAGTAACGCCGATCAGGTTTGCGCCCGCGCCCCCGCCTCCTGGCAGCCCCGATGCCTCCGGATCGTTCTGGATCTTGACCGTGAACAAGAAGTCGGCGCTCGTCACCGGGGCTCCGTCATGCCACTTCGCGTTCGGAACGATCTTCCAGGTCATGTCCATCGTGCTGTCTGGCCTGACCACCCAGGGTCCCCGGGTGTTATCGGGGACCTCCGCGGCGAGCAGGTTCATGGTGACGCCACCGGACATGGTCCGCCGCAATCCGTCCGCCGCGATGAACTCGACATTGTTGGCGCCGCCCGCTACCAGCGAGGGGCCGCCGACGATGGTGCGGTTCCAGGTAAACGGCTCCGATTGGATGGCGACGCGGAGGATCTTCTCGGGCTGTGGACGCGCCTCCGTTCCGGGCGCCTGGCCCGTCGTGGTCTGGCCAGGCGCGCAGGCGGTCATCAAGAGGACCGCAACTAGCGCGAATGAGAGGTTTGTTGTTCGACGCCCCATGGCTCATCTACTCCCTGTCAAATCTCACGTGCGTGCTCTGGTGAACCGAGTGACCGACCGCTGCCCGGACCGGGCGGGAACGCAACTCGCCGCCGGTTAGGCCGCTGCCTGAACCACCTCCTCGCCCCTTGCGATTCGAGCGCTTGCGGCCGGCGATCCAGCCCTGCCATCGATGGTACAGCAGTATTGTCCCGGTACACCGGTCCCAGTACGCCGTCCCTGTAGTGGCTGGGCTCAGATCCTCAACAGCGGCTGCCTCGCGAACTTCATCAGCCGCCGGCCAGGGCTCCGAGCACCACCAGGGGCTCCGCTCCCGTCGCCACCGCCTTGGGCAGGGGCGTGTCCGGTGGCTCGTGAGACAAATCTTGTTGGCAAGCGAAAAACCTTAGAAAGGGCCTCCGATCTTGCGTGACCTGGTCGCGAATCGTCCCTCGCAACATTGGGTAGGTGGCCTCGAGCGCGTCGAGGAGCGCGCGCTGAGTCGCTCGTCCGTGGACCTCCAGTGTCACCTCACCGCTGATTTGAGCCAGCGTGCGCAGATGGGCTGGGAGGATGACGCGGATCATGGAAGGGTCTGGGCCTCCACCGAGACGACAGCCGGGAGATCGCGAACGATGGGAGCCCAACGGTCCCCGGAGTCCGACGACGCGTATACCTGGCCGCCGCTGGTTCCAAAGTACACGCCGCAGGGCTCCAGGGAGTCGACAGCCATTGCATCCCGCAATACGTTGACGTAGCAGTCTCGCTGAGGCAGGCCTTTCGTCAGCGGCTCCCATTCGTTTCCGCCGGTGCGACTGCGGTAGACCCTCAGCTTTCCGTCCGGTGGGAAATGCTCAGAATCGCTCTTGATGGGAACGACGTAGATAGTGTTCGGCTCGTGGGCATGCACGTCGATCGGGAATCCAAAGTCGGTTGGTAGGTTACCGCTAACCTCTTGCCACGATTCGCCGCCGTCATCGCTGCGCATTACGTCCCAGTGCTTCTGCATGAATAGCACCTCGGGACGCGCCGGGTGCATCGCGATGTGGTGAACGCAGTGGCCAATCTCGGCGTCCGGATCCGGGATGTGCTCCGAACGTAACCCCCGATTGATCGGTCGCCAGGTCTCGCCGTCGTCATCCGACCGGAATGCGCCCGCGGCCGAGATCGCGACGTAGATCCGAGCCGGACGGCTGGGATCGAGCAGGATGGAGTGCAGGCAGAGCCCGCCGGCGCCCGGCGCCCAGGACGACCCCGAGCTGTGCTGTCGGAGTCCGGACAGCTCCTGCCAGGTCTGGGCGCCGTCAGTGGAGCGGAACAGCGCCGCATCTTCCACTCCGGCGTACACGGTGTCCGGATCGGTCAGGGACGGCTCCAGGTGCCAGGCCCGCGCGAACTCCCAGGGATGAGGGGTGCCGTCATACCATTGATGCGTCCCCGGAACTCCATCGTAGACAAACTGGTTGCCGGCCGGTTCCCAACTCCTTCCGCCGTCATTGGAACGCTGAACCACCTGGCCAAACCAGCTGTTGGACTGGGACGCATACAGCCGGTCAGGGTCGACCGGCGAGCCCTTCAGGTGATAAATCTCCCACCCGGCGAAATGGGGACCGCTAACGTCCCACCGTTCACGCTTGCCATCAGAACTGAGGACAAACGCACCCTTGCGCGTTCCCACAAGCACCCGTACTCGGCTCACGTAGCACTCCTCACCACTGGATCGAAACAGAGCGCGTCTGCTTTCGCGCAGATGCCATCTTCATGGGCCGGTGCCTCCCCGGATTCGGGCCACGCTGGATAGTACGCCCGCGCTCATCTGTCCGGATCTGCCGGTCTCGCCGCACGGAACAAAGCACTAGCCAACGCAGCAAACTGAAGGCCGCTGTTTCACGCTTCAACCGCTCGCGGCCGGTATTGCAGCGCCTCCGCGAGGTGCGCCGGCTGAATCGCATCTGACCCCGCCAGGTCCGCCACGGTGCGCGCGACCTTGAGCAGCCGGTGATAGGCGCGGGCGGTGAGGCCCAGCCGCTCGCTCGCCGCGCGCAGCAGGCTCTGGCCCGCTTCATCTAAGACGCAGACGCGGCGCACCTGGGTCGGCCCCATCTCGGCGTTGCAGGTGAGCCTGGTACCGGCGAAGCGGGCTTGCTGCCGCTCGCGGGCCGCCGCCACGCGCTGGCGCACGACTGCCGAGGTCTCGGATTCGCCGCGGCCCGCCAGCTTCTCGTACTCGACCCGAGGCACCTCGACGTGAAGGTCGATGCGGTCCATGAGGGGGCCGCTGACGCGTTTGGCGTAGCGCCCGACCAGGGCCGGCGCGCAGGTGCACGCCCGAACGGGATCGCCAAAGTACCCGCACGGGCATGGGTTCATCGCTCCCACCAGCATGAGCTTGGCCGGGAACGTGAC
>JACQOR010000037.1 GCA_016202435.1 Chloroflexota bacterium
CCTATCTCCCCGGAGTAGCCCAGGCGGTGACCCACATCCGGGAGCACGTGGGGCTCGTCTATGGGCTGGATCGCCTCATGGACTTCTCGTAACGCAGGTCCATTCGTACTGAGACCCTCGAAGCACGTTTTCTCCTGGCTGGGGGACAGAAGTGCAGATTGCAGCGGCGACCACGCTGAACCGGCTCGTTAGTATCGCCGTCGTGGGCGCAACCGGCCTCGTGGGCCGGGAGTTCCTCCGCATCCTCGAAGAACGCAGCTTCCCCGTCGGTGAGATCCGCGCGCTGGCCTCGGAGCGGTCCGCGGGCAAGACGGTGCCCTTCCGCGGCGGCGATCTGACCGTGCAGGCTGTGACTCGTGACGCCTTATAGGGTATGGACTTTGCACTGATCGCCGTGGGTGTTGTGGTCAGCCGTGAGTGGGCCCCCATCGCAGCCCAGGCCGGCTGCGTCGTCGTCGACAAGAGCAACGCCTGGCGCATGGACCCCTCCGTCCCGCTGGTCGTGCCCGAGGTGAACCCTGACGATACCCGGGCCCACCAGGGCATCATCGCGGGGCCGAACTGCTCCACGATCCAGATGGTGGTCGCACTCGCGCCTCTGCACCGAGTGAACCCCATCACCCGGGTGATCGTGGACTCGTACCAGTCCGCTTCGGGCACCGGTAGCGATGCGGTCGAAGAGCTCTGGGAGGAGACTCGGGCGCTAGCGGCTGGGGAAGAGCTGAGGCCTTCGGTGTATCCCTACCCGCTGGCGATGAACCTGTTTCCCCACATCGGCGGCTTCTCGGCCAACGGCTACTGCTCCGAGGAGATCAAGCTCATCAACGAGACGCGCAAGATCCTGCATGAGCCGGACCTGGCCATCTCGGCCACCACGGTCCGCGTGCCGGTTGAGATCAGCCACTCAGAGGCCATCCACGTCGAGCTGAAGCACGCCATGAGCGCCGCCGAAGCCCGTTCAATCCTGGCCGCGGCGCCGGGCGTCGCGATCATCGACGAGCCGTCAGAGAACCAGTACCCGATGCCGCTCTTTGCCGCCGGCAAGGACGAGGTCTTCGTCGGCCGGATCCGGAACGACCTGTCTCACCCGCACGGCATCGCCATGTGGGTCGTCTCCGACAACCTCCGCAAAGGCGCTGCCCTCAACGCCGTCCAGGTCGCCGAGCTGCTCGTAGAGCAGGGGCTGCTGTAGAACGGCGCCCGCACGAGTGCTTTGCGAGCGAGCGGGGAGGTTGTCCTCGGCACGTGGGGCTTCCTAGCGTTCCTGCTTCACGTACGTCGTCGGGTCGGGCAGGCCGGCCCGCTCGAAGCCTTGTTGGCGCTCGGCGCACTTGTTGCAGTCCCCGCAGTGCAGATCACCCACCGGGTTGTTGCAGGTGAACGTCAGTTCCAGCGGCAGATGCGCACCGAGCCTCACCACGTCCTCTTTATGTAAATGAGCGAATGGTCGCTCTATGCGAATGGGAGCCGCCAGCCCGCTTGATAGCGCCTCCGCGAGGCCGCCAAAGAACTCGTCCGTGGCGTCCGGGAAAGGGTTGCTGGCCAGCACGCCCGACGCGATCCGCTCGATCCCGTTCAGGGCACAGAAAACCGCGGTCTTCGCAATCAGGATGAGGTTGCGGCCCGGCAGGAAATCCGCATTGCTGGCCGCGTCATAGCCCGGGCGGCCACCGCCACCCACGCTCCAGTGCGAGCCGTAGATGTCGCCGAGCGGAAACGCCAGCTCGCGAAGTGGGAGCAATCGCGGTGACGAGATCGCCTCAAGAAACCGCCCCAGCCAGCGGCGTTCGACTTCCTCCCACTTCATGCCGGTCCGGACGTACACCGGCTGGACCTCGGACCCATCCTGCATCCCGTACCAGGTGAGGACGGCGCTATCCAGGCCCCCGCTCACCAGGACGCACATCGTTCTACCCGAGGCCAAAGCGTTCTCGGGCGTAGTCGGAGTAGGTGAAGAACAGCTCCTCGCCTGCTCCCACTGGGCGAGTGGTACGGAGATAAAGCGTGGTGCCTTCGGCGTGCTTCTCCATGTTGGGCTGGACCGAATGGTTGACCATCCCGCCGAAACCGACCGGAATGATGAGTACCTTCCCAAACCGCAACTTGTGCTCATTCGCGAACGCAGTGCAGATGTCGGAAGTCGAGTCGGGCTCGACGAGCACACCGATCACCTCGAGTTTCTCGCCGGCGGCCAGCGGCACTTTCGCAAAGAGCCCACGCCCGGCGCCCGGCACCGTAGACGGCCCGACGTAGAAGCGCCCGTCGGTCTCATTCACGACGACCATCGGCATCCCCTCGGAGTCAAGGGCAGTGGCAGGGCTAGTCGGCAAACTCGGCGATCAGCGGGCCGTGGTCGCTGGTGCCCACGCTGCGCTGCGACCAGCAGTCGATGGCCCGCGTGGCCATGGCCGGACTCGCCAGGATGTAGTCGATGCGCCAGCCGATGTTCCGATCCCGGTGGTTGCGCCACGGCGCCCACCAGGTGAAGAAGTCCGACTCGTCCGGATGAAACTTTCGCCCCAGGTCGACCAGCCGATCCCCAAGGAGCGACTCGAACAGCTCCCGCTCGTCGGGGCGTTGTCCCACGAGTCTCGGGTTCCGCTCACTGAAGTGCACGTCCTGCTCGGTCCGCGCCACATTCATGTCCCCGCAAACCACCAGCCGATCCGTCTCCTTGAGCCGCTCGTCAGCCCACTCGCTCAGCTCCCGCAGGAAGCGCAGCTTGTCCGCGTAGTCCTTGCCGCCGTTGGGAACGTAGACCGACGCCACGACGAGGTCTCCTATGCGGGCTTCGACCGCTCTCGTGTCGCGATCGAAAGCGGGGTGGGAGAACACGGGCTCCTGCGGCACCGTGTCGGCCCGGACGTTGAGGCTGACGCCGGAGTACGGGCCGGCGCCGTGCCAGCAGGAGCAATAGCCTTCCAGGTTGCAGATTGCCTCGGATAGCTGGCTGGGCGATGCCTTCAGCTCCTGCAGACACACGACGTCGGGCTGCTCCTCACCAACCCAGTCGACAAACTGGGCCTGCCGCGCCCGGATTCCATTCACGTTCCAGGTGGCGATCTTCATGACCCGGTAAGATACCGTCTCTCTATTGACTTTAGCTTGCGGCCCGCCTATGGTCCGGGAAGCGTAGTGGGGGTGCCATCATGACCGCGCAGCCCTTCGGCCGACTGATCACCGCCATGGCCACTCCGTTTGCCGAGAACGGCTCGGTGGACTACCCGCGCGCGCGGCAGCTCGCCCGGGCCCTCGTGGCTTCCGG
This sequence comes from Chloroflexota bacterium, assembly GCA_016202435.1. GTDB lineage: Bacteria > Chloroflexota > UBA6077 > UBA6077 > SHYK01 > JACQOR01. Next base: position 3,266 of record JACQOR010000037.1, read on the forward strand.
AACCGAGTCGCTCGTGGTGTCGGGCACTACCGGCGAGGCGCCCACGCTGTCTTCGACCGAGAAGCTGCGGCTCTTCGAGACCACCAGGGAGGCAGTCGGCCAGGAAGCGGCGATCATCGCCGGCACCGGGAACTACAACACCGCGGAGAGCATCGAGCTGAGCCGCGAGGCGGCGAAGATCGGGGTCGACGGGATCCTGGGGACCGTGCCCTACTACAACAAGCCGCCCCAGGCGGGGCTGGAAGCCCACTTCCGCGCCCTCGCCGACGCGGTCGATCTCCCGATCCTGCTCTACAACGTGCCCAGCCGCACCGCGACCAATATGCTGCCGGAAACGACGGTCCGGCTCAGCGAGGTGCCCAACATCGTGGGCATCAAGGAAGCGAGCAGCAACTTCGAGGCCATCGGCCAGATCATCCGGGAAAGCGCCGACGGTTTCCTCGTGTGGAGCGGCAACGACGGCGATACGCTTCCGATCATGGCCCTGGGCGGCTACGGTGTGGTCAGCGTCGCGAGCCACCTTGTGGGCCGGCAGATGGCTCGGCTGATCGACGCCGTGGTTGAAGGCTCTCCAGAGGCGGCGCAGATCCACGCCCACCTGGCTCCGCTCTTCACTGCGCTCTTCGTCACCACCAGCCCCATCCCACTGAAGTACGCCCTGCGTCAGGTTGGTTTCAGCTGTGGAGGTCACCGCCTTCCACTGGTGGACATCGATGCGAAGTCGGCAGCCATCATGGACGCTGCGTTGGCCATCGCTCAGATCGATCTACCGTCTCCCGCCGACATTTAGAGCAAGAGGCCCCCTTTTCACCGTCGTTCCTGCTACGATCAGAGTGTCATGACTCAAAGAGAGTCGGTACCGATGAGAACCCGGGGAAACGCAGCCGCCGAGATCGTCACACCCTGGGTTAGCCTCGGGTCGCTCCTCGCTGGACTGCTCGCCTACGCGAACGCGAGCGCCTGGCGCTACGCGAGCCGCCAGAAGAACGGTTTTGAGAACCCGTCCCACGGCCTGGAGCGGGTGAACCGTGGCCATCTCGCGATGTTGGGAGCATGTTTAGCCTGGGCCGCGGCCGAGCGCATCGGTCTGAGCGATCTCGGGATGGGCCGCAACGCCGGCCCCAGCCTGCGATGGGGACTGACCATCGGTACTTTGGGATCGGCCGTCGCCGCCGGCTTCCTCGCGATGCCCGTCGTCCGGTCCCGCTTTACACCGCCTCCGGAATGGAACGGCATGCGCAAGAGAACCCTGCTGCGGCTTTTCCTGGGACCCTATCTTCTGGGATCGGCGCTCTTCGAGGAGGTGGCGTTTCGGGGGCTGCTGCACGCCAAGCTCCGCCGCCGTTTTGGCCCTTCGGCGACCCTCTTCGCGGGCGGCGCGGTCTTCGCCGCCTGGCATGTCATCATCACCTGGTTCAATCTCAGCCGCTGTGGCCTCCGCCGAGCCGTGATGTTTCCGCTCTATGGAGCGTCGCTTCTCGTCCTCTTCGCTGTGGGGACCGCGCTGGGATGGCTGCGGCAGGCAACAGGTCACATCGCCGGAGGCGTCGTCGCCCATTGGCTCCTGCTCGTCGGCACTGCTCTCGCCCTGATGAGACGCCGGGCAGCCGTGGACCTGTCGGCGTCCTCACGGTCACTCTGAGCACCGGATCATTCCCCCTGCCCCAGCACCGGCGGCTCGAAGCCGGTGCGCTGCACCCGGCGGGCGATCTCAATGGACCGCTCGATCATCATCCGCAGGAACGGGTGCGGCGCCCGGAGGGGTCGCTGCTCCTCGATGGTCACCGCCGCGGCGAGCGCGCGCCTGGCGTCGGTTTCGCGACCCGTCCGCCTGAAGATGTAGGCCGTCTCTTCCAGACGGCGTCGGAGCCCGCGCAGGGCCTGGGCCGGGAACAGCTCGGCGACCGCCTCACGCAGCAGGCGCTCTACGCGGCTCTGTTCCGTCTCGGGAGTGATCACGAGTCGCTGGGAAGGCGGCTCGGAGAGTTGCCGCGCCCACCTGTCCACTCTCGCCGGCGCGAAAAACCAGGGCTCGATCTCGGGCTGCTCGAAGAGCTTCGCCGCTTCTCCTTGCAGCGCCGGGTGCATCTTCATCTCGAAAGCGCTTAATTCCTGGTAGATCAAGGCCTCCGAGAATGGCGCTTCCGGCTCACCAATCGACTCTGCCCAGAGCACGTAGCCTGTGGGTGCCGGATGACCGGCCGTCCGCCCCAGATCCAGGGCCTCTTGCACGAGCTGTCGCGCATACTCCACGGGCAGCTCGACCCAGGCCATGGGGTCGCGCTGCCGCACGTTCTGTTCCTGTTCGTTGAAACGCTTCCGCGTCGTGTCGCGTCCCGTGCAGTCGAGCAGCCCCAACACGTCGTTCACCACGAGTCCGATCGAGTACACGCCGCCGAGCGGCCGCTCGGCGGCGAACCAGAGCGACCGCGAGCCGTTGCCGTCATAGGCGCTCGCGATCACCCGATAGACGCTGGCCAGGCGGGCACCGGGACGTGCGGCCGGCGCCCCGGCCGTTCGAGGAGCCGCGATGCCGGCGCTGGAAAGCCGGTGCAGAGAGCGACGAGCAGCGGACCTCAAGTCCTTGGCAGCGCCGGGGCGGTCCAGTCCCTGCAGCACCGCCGCGGCGGCGGCGGCCTTCGTATCCCCCAGCGCCGCCGCCGCGGCGATGGCAAGAGCCAGAACCGGAGCGCCAATCAGCAGCTCCAACAGCGGGACCGCTCGCTCGCCACCCGTGCTGCCGAGCGCTCTCACGCCCGGCGCGGCGTCTTCACCCTGTCCCAGGACCTGCGACCCGACAGACTCGGCCGAGCCGGTCTCAAGCGCGGCAAGCCACGCTTCGGCGGCCGCGGGATCCACCGCCGCGGCTTTGGGGCGAAACGGGACGCGCACGGGCCTTCGGATTGGGCTCACGGATCGCAGACCAGGGCTGTGGTGCTCCTCAGCATGGGTAGGGGATGATAGCTCAGGCTTTTTGCCATCATAGGGCGGCCACGACCAGGAGGGCTAACATGGATCTTCAGGGCCGCACGGCGGTGGTCACCGGCAGCGCCATCCGAGTCGGTCGCCAGATTTGCCTCGGGCTGGCGAGCCGCGGGGCCCGCATCGTGATCAACTACCGCTCCTCGGCCGGAGCCGCCGCTGAGCTGGTCGAAGAGATCCGTCGCATGGGCACGGACGCGATCGCGATCCAGGGCGACGTCTCGCGCTCCGAGGATGTCGCTCGCATCGCCAGCGGGGCCGAGCAGGCTTTTGGCAAGGTCCAGGTTCTCGTGAACAACGCGTCGATCTACCCGCGCACGCCGCTGGCGCAGCTCACCGCAGCGCAGTGGGACGAGTCCATCGCAGTCAACCTCAAAGGCCCCTTTCTGTGCTGCCTGGAGTTCGGGCGGCGCATGGCCGAGGGCGACGGGGGGGCCATCGTGAACATCTCAGACTGGGCGGTCTTTCACCCCTACCCCGACTACCTGCCCTACCTCACCGCCAAGGGTGGCATCATCGCCATGAGCCGGGCCTTCGCCCGTGAGCTGGCCCCCAACGTACGGGTGAACTGCATTGCCCCCGGACCCATCCAGCCGCCGGATTCTCTTTCGGAGTACGAGCAGCACGAGGCGGCGGCGGGGACCCTGGTGGGCCGTTGGGGAAGTCCTCAGGACATTGCGTCCGCCGTGGCGTTTCTGATCGAAGGCTCGGATTTCATCACCGGAGTCGTCCTACCTGTGGACGGAGGAAGGATGATCGCGTGACTGGACCTGCCGCGACCTATCGCATCTGCACTGAGATCGACTTTGCCTACGGGCACCGCCTGCTGGACTACGACGGCAAGTGCGCCCATCCCCACGGCCACAATGCTCGCGTCGAGATCGAGTTGGAGGGTGACCGGCTGGACGGCGCGGATATGCTGGTCGACTTCACCGCGCTCAAGCACGCGCTCCAGGACTGGGTCGACGAGCACGTGGACCACAAGATGATCCTCCGCGCCGACGATCCCCTGGTGCCGCTGCTGAGGGATATGAACGAGCCCGTCTACGTGATGGAGTCGAACCCCACGGCCGAAACGCTCGCCCGGGCGGTCTATCAGGTGGCCGCGGGTTGCGGCTTTCCCGTGTCACGGGTCCGCTTCTGGGAGTCCCCAACCTCCTCGGCAGAGTACACTCCTAAGCTATCACAGTAACGCCTGGGGCTCCCCTCTCCCTCTAGGAGAGGGCTGCGCCGGGCACCCATGAGCAGGCAATCAAGAATGCCAGAACAGACAAGGAGTCAGGAAAAGGAATGGCGGAGCAGATCGTTGCAGTTCCCGAGCGAGTTATGGTCGTGGCGGCCCATCCCGACGACGCCGAGATGGGCTGCGCCGCCACGATCGCGACGTGGGTGCGAGCCGGCGCCCAGGCCTTCTATCTGATTACGACGAACGGCGACAAAGGCACGGACGAGCTGGAGATCACTCCCGAAGAGCTGGCGCCGATCCGAGATAAAGAAGCCCGGGCCGCGGCAGCCGCGGTCGGTGTATCCGAGGTCCAGATCCTCCCGAACCGAGATGGCGAGCTCTTTTACACCTACGAGTTCCGGGGGCAGGTCGTCTACTGGGTCCGCAAGTGGCGCCCGACCGTCGTGTTCACCCACGACCCCAGTGTGATGTTCAGCGAGTTCGGCATAAACCACGCGGACCATCGGGCCACTGGCGCCGCGGCTATCGACGCGGTCTATCCTTTCGCTCGGGGGCCGTGGCAATACCCGGAGCACCTGGCTGAGGGACTCCAGCCCCACAAGGTGGACGAGATGTTCTTCTGGGGCTCAGGCCAGCCCGACGCCTGGATCGACGTCAGCGATGGCATCGACCTCAAGATCGCGGCGCTCAAGTGCCACGTCAGTCAGTTCAGCGACCCCGAGCGCACCGGCACCGGGTCCCGAGAGCGCGCTGAGCGCGTTGGCAAGGAATACGGCGTGCCGTACGCGGAAACCTTCCGCCACCTGGCCTTCCGGAGACCGAGACCGTAGGAACGATGGTGCGAAGAGTGGGTACTTTTCGGGTTTCACTAGAGATCGGGAATCCAGCCCAATCGAGCTGGGAGGCGCTGGAGGCCGTTGTGGACCCGGAGGCGACTTTCACGTGGATTCCTCAGTCGGTGCTCGAACGGCTGGGCGTCCGGCCCTCCGAGCGAATTGAGTTCGAAACCGCCGGCGGCACCGTGATCGCGAGGGAAGTGGGAGAAACGCCGGTGCGGATCGGGGGAGTGGTGCACGTGGCACCGGTCGTGTTCGGAGACGAGAGAACGCCGCCGCAATGCTGCCTTGGATGCCACCTGAGCCCCGAGGTCTCGTGTTAAGCGACGAGCGGAAGCCAACTCCCCGGCCTTCGGCTCGCGTTGTCCTCCTGGACGAGGCCGGCCGCATCCTGCTCCTGCGCGGGGTGGACCCGAAGGTCGATGCGCCGTCACTGTGGATCACACCGGGCGGCGCGCCCGAGGATGGGGAAAATTACGAACAAGCCGCACTTCGTGAGCTGAGCGAAGAGACCGGTTTGACCGGTGTGGATCTTGGCCCATGGATCTGGGCGCGGCGCCATGTCTGGCGTTGGGGCGAGCAGTGGTTCGACAGCATCGAGCGATACTTCCTCGTTCGGACATCGACCTTCACGGCGAGCAAAGCCGGTCTCGCGCCGCACGAGCTGGACGTCATAACAGACTACCGCTGGTGGACCGTGGCCGAAATTGACGCGGCGCATGACCAGATCTTCGTGCCCCGCCGTTTGGGCGAGTTGCTGAGAGACCTGTTGGAAACTGGGCCGCCCGCCGAGCCAATCGACGCGGGCGTTTGACCGACCGACTCGGAATGACGATGCATCGTACCAACCCCCTCCAAGCCGTCTTTCTGGATGTCGGAGGGACGCTATGGCCGAACGCGGGGCCGCCTCCGACACCTGACGCTGTTGAGCGGCGCGCGGAGCTGCGGCGCGACGGGATTCGGTCGCTCTGGCCCGAGCTGGATCAGCAGGCGATCGATGATTTCATCGACCGACTCCTGGCCGAGCCGGACCTACGGATGGATGGCCCCATCAGGCAGGACGTGCCCGGCGCGTTGGAAAGGGTCGCCTCCGCATTTGGGCTCAGGTGCGAGAGCGGGGCGGATCCGGTGCTCGCAGCGCTGTGCATTCCGGCCCTGGGCTCGTTCGAGCCTTTCGAAGGCGCCGCAGAACTGCTGGGCCTGATCGCGAAGCGACGTTGGTCTGCAGCCGTTCTCAGCAACGCCGCGATCCGCAATGGGGCCCTCTATGCCAGAGACTTCGCCGACATGGGCTGGCATGTTCCAGGACTCCTTTTCTTGACGTCTTTGGACGTCGGTTACCGTAAGCCCCACCCGGCAATGTTCCAAGCGGCTCTCGCAAGACTCGGCGTTCCATCGGACGCGGTAGTGGTGATTGGCGACTCGGAACGGAACGACATCGAGCCGGCCAGGCAGCTCGGCATGAAGGCGATCCGGGTCGCGATCGAAGCGGATCTGGACCACACCGTCGCAGACGCCACGGCGAAGTCACTCGCCGAGGTAGCCCGGCTCCTTGAGAACTGGCGCTAGACGGTCGCCAGTGCGCCCCAGCAACTCCACCGACACGCCGAGCGCGCGTGAATCGAAACCAGCCTGGTCCGCCGTTCCTCTACCCGTCAAGCGAGAGGCGGAACGCATCCTCGGCTCTCCGGTAGTTCGTGCCACTCGAGCCTACGGCGGCTACGCACCTTCGGCGACCTTCCGATTGCGCCTGGCAGATGGACGCCGGTACTTCTTCAAAGGCGCCTACCCGCTGCCCGCCGATTCAGGTGTCTCCTGGGTGCTACAGGAGGAAGAACTGGTGTACCAGCGTCTCGGCGAGCTTATCGCCCCGTGGGCTCCTGCGCACCTGGGGACGATACGCCAGGAGGGCTGGCACGCTCTCCTTCTCGAAGACCTCGGAGGTTCGAGCGTCCTTCCCTGGACGGCCGAGAAGGCGCAGAGGGCAGCAAAATCGTACGCGAGCTTCCATCAATCCACGTACGCACAGCCGCTTCCGGGGTGGCTTCCTCGCGACGCGAAACCGTTCGGCGCTTGCTGGTCGCAGCTTGACGCCGAGACCGGAGACCTGGGACGGTTGGCGAACCTCGCCGGTTCAGAGGCAGGAGCAGCGAGCGAATGGCTCGCCGACCACGTCGCAGCGCTCTGCCGCGCCGAGGCCGGACTCGCGGCCGCCAGAGAGCCCTTCGTGCTGATGCACGTTGACACGCGTTCGGACAATATTCGGCTCCAGGGCGATCTCCTGAGGCTCTTTGACTGGCCGTTCGCGGCGGTTGGCCCCCATGAGTTCGACCTGGCAGCCTTCGCCCAGTCCATCGAGGCCGAGGGCGGCCCCTGCTGCGAGGACGTGGCGGCCTGGTACGCGGACGTGCTGCCCCTTCGCAGAGACGTACTGGGCGCCTCGATCGCCGCAATCGCGGGCTACTTCGCGGACCGGGCGCCGCGGCCCCCGGTGGAGGGACTGCCGCGGCTCCGGTCTGTTCAGCGCCGCCAGCTGAAAGCGAGCCTAGGCTGGGCCGCCCGGGCGCTCGGTCTCGCGACACCCACATGGCTCGCCTCGGTAGCCGACTAATAGCCTGGAGGCCCTCGAGGCTCCGAGCACGATTTTGTAGTAGTATACAACGCTATGATTACAGTTCCCGAAGCTGCGCGGCGGGCTCGCCGAGACCCAGAGACAATTCGTCGCTGGATCCGCACCGGCCGGCTGCGCGCCCAGAAGGTTGGAACCCAGCACGTGATCGAAGAGAACGACCTGGAGCAGGTGATGGCTTCGAGCGAGATGCTGCCCCTCCCCGCGGGTTGGCGCTTGACCAAGGTGGGCAACCCGATGCCCAACGTGGTGGCGGCCATCCGGCGCTCCCGGCAGGGCCACTAGGTTTGCTCGTGGTTGACGCCAGCGTGGCGGTGGCCGCGGCGCTCGGGGAGACCGGGTTCCTGGAGCTTCGCGACGTGGACCTCGCAGCCCCGCCACTCATGTGGTCCGAAGCCAGCTCGGCGCTCCACGAGCTTCGCTGGAGAGGCGAGATCACGATCGAGGAAGCGAACCTCGCCCGAGAAGCGCTCAACAAGGTGCCGGTTTCACGGCTCGAACGCCCAGATCTGCCAGACGCCGCGTGGCGCATTGCGGACGAGTTCGGCTGGGCCAAGACGTATGACGCGGAATACGTGGGTCTCGCTACGCTCCTCGGATGCCGCCTGGTAACTCTCGACGCTCGACTGCTCCGCGGCACGAAACGGCTCGGAATCGTGGTCTCTCCAGGTGAGCTTTAGGTCGGGGCGGAGACCACGGACGAAAGCGCCTCCGGGAGCCCTCAGCCTCGCGCCATTTGAAGCCAGGCGGGGCAAAGCCCTCAAAGCGGGATATTGAACGATCGCGCAGCAACCTGCTCCGAGACCCTCGGCGGGTCGATTGAGTTCGCGGTCAACTGCCGTTCTATTTCCAAGTTGACAAATTGTAAGGAGATGATAGGCTTTCTTTACCTATGTAAATGGGCGTTACTCGAAAGGAATAAATGAAAGAGATACTCTCGACGATTTCCAGCAAGGGTCAGGTGACGGTCCCCGTTGAGGTCCGCCGATATCTCGGCCTGGGTAAGAACGACAAGATCGCGTTCGTCATCCAGGACGAAGGCACAGTGGAGATAAAGGCCCCGCGCTACCGGACGGTGCGGTCGCTGCGCGGAGCAGCTGGCTCGCTAAAGGAGCCTCTCACGTGGGAGGAAACTCGGGCGATCGCCCGGGAGGATGCCCTCGCCGAAGCCGCCGAACACGACTAGGTGGCGAATCCATTTGTCGATACAGACGTAATCATTCGCCTACTGACGGGCGACGATCCGGGTAAGCAAGCCGCCGCGGCAGCTCTCTTCGAAAGCGTCGAAGCCCGCGAGTTGACGCTTCAAGCGCCCGACACGGTGATCGCCGACGCCGTCTACGTCCTTGCCTCTTCAAGGCTCTACGCACGGACGAGAGATGAGGTCCGAGCTTTGCTTTCCCCGCTTGTTCGCCTACCGGACTTCCGCGTACAGAATCGGCGCGTTGTCCTGCGTGCTTTGGACGTCTACGCAACCACAAGGCTCGACTTCGGAGACGCCATGATCGCGGCTTCCATGGAAAGGGCTGGCTCACGTCAGCTCTATTCCTACGACGCTGGATTCGATCGCTTGTCGTCGATCGAACGGGAACAGCCGAAAGGGCAAGACTGATCACGGGACCGATCCTACGTAGCCCTTACTCGGGTAGTTTTGTTCCCCACCTCAGGAGCCTGTGCTTCTTTTCTCCAGCATGGGCCTCACACCACCCGATCAGGGGTTATGGAAGCCCCTCCGCAACATCGCCCTACGGACGGGCGTGATTCGTCGTGGCGGTGGTTAGCCTTCGCTGAGGCAGTGCCCCCCGCTATCTACCCGTAGAGCGCGCGGTAGTGGCCGTAGGTCTCGTAAATCGAGCGGACGTAGGTGCGGGTCTCGGCGTAGTCGATGGCGTCGACGAACCGGTCCGGATCAAGGTTCAGGTTCCCGTCCACCCAGCGGAGCACGCTGCCCGGGCCTGCGTTGTAAGCGGCGAGGGCCAGCATGGGTCGGCCACCCAACTCGCGCTGCTGCTGGGCGAGGTACCAGCTCCCGAACTCCACACTCACGTTGGGCCGGTTGAGGTCTTCGATCCGAAAGCCCGACCGGCCGAGGCCGCGCGCGATGTCAGCGGCCGTGGACGGCGTGACCTGGCTCAGGCCGTACGCGGGCGCCGCGGAGCGGGCACCGGCTCCGAACCAGCTTTCCTGCCGCAGCAGCGAAAGCAAGAGATACGGATCGAGCCCATTCGCGGCGGCTTGCCGCTGGACGAGATCCGGGAACGCGAGCGGATAAACCAGGCGCTGGAGACAGGCCGGGCTTGAGTCCACGTGCCGCGCCGGACTCAAAGCCGCCAGACGGTTCGCCAAGAGGATCGACACGGGATGCAGGGCTCGCTCCGTGAGCGCCCGCGCCAACCCGTCCAACTGGCCGGCAGTGAGCGCGGGAATTGCACCCAGGATCTCCGCCTGGGCAGGACCCGGCAGGCCCCCCGCCGTCAAGCGGTCCACACGAGTCAGGAGGGCAGCGGGCGCCGGGTCCACCGGGCGTCCGCTCCAGGCCACAATCCAATCACTGCAAGTCTGGGCGTCATCCGCGACGATTCCAGCCAGGGAAGCCGTAGCGGCAGCACGATACGGCTCGGCTCCCAGACCTCCGAGGCGGACGTCACGGGCTCGAAGACCCGCGAAGCTCGTCGGAGCCGTCTCCTCCAGGCCCGCCAGCAGTGCCATGCCGACGTCGACTTCTCCCGAAACGAGCAGGCTGTGGCCCCAGCGGTACTGGGCCTCGGCACGCGCCGAGGGATCGGCCACCTCGACCGTGATCCGGCGCCAGATGCTTGTCGCGGTCGCGACCTCTCCCGCGTCGGACGCGATCGCAGCTGCCTCCATCAGCGCCTGCGCCACCCGCGGGCTGTGCGGGAAGGTGTTCGCCACCGCGAAGTAGGCTTCCCGAGCCAGATCGGCGCCCAGCCATTGCTCGGTGAGCCGAGCCACCTGCCAGAGCGCCTCAGGCGCAAGAGAGCTACCGGAGTAGCGGCTGGCTACGGCGGTCAATTGCTCGATCGCGTCGAACGGCAAGCCCTGGTCGCGCAGCGCCAGGCCAGCGTGGTAGGCTGCTTCGGGGCGCTGGGGCGTCCCGAAAGGTACAGCCGCGAACGCCGCGTCGGCCTCGGTGGGCTTCCCGGCCTGGAGCAAGATTCGGCCCCGCGAAATGGGGTCCAGCGTATCGGCCACCCCGAGGTCAACCAACTCTTCCAGCGCTGCTTCTGCTTCCCGCGCCGATGGGTAATCGGAGGTAATCGCCAGGTAAGTGTCGACCGCCCGAGCGACCTCGCCCGCGGTCCGGTACGCCTGCGCTGCGTGCCAGAGCAGGTTCGGAACGCGCGCCTCCGCAGATCGTCGCACCAGCTCCCCGTCGAACCAGACCGCGACCCCGGCATCCTCGATCTGCGTCCCGCGAGCGGCGGCCCGCTCGTAGGTCACCGCCGCTCCGGCGGCATCGCCCCGGGCCTCCAGGCCCCGGGCCACGCCGCGAAGCGCGGCGACTTCCCAGAGAGGAGCCAGCCCCAGCTCGACGGCCTGCGCGTACCGCGCGCCCGCGCCCGCGAGGTCGCCCCGCGCCGACCGCAGCTCACCGCTGAGAAAGGCCCCGTAGCCGGCGAGCCGGTCCCCGTCGAGGTGCGCCTGGAGTGCGCGCTCGGCCTCGTCGAGACGGCCGGCGCCCATGAGCGCCCGACCTTCGACGATGCGGGCGTCTACGGCTCGCGGATCGTCCGCGAGCGCCAGGCGGGCCGCCTCGAGCGCACGGGTGTAGTCCTGGGCGGTGAGGTACGCTTCCGCAGCGGCCAGCGCGAGGGAAGACCGACCTTCGGCGCCGCTCACTGATCGGGCTTCGAGATAGCCGCGCGCCGCCTGTTCGTAGGCGCCTTCCAACCGGCTCTTCCAGGCTTGCTCGGCGATCGTGGTCGCGGCAACAGGCGCGCGGGCGGCGGGGGCCTTCCAGGTACCCGCCAGCGAGCTGATCAGGACGGCGCTGGCCAGTCCGACAGACAGCGCAATGGCCGAGAAGTAGAGGCGGGGTGAAGGCCGTCTGCCCCCCCTCCCTCTGGGAGAGGGCGACGCGGCGACTGAGGGTGAACCGACTTCTTCAGCGAACTTACGTTTCACCACACTAAATCGGGTCCAACCGGCCCGCGCGCTCGTAAAGGATCGCGACGGGGTTCACGGGTCCCCGACCCTGTCCGAGTGAGAGCCCGCGCTTGATCGCCTGGGTCACCAGCTCCTTGGCCAGCTCAGCGGCCGGCCCGACGGCCAGGCCGAGCGCCAGGCCGCCGGCCAGCGCCGAGGCGAAGGTGCAGCCCGTGCCGTGCAGATTGCTCGTCCGAATCCACGGGCGGCGCAGCTCGACGAACTCGGCGCCGTCAAAAAGGACGTCAACCGCCTCGGCACTCTGGGGCAGGTGCCCGCCCTTCACCACCACCGCCTGTGCGCCCAGCGCGTGGATCTCCCGCGCCGCCTCCCTCATGTCTTCCAACGATTGCACGGGCGAGCCGGTGAGCGCCTCCGCCTCGGAGAGGTTCGGGGTCACTACCGTCGCCAGCGGAATCAGATGCGCGCGCAGCTTCGTCAGACCCTCCGGCGCCAGCAGCCGCTCGCCGCTCGTGGCCGCCAGCACGGTGTCCACCACCAGCGGGCGCAAACCGTGTTCGGCCACCTTGGCCACGACCGTCTCAACGACGGCTGCGTTGCCCAGCATCCCGGTCTTGGTGGCGTCTACCGTCAGGTCAGCGACGACCACGTCGATCTGCTGCGCCACGAATTCGGGCGTCACCTCCTGCACGGCGATAATGCCTCGGGTGTCCTGTGCAGTAAGGGCAGTGACCGCCGTGGCTCCGTGGACGCCCATGGCCGCGAAGGTCTTCAGGTCAGCCTGGATTCCCGCCCCGCCGCCCGAATCCGAGCCCGCGATGGTGAGCACCACGCGGACCCGTCCGACCTTCGGATCAAGGACCACGGCGAACTCCTCATTCAGAACGCGCTCGGATCGACCGCTGCGCCCGGTCTAGCCAGGATACGACGTTTTCAGCCCGC
>JACQOR010000035.1 GCA_016202435.1 Chloroflexota bacterium
CCGGGCGTTTCGCCTCGGTCGCCGTGACAATCTGCTCCCAATGGAGGGGTGAGCTAGCTGCGCCTGCCGGAGGCCCGTCACGTCCGGACCGGGGTAAGGGCGAATCCTAGAGTTGGAGACGCAGTGAGTGGGCGGGTCGTCGCGTCGGGAGTTCGGGTCAGAAGCACCGTTCCCCTCGGAGTTGCCGGAGAGGCGGCCAGCGTGGGCGCCACGGTTGGCGTGGGCGTGGGCGTGGCGGTGGGAGTAACGAGGGTCCAAATGTTGAGTGGCGCCGCTCGAGCCGCCGCTTCCGCGCGCTCGAGCCCAGCCTGATACCGCAGGTTCGACCCGAGCGGAGCCAACTTCCCCAGGCCTTCCCGGAGCAGCATCTCGTTCACCATTACGCCGTCAACGTATACGTAGCGGAGCAAGAAACCAGCCGAGTCGAGGTCCGAAACATCCGACTGGATCTCGACCCGCTTGCGTTCAACCAGGGCTACGTTGCGCTCCGCTGCCTGACGCCCGAATGGCTCTAGGGAACGGCCGAACATTCCCGCTCCCGGGGTATCGACGCCTATATAGCGGATCGTTGCTCCTCCTTCGATCAGCACCGTATTCCCGTCCCAGACCCGCAGGACCTGCGCAAAATCACGCCCAGGTCTGGGCGTGGCCGTGGGTATCGGAGTTGCGGCAGGCGTCGGGGGGACCTCGGTTGCGGCCAGCGAAGGCGCCGCGGTGCTCGTGAGGGGCGGAGGGACTGGAAGCACTCGGCCGCCCCCGCTGGGGCCATACGAGCAGCCCCAGGTGAGGAGCGCCACCAAGGCAAGGGACTGGTGAGCAAGAACTCTCCGGCTGCGCGGCGTTCGGCTGGCCGCGCTCACGCTCACCCTCAACCCGGTGGGAGATGGGCCAAACCGATTAGCTACTGGTTCGACCAGAGACAGTTCCGACCCGATCCGGGTTCAACACACGCTGAATCTCATCCTGGAACGACGAGAGGTCGGCAAAGGCCCGATAGACGGAGGCAAACCGAATGTACGCCACGTTGTCGAGCACTCTGAGCTTATCCATCACCAGTTCACCCACAAGCTGATTGCTCACTTCGGAGCCTTCGCTGCGGCGAAGCTCCGCCTCCACCTCGTTCACGAGTTGTTCGATGGCTTCGGCACTTACTGGTCGCTTGGCGCAGGCCTTCATCACTCCGGAGCGCAGCTTCTGACGGCTGAACAGCTCGCGCCGGCCATCTTTCTTTACCACCATCACATCGGCCACTTCGGATCGCTCGTAGGTGGTGAACCTCCCGCCACAGGCAGAGCAGCGGCGACGACGACGCGTCACCGTACGATCTTCCGAGTCGCGCTTGTCGATGACCTTCGTGGTCAAAGCGGAACAATAGGGGCACCGCACTCTAGGGACCGGCCTCCATCAGCAGATAGACAGATAGTAGGGGTTATGCCATGAACCGGGACGGAGCGGTACAGTTTCGCTCGGTGATGTCGATAATTCCGCACCCACCAGGATAGCTGGCCACAAAACAGGAGGCGCGTTAGCGCTCTTCCACGTGGCAAGGACACGCGGGCACGCCCCCGGATAAAGGAGAAGCTTTGGTCGTCGGACCTCTTCGCATTGCACCACTTGGCGGCGTCGGCGAGTTCGGCAAGAACTCCACTCTGTACGAATATGCTGGCAGCTCACTGCTCGTCGACGCCGGCCTCAAGTTCCCCGAGGATGAGATGCTCGGAGTCGACCTCGTCATCCCCAGCTATGAGTACGTTTTGCAGCGAGCCGATCAATTGCGCGTCGTGCTGCTCACACACGCGCATGAGGACCACATCGGTTCGCTGCCGTTTCTGGTTCGGCAGCTCCCTGCTGCCCAGCCCCTCGTGGTCGCCGGTGCGCCATTGACGCTCGGGCTCGTCGACACCAAGCTTCATGAATACGGGGTCCGAGACCGCGTGATCTATGAGGAGATCCGTCCAGGGGAAGTGCATCAGTTCGGCCCGTTTGGGGTCGAGTTCATCCACGTGACGCACAGTGTGCCGGACGCGGTGGCGCTCGCCATCCGCTGCGACGAGTACATCTGCGTTCACACCGGCGACTTCAAGTTCGACCCGACCCCACTGGACGAGAAACCGGCTGACATCCAGCGGCTGGTTCAACTGGGCGATGAGGGGGTGCTCGTTCTCCTCTGCGACACAACTCGCATCGATGAGCCTGGGCGCACACCTACCGAGCAGTTGGTCGCGGATTCGCTTGCCCGGATCATGCGGCAAGCCCCCGGACGAGTGATTGTGACGATGTTCGCGTCGAACATCACCAGACTCCGGCAGGTAGTTCAGACTGCCCAGGCGATGGGCCGTTCAGTGGGCATCGTGGGCCGGAGCCTCGTCAAGAACGTCGACGTAGCGCATTCCATGGGCTACATGCCGGAGGCATCGGGCGTGGCGACTGACCTTGGGGCGCTCCGGGGGCTGGCTCCGGAATCCACCGTGCTGCTCACCACGGGAAGCCAGGGGGAGCCGACGTCTGCTCTCGCCCGCATGGCGGCGGACGACCACCCGGGCATCAAGATCATAAGCGGAGACACCGTCGTGCTCTCAGCCAGTCCGGTGCCGGGCAATGAGATCACCGTGTCCCGGACCATCAATAACTTGTACCGGCGCGGCGCCCACGTCATTGCGCGTCGCGCTGGGACGGACGCGGAGCACGTGCACGTGTCCGGCCATGGGAGCCGTGAGGAAATCCGTGACATGCTTCGGTTCGTCCGGCCAAAGTACTGCGTCCCGCTTCACGGCGAGTATCGGAACCTTTCGGAGTTCCGGACGCTGGCGAAGGAAATCGGCATCTCCGAGGACCGGGTGATCCTGACGGACATCGGGGACGTGGTGGAGTTCGACGAGACGGGCGTGCGGCGAGCGGGCGCGATCCCGTCCGGAGCGGTGTTCGTCGACGGCCTGACCCTCGGAGTAAGCAACGTCGTGTTACGAGACCGACGCCGGCTTGGCGACGACGGGGTCCTCGTGGTCACGATAACGCTGGACGCGGAAACTGGAGAGCTGATCGGTCGGCCGGAGTTCATCTCAAGAGGCCTGTTTGACAATGACAGCCCGCACTTGGAGGATCTCGTGCATGAGGGTGAAAGGCGACTCCGCCGAGCCATATCCCGTCTCAGTGGGCCGCCAGAACCGAGCGTGATTGAGTCCAAGACCCGGGAGATCCTGGAAGGCTACCTGTCCTATCACACGCGCCGCCGCCCGCTGATCCTCCCGATTGTGACCCAGGGGTAGGCACATCAACTTGCCCGGATCTCGTAGGGTACCGGCAGACGCCCCTCTACCCAAGCTCTGCGGGTCGGTCGACGATCGCGAAGGAAAGCTCGCCTTCGGCGAGCAGTTGGCCCTCACTAGTGGCGGTGCCGCGAGCTTTGCCGTAGCTCGCGCGCTGGGCGGTCACAGCAACCTCGAGCCGCACTTCGTGACCAGGAAACACGGGTTTCCGGAAGCGCCATCCGTCCAAGCCCGTGAGCATGGCGATCTTTCCCCGATTCTGGGGTAGACCGAGCGCGGCGACCGCTCCTACTTCAGCCAGAGCTTCGGCAATGAGCACTCCGGGCATTACCGGAAATCCGGGAAAGTGCCCGGATAGGACGTCGGAGAACTCAGCGACGTCATGGATGACGCCTACGGCTCGTTTCCCAAGATCCAGCTCGACGATTTCGTCAACGAAGATAAAAGGCGCCCGGTGCGGAATGATGGCCTCGATCTCCCTTCTGCTGAGATGCCCTTCTCTTCCCGACGACATTCTTAGAAGTCTGCCAGGTCTGTCGGCGGTTCAGCCGTCGGCGCCGTCACCGAGACCGCGGCCAGTTCTTGAACGTGCCCGGTCCCCTCGTAGAGCGAGAAGTAGTACGTATCTCCGGGGGTAAGCCCCGGCACATCCCTGGTTCCGACGGGTCCCTGCGCGTAAAGCTCCTCCGGTCCCTGACCTTCGGAAACGTAAAGCTGTCCCGTCAGTCCGGTGCCCGTATCCCAGGTGATCGACAGGACGGTTGGGTCGTCGGCGTCCAGCGCTGGCGCCACCCGCGCGGTCAAACTGGCCCGAGTGGAGTCCGACGCGGGCACTCGGATCGGGCTCTGTGGGTGGCCGACTACCCTAAGGGTCTGGAGACGAGTCAACCCCTGGTACAGCCGAAACTCGTAGGCCCAGCCTGGTCGGAGCCAGGAAATGCTGGCAAACCCGTTGGAGCCCTGGCTGAAAGGCACTTCAGAACCACCAGGTTGCCATACGAAGACCTGGCCCACACCGCCATTTCCGGTGCTCCAGCTGACCAGCGACCCGCCGGCCCCATCAGGTGCAGCGGCAATCCAGGGAGGATCAAACAGCATGGCATACGTGCTGCCGTCCGAAGGCGAGCCCGGCGCCGGAATACCCTCGCCACCGGTATTCCAAGGCGGCAGCGCAGGCGCGGGGGTTGGGATCGCAGTCTGCCTCGAATGGCTCCCAGTTACCGTGAGCGTCCGCAACCGTTTGGCCTTCGTCATCCCCTGGTACAGTCGAAACTCGTAGGTCCAGCCTGGGGTGATCCAGGACGCCTCCGCCGAACCCTTGGCACCCTGGCCGAAAGGCACCTCGCCGCCCCCCTGTTGCCACACAAAGACCTGGCCGAACGATCCGTCGCCGGTATTCCAGCTGATGTTGGTAATCCCTCGCCCGCTCCCGGCGGGGACGGGGTTCGGACTCGCGGCCAGCGTCGCGCTGCCACTCGCCGCCGGGGGCGGCGGCGCCAAAATGATCGGAGCGCCCGATTCAGAAGCCGGCGCGCTTCGGGGAGTAACCAGCGGGGTTGTCCGGGCCGGCGGCGAAGCCGCATCGAGCCAGAGGAACGTCACCCTGATCCAATCGTTCGAGGTCATTTGGAGATCATCCCAGAAAGTGCCGTCGGCAAGGTCAATAGAGGTCGGAATGGTCACGTACCGTCCAAACTCGTCTCGGCCGCCGTTGTAGTCGCGAAAAAAGGCGGCCTCTGCCGCCGGAGTCCATCGGGGGAGATCGCCAAAGGACTCGCGCCTCTCGTTCCAGTAGTCGTCCCGGATGTTCCACGGCCCAACGTCCCAAACTGGCGCCTCGACGGTCCTGCCCCGATATTCGAGCCGAACTACGTAGTCACTCCGGTCCAGGGCGTTGAGCGCCCGGCGCGACGGCAGCGCCACGAAGCGGTCACGTTCCACTATGACGTGACCGTTAGCTGTGGTCCCCCCTACCAACCCCTCGCGGGTCGCCCACAGGGTCGCTGTAGGTGGACCGAATTGGGCTGCGAGATTCTCCGCATGGAACCTCGCCTCCATGGGCCGGACCCATCCGTACACGCCTCGCACTCTCGGAGACTGGCCACTCGGGCTGGAGAGGAGGGTAACCCGTGCCTGCAGCGATGACGCTCCGGCGAGCGCATCGAGCGCATCCGTCAGCTCCCAGAGGCCCCAATGCCCTTCAAACCACCCTCGGGCCTCGAGCAGGACATCAGTGCCTCGAGGCAGCTCCGCGTCAAGGATCAGGTCATCGACAACCGATGGCCAATCAAACTGTACCGCTAGCGACTGGGCCGTCCCAAACTTGGAATGCGGATCGTAGGCGGGCGAGTAACGGGCGTCGGCACCCAACACCAGATCGCCTTCGCGCAGATCGAGACCGGTTCCCGAGCCCTCGAACAGCTGCGACCCCGAGATCCAAAAGCTCATGCCAGCTCCGAAGCTCTCAGCTCGAAGCGGGGCGGGGTGAGAAAGAAGCGGGAAGAGGACGCTCGCCAAGAGCGCTGCCCGTCCCCACAGGGGACCCATAAGCATCGACGAGTAGCGCTGCTCCTGAAGGGCTTGTCACGTGCCCGTCTGTCATCGGGCCCGGAGGATTGTAGGGTTTCGTCGATGCAGCGCCGCGGCGGTCAGGCAGGCAGCCCCGTGGCCCGTGAGTCTTCTGTGATGAGGCCCTCACTGTGTCATGCCCAGGGTTCATGGTTGCGGCCCGTCCCGAGCCTACTTAAAGCGCTGTCATCCCGCAGGCGAAACCCCATCCCGGGCTTTCCCGAAGAATTGGGCGCCCTGGGGAACTGCTTCGCGTCGCTCAAGGACAGGGCTATACTCGGAACCCGTGAACGTCTGGATTGTCCTCCCAACCTACAACGAGGCCGAAAATCTCGAAGCGATGGTCGAGACCTTGCTCGACAAGCTCGACTGGATGGCCGGTTCCTCTCCCCCGTCACCGAAGCTTGTTCCCGAAGCGGTTGGCGTCAGTTCGTCGACGAGTCTCCTGCGCGCCAGACCACCGGCACCTCGAGGTTGGCTCGAGGTGCCGCCCAACGTCTCAGTGTTGGTGGTGGACGACGCATCGCCGGACGGCACGGGCAGGATCGCTGATCGCCTATCGCGCGAGAGGGATGGCCGGGTCAGAGTTCTGCACCGCGCGGGCAAGCTCGGGCTGGGTAGCGCCTACATCGCCGGTTTTTCCCTTGCTCTCGAATGGGGCGCCGACATCGTATTCGAGATGGACGCTGACTTCTCACATTCGCCAAGTTACCTACCGGAAATGCTCCGTCTCCTTGAGAACCACGATGTCGTCGTCGGCTCTCGGTGGGCGCCTGGCGGGAAACTAGATGAACGCTGGGAGATGTGGCGTTATCTGCTCAGCAAGTACGCCAACCTCTACGCACGCTGGGTCACGGGGCTCAGGGTTTACGACACGACAGCGGGGTTCAAAGCCTGGCGTGGCGATGCGCTCCGCAAATTGCCCCTGCACCGCGTCCGCTCTGACGGCTACGCTTTTCAGATCGAGATGGCAGTCGCATCCCAGCAGCTCAAACTTCGCGTCACTGAGTTGCCAATCTACTTCGGCGAGCGCGAGCGCGGGCAGTCCAAGATGTCCTGGCGAATTATCACCGAGGCGACCTGGCGCGTCTGGCAGATCCGTTCTCGCTGGTAAGGGGGAGGCCCGGTCGCCGCGAGCCGCCCGATAAGGCTGGGGGCTGCCGCCCCCCAAACCCCGTGGCCCTTGCGGGCCTTGGGCGCGCGATGGGAGCGTGGCTCACAGAGTCCCGCCCGGTGTCCGGTAATGCTCGCTTGTCATCCCGTCGCCAATTGGACGCGACAATCTGTCCCTCGGGTGACCGGAGGGGTGCGGCCCCCCTCCGCGGCTCAATTCGCCGTTGGCCACCGGCCTCACAAGTTTGGCTAGGTTCACGGTCATGAAGCGTATACGCCCAGCACTGATCGCAACGTCCTTCTACGCCGCCGTCGTGACCGCCTTCTACGCTCCTCAACTCCTCACAGACCGCGTATTGCTGCCTACCGACAACCTGGTCTCCTTTGCTCCCTGGCGAGAGCAGGCTTCGGAGCTGGATCTTACACGGCCAAACAACGCTCTGACCTCGGACGCGGTCCTCCAAAACGTGGCCTGGCGCCGGTTCGTTCATGAAAGCTGGGCGCGGGGCGAGCCGCCCCTCTGGAACCCCTCGATCCTGGGCGGCCAGGCTTTCCTCGCCGCAGCACAAAACCAGGCACTCTATCCGCCGGCGCTCGCCCTGGCGTTCCTTCCGGTGACTCAGTGGTACGAGACTTTCATCGCCTTCCATCTGCTCCTGGCGATGGTCTTCACGCATCTGTTCACACGGGCGCTGGGAGCGACCAGAACGGGGAGTGTTCTGGCTGGGATCACTTTCGGGCTCTGCGGTTTCCTGGTCGTAAGCACGATGTGGCCGCAGATGATTGCGACCGCGATCTGGTTGCCCCTCTTGCTCTGGGCCATCGAGCGACTTTTTCAGCGGAGCGAGCGAAGCCTCCGAGGAGAATGGAGGCGACCAGCAGCGGTCCTGGCTGCCGGAACAGGGCTGCAGTTTCTCGCCGGTCACCCGGAGATCAGTTTCTACAACCTGGCAGCATCGGGCCTCTACGCCGCGATACGTTTGGTTCAGACAGCTTTGAGGAATCGCCAACCCATGGCAGCGTCGATGACGGCGCTAATCGCCCTGGGCAGCGTCCTGCTCGGGGGGATGCTCGCAAGCGCCCAACTCCTTCCGTTTCGAGACGCGGGTGCGAATAACTTCCGTAGCGGCCAGGTGAGCTACGACGACGTGCGGAGCTACGCGCTTCCCAAAGAGGGGCTCCTGGCCTTCGTCCTCCCGAACTTCTTTGGCAACCCCACCCACCACGAAATTCTTGACCTCACCACGGGGGAGTGGCGCTCGGCCGCCCGAGACGGTGACCCGCGCCGGACTACCGAGTGGGGCACGAAGAACTTCGTCGAAGGGACGGCTTACGTTGGCGTCGTCCCACTCTTCCTCGGCGCGTTCGGTGTGTTCGCGAGCGGTTCACCCCAGCGCTGGCCGCTCGTGATCCTGGCCGGCGTATCCTTGCTGCTAGCTTTCGGGACTCCCCTGCTCGCACCGCTCTATTTCCTGGTACCCGGGTACGACCAGCTCCACACACCGTTTCGCTGGGTTTTCCTATACGGCTTCGCAGTTGCAGTTCTCGCCGGTCTCGGTCTATCGACCCTCGGTGCGGCACGGCGGGCAATGCGCGGCGCCGTAGCCGTTCTGTTGGCAGGCGGTCTCCTGCTGCTGCTCACCCTCATGCTGGGACTGGTGAACCCCACGGCTCCCACGACACTCGCGACCGGTGCCACTGAGCGTTCCGCGCGGCTCGCCCAAGCCTTTCCGGACGGAGCAGCACTTTTCTCCTACGAGTGGATGAATCTCGCCGTTCTCGCTGTCCTTCTGATCGCGACCGGTGTCGGGCTGAGTTTCCGTGGCCGCGGGGCGGCCCTCTGGCTAGTGGGCTTGACCGTCATGGATCTTTTCGTGTTCGGCGCCGGCTTCAGCACGGCGGGCGACCCTCGCGTCATAGAAGAGGGTCCGCCTGCGATTCGCGCGTTGCTGGCGGATGCCACGGCAGGTTCGGGTCCTTTCCGGATAACGGCATTCGGGCCCGACATGCTGCCCGCCAACACCGCGGCGCTTTTTGGGCTCGAAGACATTCGCGGCTATGACAGCCTCATCCCACGGGATTATGTCCAGTACTTGTCCCTCATCGAGGCTGACAGCGTGCGCACGATGCTGCTCTTCAGCAAGATTGAGTCGTTCTCTGATCCCAAGAGCCTGTCCTCGCCGTTGCTGGACCCATTGGGTGTCCGGTATGTGCTGAGCGTGGCGCCGCTGAGCGGGCCGGGCCTGACTCTAGTTCTTGACGGGCCTACGAAAATCTACCGCCGCGAGAGCGCCCTTCCAAGAGCGATGCTGGTCGGTGACGCCGAGTATTTTGCATCCCAGGACGATGCGCTGGCGCGGCTGAACGGCCTCGACTTACGCTCGACTGCGACAGTCGAGAGGCCCGATGGAATTCGCACCGAGCGACGCAGCCCCGGCACCGCGTCTGTCCAGAGTCACGGAAACACAGAGGTCCGGATTCTCGTCTCTTCGCCCGGAGGTGGCTACGTCGTTCTCTTCGACTACTTCGCTTCGGGCTGGCGCGCATTCGTTGACGGCGCTGAGCATCCGATCTACCGAGCGGACGGCATCTTTCGTGCCGTAGAAGTTTCCGCCGGCGAACACGTCGTTACCTTTGTCTATCGACCGTTCTCGTGGGTTCTCGGTGCGCTGCTCTCGGCCGTTGGACTGTTGCTCCTGCTCACCCTCATCGGGCTTGGCGCCTGGCAGCGATTCCTGGCTAGAGTCTCGGGCCGTTCGACGCTTTCTCGAGTTCTCAAGAATGCGCTCGTGCCAATGGCCGCGGGCACGATCAACAAAGCTCTCGACCTCGGCCTCGCGGTAGTGATGCTGCGAATACTCGGGCCGGCTGACGTCGGGCGCTATACGTGGGCCGTCCTGGTTGTGGGCTACCTCGATATCCTCGCGAACTTCGGCTTGGGCGTCCTTTTGACGAGGGACATTGCGCGCGACCCCTTGGCCCGCGACCGCTACCTCGGCGCCGCAGCCCTTGCCCGCTCAGTCCTTTCCGGGCTTTGCCTGCTGATCGCGTTCGCAATTGCCGGGCCCCTCGCCCCGCTTCTGGACGTGACCCCTGAGATGGCGCTTGCGCTCGTCCTCCTCGCCACTGGAATGGCCGTATCCAACCTGTCGGGGCTGGTGACCGCCATCTTCAACGCGCGAGAGCGAATGGAGTACCCCGCCTACGTCGGAACAATAACGGCGATCTTGAAACTGGTGGGGGGAATCGCCGTACTCACCCTGGGTTTCGGCATCGTCGGCCTCGCCGCCCTCTCGATCGCCGTGAATGTCGTATCCGCTGCTGCTCTCGTCGGTCTGTTGCTGAGCCTGGAGGGCCGCCCCGGACTGGTATTCAGCCCGGGGCTATCGATGCGACTGATCGCTGCCTCTTATCCCCTCATGCTGAACAATCTACTCGCGAGCCTCTTTTTTAGAGTGGACGGTTTGATTCTAAGACCATTCTGGGGAGACGCGGTCCTCGGCTGGTACGGCGCTGCCTACAAATTCATCGATGGCCTGAACGTCATCCCATCCCAGTTGACGCTCGCGCTGTTCCCCGTATTCTCGCGGTACGCCGCGTCAGGGGGCGGCACTCTAGTCCACTCCGTAGAGCTGGCCATGAAGGCACTTCTCACGCTCGCGGTGCCCATCGCCGTCGGAACGATGCTGTTGGCCGAACCGATCGTTCGACTGGTGGCCGGCGACGCCTATGTGCCGCATTCCGTCGTGGCCCTCCAAATCCTTATCTGGTTTCTGCCGTTCAGCTTCGTGAATGGCCTGCTCCAGTACGTGCTCATCGCGGTTGATCAACAGCGCTTCATCACGAGGAGCTTCCTGCTAGCCGCCGCCTTCAACATCTCTGGGAATCTCCTGCTGATCCCACACCTGGCATACGTCGGAGCGGCCCTCATCACAATTGGCTCCGAAGTGGTCCTGCTCGGGCCGTTCTGGTACGCGGTACGACGTCATGTCGGCCCCGTGAAGCTCCTCGCCCTAGCGTGGCGGCCGGCGCTCGCCGCCGGTGCCATGGGTGCAACTACGTGGGCACTCGCAAGCGGGCCAATGCTGGCAACGATCGCTATCTCAGCGGCGGTCTATGCTCTTGCCCTGGTCATCATCGGCGGGATTGGTCCCGAGGAGCGAGCGATCTTGCGCCAGACATTCTCCGCTCGTGGAGATCGCTTCCCAAAGACGGCCCTGTAGGACCATTTCCATTGGGGCCGGCACCGCGCTGACTCCGCGGACCCTGCCTAACCCTTGGCCATCGGAGGATCGTGATCGACGGTTGTGCCGCGGATGAGCTCCACGGCGTGGGCCAACACCGGCCGGAGCACCTCGAGGCACTCAGCGACGGCCCTCGGACTACCGGGCAGGTTGACGATCAAAGTTCGACCGCGGACGCCTACGACCTGACGCGACAGCATCCCGAAGGGAGTCTTCTGGATGCCGTACGCTCGCATCGCCTCGGCCATGCCGAGCGCCTGGTAGTCCACGACCTCAGCCGTCACATCGGGGGTCACATCGCGAGGCGCCAACCCGGTGCCGCCGGTGGTCAGTATCAAGTCCACGCGGGACTCGTCGGCCAGGCGGCACAAATGGCGTCGAATCTGGTCTCGGTCATCCGGTATCAGCACCCGGTCCACGACATCGGCGTGCATGTCGCCGAGAAACTCCGCGATCCGATCCCCGCTCGTATCTGCACGCTTGCCCCGAGAGCCGGTGTCGCTCATCGTCATGATGGCCGCGCGCATCGGACGTTCGCTCGTTTCGGACGTCACTCAGCCTCCCGGACAAACTCTCCCGATTTCCCCCCGCTCTTGTGCACCAGGCGCACCTCTCCGATAACCATCGCTCGATCGACCGCCTTGCACATGTCATAGATGGTGAGCGCCGCCAGCGACACCGCGACCATCGCTTCCATTTCCACGCCCGTCTTCCCAACCACCGTCGCGGTTGCCTCGATGTCGATTGCCGACTGGGCACGATCGATATCGAAGCGAACGTCGACTCCGGTGAGCGGGAGCGGATGGCACAGAGGAATCAGCGAGCCGGTTTGCTTGGCGGCCATGATTCCGGCGATCTGCGCTACGCCCAGCACACTTCCTTTTGCCATCTCGCCGCTTTCAATGAGGCTCAGTGTGGAGGGCGCCATGGAGACGCGGCCACGCGCGGTAGCCCGTCGCATCGTGTCCGCTTTTTCAGATACATCCACCATGTGTGCGGCGCCCGTGTCATCCAGATGGCTCAATGCGTTCTCGGTCACGTGGCCCCCATCAGGCTACGGATGTCCTCGGCAACGTGGGCGATATCGAGGCCGCCGTAGCCCATGAATCGCGCGATTTCTTCGACGTTGTACTTCTGGCCTTCCTGCCACAACTCGATAAGGAACTTGCCCGCCTTGGGATTGCGAAACCATTCCTGGTCGAATTGATTACGCAAGAAGCGTCGATGCTGGGCCTCGAACATCCAAGCGCGGAGGTATGCGGCGCAGTAGAAGCCATCATCGACGTCGGTCAGGTAGCTCTCGGGCCCGTGACCGCAGCCGAGGTTGCGACTGAGCAGATTGTCGTACCACTCAGCCGCGTCAGCGGGCTCATCCACCTGGTGCAGTAGCTGCTCATAGATCAGTTTAGAACCATAACGGCGCAGCATGTACAGGCGATGAAAACCAGCGAGCTGGAAGAACCCGAGTGCATCGGCGCCGGTCGCATACCGAGACAGCCACGAAGGGTCATGAATGAGGTACTCCAGCAGGAACGCGTAGCCTTCCGTCACTGAAGCATCACCCAGGTAACGGTACGCGAATGGCTGCGTCCCATCGACATTGCCGTAATGCTCGGCGTGTCCCGCCTCGTGGAACAAGGTTTCGTAGTCCTGCTCGCCGCCCGAGGGCTTGACGACCAGCCGCACGTCGTTCGGCACCTGGATGGTGGCGCAGAATGCCCGCGGCGACTTTAGCGGCCGCACTTCCGCATCCAGACGAATGTTGATCTGGTCTTCGAGCAGGATCCCCATTCCGCGCAGGGTGGAATGGAGTTTGGCAATCATTGAGTCCTGGGGGAACATGAGATCGTATTGGGGGCCGCGAAAGATTCGAGCAAGGTCGCACCGACGGGCGTCATCACGGAGAATCCGCAGCTCATGGAGATAGGTGTCCAGCGCGGAGAAATACAGCTCGTCGGTCTCAGCGATGAACCGCTGCATCGTTTCAGCGAGGGTCTGGAGCTTGAAGCCTCGCAACTCGTCGTACATCGCGACGTAATCCGGATGTCCAAACTGCCGCGCGGCCCGCTGCCGATTCTTTTCCCCCTCTTCGAGAGTAGGATTGAGCCTAGCCATTACGGCGAGGTAGCGAGCTTCGAGATCGTGCCGACGAACCGGATCCGCCTCCCGCGCGATCAGCGGAGGGACCTGCCGGTAGGGAATGGAGGCTTCGTCCCACTGAACCGTCGACGCGACCTCAATGGCAGCCGTGCGCTCGGCCGACGCTCGCGACTCTCTGCTGACGTAACCGTGGGCGATAAAGTCCAGCAGATAACGGACCTCGCGAGGATCAAGATCCCAGGTCTTGGCTTCCGCGAACCGCTCGCCCTCGAAGAGGTGGGAATACTCCCCGTAGATGGGGGAGAGTTCAAGGGCGGTCTTCAGTCCCGCACGGAAGACGTAGTACTCAGTGTTGAGCGCGCGTGTGAAACCTTCAGCGCCGCGAAGGTACAGGTCTGGATCCACGCCTCTTCTCCGGGCTACCCGCGCGGCTCAGGTGGGATCTCGTGGTCAGCTGCCTCGGGGTCAGGCGCCTTGGGAAGGAGCGGGCGGGAAGCAGAATTATACTCGCGAGGTTCGCACCTCCGATCGCCCTTCTTGGGGGACTGCCCACTACATGTTCTCCCGTGCGGCATCTCACCGGGCATCGTTTTCCCTGGCTTGGGAGGTCCGGGGTGTACCGCTGCGCTCCGTCGGACCTTTCAATGATTTATCCCCCACGGGAGACGACCAACCTCCACGCTGAATGGGCAGGGATGCTTGCCTATGACGATGCGCGAGCTCTCCAGATGCGGGTGAGGGACGCGGTTATCCGGGGAGAGGCAGCCCCCACGCTGTTGCTCATGGAACATGAACCCGTCATTACGTTTGGCCGCCGCCCTGCCCCAGGCGACCTACTAGTACCGTTCCAGGAACTTACCGCCCACGGAATCGCTTTGCGTCAAGCGGAGCGCGGCGGCCAGGCCACCTACCATGGGCCCGGCCAACTCGTGGGCTATTTGATCGCTCCGCTACGTACCTTCGCTCCGAGTTTGCCAGCCCTCGTCGACCAGCTTGAAACCGCGCTCATCGAAGTCTGCCACGAGCTCGGCGTGCAGGCTCGGCGAGACCCGCGCCAGCGCGGAGTCTGGTCACGCGCCGCGAAGGTGGGATTCATCGGGCTGGCCATCACCCGGGGTGTCTGCTGGCACGGCTTCTCACTGAACGTGAGCGTCGATCTCGATCCGTTCCGGCTCATCCGCCCCTGTGGGCTCGATGATGAGGTGACGTCGATAGCCCAGTCGGGCGGGATATCGATAGCCCTACCGGACCTCGCGCCCCTGGTTGCCCGCAAGGTATCCCGGGTGCTGGGAATTCACCTCGACATGGCCCCGTTCACGACGACATCCTAGCCTTCAGTTGGAGCGAAGCGACGGCCAATCAAGCTGATGACCAGCACGATCCCGGCCAGCACGAACATCACCCGCCCCACACCCACGAGATCGGCAATGCCGCCGAAGAAGACCAGCGGCACCGCTGAGCAAAGACTTCCCAGCATCAGTTGCACGGCAAATACTCGGCCTCTCGCTTCTGGTGGAGCCCGGTCTTGCAGCGAGGTCTGCGAGCCGACCATGAGCGCGGTGAACCCAAGCCCTCCGACAAAAGTGGCAAGCATGATGCCGGCGGCAACGACCACATCGGCCTGAGTCATCGTGTCAACGGCGACGCCCTGCGGACGGAGAAGTCCCATGGTCCTGGCGACTACCGGAAGGGCCGCAATAGCGGTCAGCGCCGCGGCCACGACTATGAGTCCACGGCGGATGAGCCGCTGACGATCGCCCCAGGTCCCGATCGACCGGCTCCGGCTTAGCAGTGCAGCTGCCAGGACCGTACCCAAAAAGGCCGGCCCGACGATGAAAACCGCGTCCTCTGGCGCGATACCCAGCACGTCGACCACAAAGCGGGGAGCGACCATGGCCACCATGAGCGTGATGCCGACTCCGACCGTCCAATACACCATGGACCAGAGCATGGTCCGATCGACAAGCACGAGATCCAAGACTTCCCTTACTTGCGAAACGACCTCGACTACCGCCCTTTTTCCCTGATCCGGCGGCGCTTCTCCGGGTTGACGTGGCAAAGCCCAGACCAGAACGGTACATACCCCATAGAGTGCGGCCGCAAGGAGGAAAAAAGTCTGCGTCCCGAATAGCTTCACGATGAGGGGCCCCACAAATACCAGCCCCACTGCCTGCGATACCGTGAAGGTCAGGTGAAACAGAGAGGTGGCTTCCATCAATTTGCGGCGCCCTACAACGGCGGGGATCATCGCGAGCTCAGCGGGCCCGAAGAACTGGCTCACGACCGAGAAAAAGAAACTGACGACGTACAGGAGGGCGAGCGTGCCCTGGAGCAGCACATAGCTCGCGACAACGAAGCAGCGTACTAAGTTCGTGGCAATGAGCACGGCACGCTTGTCCCAGCGGTCCACGTACACACCGGCTGGCACGCCGAACAGAATCGCGGGCACGACGACCGACAGGATCGTGATGCTGAGCTGGGTAGTCGAGTGGCTTATTTGCTCCACCAGGACCAGGAGCCCGTACCAAATCGCGTTCTGGGCCGTTTGACTGATGGCCTGGGCAGTCCACAGCCGGACGAAAGGTCCGTTTCTCCAGACCGACCGCTCCGGATGCGACTCGGAAATCACTCCGCGCCTGAAGGGTCTGGCGCCTCCAAACCCTGGAGAGCCTCAGCCCCCGCGAAGGGCTCGCGATGCTCCGGCCGGGCCACGAAGCTCTTGAGGCGCCGCTCGACCACGCTTCGGGAGAGGAGCACTCGGCGCCCACAGGTGACACAGCGGAGCCCTATGTCCGCGCCGATACGGACGACCGTCCAGTCAGAGCCGCCGCAGGGATGCGGCTTTCGGAGCCTGATCACATCCCCAATGTGAAAATCGACCGGCATGTTGGGGACCGTCAACCGGGGACCGTGGTTGAAGGGACTCGGAGCGAGTCAAGAAGCGTGAGTGCTTCCTGACGAGCGGCTGACGCCCAATCGGAACCGCTCGACGCATAGAGAACTTGCCGACTCACGCTCACCACAGCCAGCGCTCCATCGGCCGCCCCATAGCGCATGGCCTCCGAAGCTTCCCCACCCTGCGCGCCCACGCCCGGAACCAGGATAGGCAGATCGGTCGCAATCGCCCTGATACGCCCGAGATCCTCGGGGAATGTCACTCCCACCACGAGTCCAACGTTCCCAAGGCTGTTCCACTCCACGGCCTTCCGGGCGACGACCTCGTGGAGCGGCAGATAGTCTCCGCCATACTGGCAAACCAGATCCTGGAAATCCCGACTTCCCGGGTTGGAGGTCTTGCATAGCACGAACGCACCGCGCCCCGCATCCCGCAGGTACGGCTCCACGCTGTCGGTCCCCTGGTAGGGATTCACGGTGGCGGCGTCGAATCCGAAGACCTCGAACAATGCGGTGGCATATCGCTCCGCGGTGCTGCTGATGTCTCCCCGCTTGCCGTCCCCGATCGAGAGAATCCCGTCCGGTATCGCGTCTAGCGTCGAGCGGATGAGCGGCGGACCATCACTGCCCAAGGCCTCGAAGAACGCGAGATTCGGCTTGTAGGCGCATACCAGGTCTGCGGTCGCATCGATGATTCCTCGAATGAAGCTCTCGACCCCTGAAGCGCTCCGGCTGAAGCCATCAGGGAGCCGGTCTGGATCCACGTCAATGCCCACGCACAAAGCGCTTCTGGCGCGACGTTGGGCGTCCCTCAGCCGAGCCGTGAAAGACTGACGCGGTGCGCTCACGTCAACCGGCCCGATCTTCGGCAGCGCGGAACAGGTACTCCAGGAACAAGTACGTCACCATCAAAAGCGCGACATAGACGGGGGTCAGCATGCGAAGCGACTGCAGCCAGAGGCCGAACTCGACCGCGAAGGCGAAACGCATCCCGCTTCCCAGAAAGTGAATCGCGGTACGGCGAGACTCTGATCCTTCCGAGACCCGCCGGACGACGTAGAGCTCGCGGAGAAGTGCCCAAGAGCCTGATAGCGCAGCGAACCCGGCCGAATAGAGAAGCGCCTGAGCCGTGGGGCTCACAGGCAAGACCAGGACGACAAAGCCGGCGACGGCCCACCCGCCCAGTGCCAGCGCGATAACCAGTCCCCGACCGTAGCCGCCCAGGAGCGACCTCCTCGGCCGGGAGTATAGGCGAGTGATACGCCCGACGACCCGTCTTCTTTTGACTCGCGGGCTGCCTACCTAGGAGCGTTTCCCAATCCCCTATACTCGGCTGACGGCACGCCTGACGCCCAAGGAGACGCATACGAACGACCGCCACAACAACCTTTTCTTGCTGTTTGTCGCGGTCCTGGGAGTCTCGTCGATTCTGGTCATCTGGCCGCAGAACCCCTCGACGTATTTTCCGGGCTGGCTGAATCTCCCTGGCAGTGCGGGGATTCACGTTGACTTCTTCGGATTCAGGTTCGATCGGCAGGGCTTCCGCCTAGGTCTCGATCTCCAGGGCGGCACACACATCGTGCTGCAGGCGGATACGAGTCGTGTTCCGGCGGATGGCGACCGCAACGCAGCCGTTGAGGGCGTCAAGACCATCATCGAGCGGCGAATCAACGCCTATGGTGTGGCGGAGCCTATCGTGCAGCGCCAGGGAAGCGAACGCATCATTGTCGAGCTGCCTGGCGTCCGAAACATCGAGGAGGCCAAAAACCTGATTGGGAAGACAGCCCAACTGGATTTCCGCGAACAGAAACTTGTTGACGGAGAGGAACAGTGGGTGGTGGCCACGGCGCCTCTCGAAGGTGAGCAAAAGGAGCTGACCGGGGCCTACTTCAAGAAGGCAGAGCTCGGCTTCGACCAGGGTAATAAGCCCGAAATCCTCTTCGAGTTCAACGGCGATGGCGCGAAGCTATTCGAGCAGATTACGACTCGTCTCAAGGGTAAGCGGCTAGGGATCTTTCTCGACAACGAGCCGCTGACAACTCCCACCGTCCAGGAGACCATTCGGGACCGTGGTCGCATCACCGGCACGTTTACCCTCGACGAGGCGCGGAACCTTGTCATCCAGTTCAATGCAGGCGCCCTTCCCCTACCGGTGACAATTCAGGAGGAGCGGACGGTAGACGCCACCCTCGGCGCGGACTCAGTGCGCAAGAGTGTCGTCGCTGGCGAGATCGCCCTGGTGGTAGTAGCCCTTTTCATGATCACGTACTACCGCATGCTCGGGGCAGTCGCGGTGAGCGCGCTGCTCGTCTACACGCTGGTCCTGCTCGCAGTCTTCAAACTGGTGCCTGTGACACTCACGCTGGCAGGCATCGCCGGATTCATCCTCTCAATCGGCATGGCGGTGGATGCCAACGTGCTGATCTTCGAGCGAATGAAGGAAGAGCTCCGAACGGGCAAACCGGTCGCCTCGGCCATCGAGACGGGTTTCGGGCGGGCTTGGACTGCGATTCGAGACTCGAACGTCTCGGCTCTGATCACCTGTGCGGTGCTGTACTGGTTCGGATCCAACTTTGGCGCCAGCATTATCATGGGCTTTGCCTTCACCCTGGCAATAGGCATCATGCTGAGCATGTTCAGCGCTGTCGCCGTATCCAAGAGCTTGCTTCGCGGGTTGATCGGCAGGCAGGCGACCCTGAACCCCGCGCTTTTCGGGTTGCCGGTACCCGCGCGGCGGCCGCAGCCCGCCGAGATGGGCTCCTAGTCAGTGCCCTACGACCTCGTTGGCAAGCGGTTCGCGTTCCTACTGATCTCCCTGCTCATGGTCCTCCCAGGGATCTTCTCGCTCATCCTTCCCGGGGGACTCCGTCCCGGAATCGATTTCACCAGTGGCTCCATCATGACCGTTCGTTTCCAGCGCGACGTCGATCAGCCCTCGGTCCGACAGGTATACGCCGAGATCGGGCTCGACGAGGCCGTCATCCAGAGGGCGGAGGATGGCACCTACATTGTGCGAACAAAACCGCTGGAAGCGGAGATCGAGGGCAGCGGCCAGGGCGTATCGGGTCGGCAGCGCGTGGAAGACGAATTGACTCGCCGCTTGGGCGCCCTCACCGTGCTGAGCTTCGATCAGGTCTCGCCCATCGTCGCCGCCGAGATCGTGCGCAACGCGATCCTCGCCGTGCTGGCCGCCTGCTTGGGCATTCTGCTCTACCTCTGGTGGGCGTTCCGTCGAGTCGCCGACGCCTGGCGCTACGGGTTCTGTTCGGCGGTCGCACTCATACATGTAGCCCTCGTGGTCGTCGGGGTCTTCTCGCTCCTGGGCCGCATCTTCGCGATCGAGCTGGATGCCCTCTTCATCACCGCCATCCTCACTGTGATCGGCTATTCGGTGAATGACACGATCGTAGTATTCGATCGCGTGCGCGAGAACTCGATCAGGCGGCAGGGAGAAGCGTTTGAAGATATCGTCAACCACGCTCTCATGGAGACGATGGTCCGCTCGCTCAACACCGGTGTGGCCGTAATGCTGACCATGTTCACTCTGTGGCTCTTCGGCGGCGTCACCCTCAGGAATTTCATGCTCGCGTTGCTCCTGGGCGTGATTGTGGGCTCCTGGTCCAGCCACTTCTACGCGACGATGCTGCTCGTGGTCTGGGAGAACGGCGAGCTGGGCCGGCTCTTCGGCCGCCGCGCCGCACGGCCGGCTCTCAGGCGAGCCTAGAGCAGCTTCGCCCGCTTCGGATCCGCCTGCAGACGTTCTATGAGCACCTTGAGCTGCTCTGCCTGGGCGCGCGAGCAGACGAGCAGAGCGTCCGGCAAGTCGACGATCACCAGGTCCTCGACCCCCAGCGTAAAGATCGGCCGATCTGACCCCCACACCAGGGAGCGCGCCGTCTGGAGAGCCAGCGCGTCCCCGCGGACTACGTTATCCCCGTCTCCCTTGACGGAGATCTCCCAGACCTCACCCCAGCCACCAATGTCGTTCCAGCCGAAGTCGGCAGGGATCGTCGCAATCCGGTCCGCTCGCTCCATGATCCCGTAGTCGATTGACTCGACCCGGAGCTGAGGATACTCGCGCACCAGCGCCGCCTCTGCGTCTGCGCCACCAAGGGCTTCGCCGATGGCAGCCAGATGCGTCTGCATGTCTGGCAATAGCGTCTCGAATGCCTTGCGAATGACGTCAACCCGCCAGATGAAATACCCCGGATTCCAGACGTAGCCCTGCGCCAAGAACTCCTCCGCGGTGACTCGGTCAGGCTTCTCAACGAAGCGGATGGCACGATGCGCTCGTAGTCCCCTGAATACGCCGATCGGGGCACCCACTTGGATGTAGCCTAGCCCCGTGTGCGGTGACGACGGACGGATGCCGAGCGTAACCAGCCAGTCGCCGGAACGCGCCACTTCGAACGCCGCTGAGAGGCATCGGCGGAAGTCCTCCTCGTCCCCCACTGCGTGGTCAGAGTGAAGCGATGCCATAGTTGCGGATGGGTCGCGGTGGGTGATCCACTGCACTGCCAGGCCGATGGCCGCCGCGGTTCCCCGTCGAACCGGTTCCACCAGGATGTTTCCCCTCGGCAGTTCGGGGAGTTGTTCGCGCAGTTGATCCGCATGGCTCGCCTCGGTCACTATGACAATCCGCTCGTGGGGAACGAGAGGCAGAACTCTGTCCACGGTCGCTTGTACGAGGGATCGGCTGCCCACGAGCTGCAATAGCTGCTTGGGTCGATGCGAACGGCTAAGTGGCCAAAGCCGCGTGCCGCTCCCGCCAGCCAAGATGGCAACGTACTCGCTCAAACGTCATCCAAACTTAGCCGCCCCCGGAACGAGCGGACGAATCGGCGGGCCTTTCGGGCGGGGCCGTCGCGCTGGGAATTGGCTGCGAAGCGATCCAGTCCACCGTCGCCCTTAGACCGTCGTCAAGAGCGGTTTCCGCGCGCCAGCCAAGCTCCGCCTGCGCACGTCCCGCGTCCAGGGCAATGCGATAGACCTCACCCGGGCGCGCCGGTGCATAGTTCGGCGCATCCTCGAACCCCGTCAGCACCTGGAGCCTTTCGTATACCTGGTTGACTGTCACCCAGGCTCCTGTGCCAAGGTTCAGCACCTGACCGCTTCCCCGGTCCAGAGCGGACATATTGGCGTGCGCGACGTCCCTGACGAAAACGAAGTCTCGGGCCTGATCGCCGTCACCGAAAATCGTCGGCTGCCGACCAGCCAGCATCATCCTCGCGAAGAGCGCTATGACCTGGCCTTCCTCCGTATAGGGGTGCTGCCGAGGCCCGTAGACGTTGGGGTACCTCAAGATCGTGTATTCGAGACCGTAGGTTCGCCCGAACATTCGCAGGTATTCCTCGCCCGCCAGCTTTGATGCGGCGTATGGGCTGACCGGGCGAGCGGGATCATCTTCGCGGCAGGGCGTGTGCTCCGGATCGCCATAAATCGCGCCACCACTCGAGATGAAAATGACCTTGCGGACCTTTGCTCTCACCGCCGCGTCCAGCAGCGCGACGGTTCCCATGACGTTGGTGCGGGCGTCCCTCACGGGATCGCGCACCGACTCAAAGACATCCGCGTGCGCCGCGTGATGATCGATCAGTTCCGGATGGAAGTCAGCGACAAACTGCGCGACGGACGGGTCCAAAAGATCGGCCTCGACGAGGTGGGCGCCTTCTGGGACGTTCCGACGCTGGCCGGTAGAGAAATTATCGACGACGGCGACCTCATGGCCGGCGCTCAGAAAGGCGTCAGCGACATGCGACCCAATGAAGCCGGCACCGCCAGTGACCAGAATCCTCAAGGTCAGCCCACCGGGCCCATCTGGATGGGCGGAAACGATCGGCCCCTGGTCCACCATGGGTCACCAGATTCGCGGTGCCCCTCCAGATGGCGGTTCACGCTGAGGCCGCTTCAGGCAGACGACGCATTTGCGACCCCGAGTTGCCTGCCCTTCACCTCATTCAGGATGGCCAGGCCTTAGCTGCTGGCGCGTGTTTCGGAGCCGATCGCCGGAGCTGGATCCAGGCACGCACCAACAAACCCCAGGAACAGCGGGTGAGGTCGGTGGGGCCGGGATCGAAACTCGGGATGGAACTGACTTCCCAGCATCCAGGGGTGGCCCTCCACCTCCGCGATCTCCACGAGCCTTCCGTCAGGGGAGAGTCCGCTAAGGCGCATTCCCGCCCGCTCGAAGGCGAGACGATATTCGTTGTTGAACTCGTAGCGGTGGCGGTGGCGCTCGAACAGTATGTGCTCGCCATATGCCTCGATGGCACGCGTCCCAGGCTGGAGTTGGCATGGGTACAGGCCCAACCGCATCGTCCCCCCTTTGTCCGGCAGGTCCCGCTGCTCGGGAAGGAGGTCAATCACCGGATGCGGGCTAAACATACTGAACTCCGTGCTGTTCGCGTCCTCCAGTCCCAGCACATGTCTTGCGAACTCAATGACCATGATCTGCATGCCCAGGCAGAGGCCCAGGTAGGGAACGCTCCGCTCCCGAGCGAACTGCGCCGCCTTGATCATGCCTTCAATGCCACGACCGCCAAATCCTCCAGGCACAAGGATTCCTTGGAGACCTTCCAGCAGCGCCTCACCGCCCTCGGCTTCCAAAGCCTGAGAATCGATCCACTCGATTTCGACTTTCCGGTGATGGGCCCAGCCCGCATGGTACAGGGCCTCCCGGACGCTGATATAAGCGTCGCGAAGCTCGACGTACTTACCGACCAGGCCGACGCGGACCGTCTCCGAGGATCCCTGGATACGTCCCACCATCTCTCGCCACTCATCGAGGTCGGGCTCTTCGGCTGCCAGGTGGAGACGCTCCACAACGTAGTTGCCGAATTCGGCATCTTCAAACACTAGCGGCA
Source organism: Chloroflexota bacterium (assembly GCA_016202435.1). Taxonomy (GTDB): domain Bacteria; phylum Chloroflexota; class UBA6077; order UBA6077; family SHYK01; genus JACQOR01. Next base: position 23,050 of record JACQOR010000035.1, read on the forward strand.
CCTGGTAGATGCTGCTCACCGTGTGTAGCGGCACCACAGCGCGGCGATCTACGTCGCAGAAGAGGGCGATCTTGTCGATCAACTCAGGCGGGACCGGCTGGTCGGACCGGCACACGATCGCGTCCGGCTGGATGCCGATGCTCCGCAACTCTTTGACACTGTGCTGGGTTGGCTTGGTCTTCAATTCGTCTGAGGCCGCGATGTAGGGCAGTAGCGTCACGTGAATGTAAAACGTGTTCTCCCTGCCCAGATCGAGGTGCATCTGGCGTACGGCCTCTAGAAAAGGGAGACACTCGATGTCGCCCACCGTGCCGCCCACTTCCACGATGACCACCTCTGCACCGCTCTGGCGCCCTGCTCGCCCAATACGGTCCTTGATCTCGTTAGTAATGTGGGGAATGACCTGGATGGTGCCTCCCAGGAAATCCCCATGACGCTCGCGGGCGATCACCGCGGAGTAAACTTGGCCGGTCGTCACGCTCGAGACCCGTGAGAGATTCACGTCAATGAACCGCTCATAGTGGCCGAGATCCATGTCCGTCTCCGCACCGTCGTCGGTCACGAAAACTTCTCCGTGCTGGTAAGGGTTCATCGTTCCGGGATCCACGTTGATGTACGGGTCCAGCTTGATGACGGACACCCGAATGCCACGGCCCTTCAAGAGTCTTCCAATCGACGCCGCCGTAATGCCTTTTCCGATACCCGATACGACCCCGCCGCTAACGAATATGTGCTTGGCCAAGTCCTTATCCAATCCTTTGCCCAAAGAGGGCTGTCAGCGCCGGCGCCAGAATCAGAGCCGGCAACAAATTCTCAACAGAGATCCTTGTTACCTGAAGGATATTCAATCCGAGACCCAGAATCAGCAGCCCACCCACCGCGGTCATTTCGCCGATCATCTCATCGGTCAGCAACTCTCCCGCGAGCCCTGCACCCAAGGTGAGCGTTCCCTGGAACACGAGAACAGTTCCGGCCGCAAAGATGACACCCCAGCCGAGTGTCGACGCCAAAACGGCTGACATTACCCCGTCCAATGTTGCCTTGATCGCCAGCGTTTCATAAGCGCCCGTCAGCCCGTCCTGAATCGATCCAAGGATGGTCAGCGGTCCGACGCAGAAGATGAGGCTGGCAGTGACGAATCCTCGGCTGATCGATGACCCGTCACGATCGGCATTCCGAAGCTCGTCGGTCGGGACTCGGTCAGCCATCCAGCGACTAACGGCGGCTCCCAGGCCTTGCACTGCTGTTTCGATCCGCAGCGTCTCCCCGAGGACGGCGCCCAGCACGACGCTCCCGAGAAGGACGAGGACATTGGCCGTGTCTATGGCGCCCTGCAGGCCAATCACGATGGTGACCAGCCCGATCGTCTGGAGAAGCAGCGACCGAATGCGAGCCGGGAACCGCGGGCCAACAACTGCCCCGATAGTTGCGCCGAGCAGCACCGTACCGGTGTTGATCAGCGTCCCCGTCAAAGGTCCTCCGCCTGGCACCAAGCTCGGGCCGATTGTAGCAACCGCCTATCTCCTGGACGCTCGCTCTGACCGCCTGGGTGTCACCCTGGGCGCCGAGCGGACCGCCGACTCTTGGGGCCCGCCCGCTCCCTCAGCGTTCTCTCACGAGCGCAGTTTCAACCACCGACCAAAGCTCCGCTGCCACCTCTTCGCTCGATCTTGTCGCGTCCACAACCACCCATCGCTCCGGTTCTGCCCTGGCCATGCGCCCATATGCCTCCCGGACCCGTCCATGGAAAGCGATTGCCTCGTCCTCGAACCGGTTCCAGTCCTGGCTCAGATGGAGCTCCTCAAAGAAGCTCGTCTGTCCAGCCACCGCCGCGGCTCCTGCCGCGCGGTTGCGATGGATTCCGACTTCTGGCGGGACATCGAGGAGCATGGTGAGGTCCGGTCGCAGGCCCCCGGTGGCGATGGCAATCAACGTCTGAAGCTGCGCCTCCGGAAGGCCCCGGCCCGCGCCCTGGTATGCGAGGGTGGAATCGGCGAAACGATCGGCCACGACGACGACGCCCCTGGATAGAGCCGGACGGATTACCTCGGTGACTAGTTGGGCCCGACAGGCGGAAAAAAGCAGTGCCTCTGCCCAAGGATCAATGGACGTCCAGCCACGGCCCACCAAGAGCGCGCGAACATGCACCCCGAGGTCTGTCCCGCCGGGCTCGTGGACCAAGAGGGCATCGCGCCCCGCTTCCTTGAGTCGTCGCAGGAGCTGCTCAGCCTGTGTCGTCTTGCCGCCGCCATCCGGGCCCTCGAGACTCACGAACACAGACTAGCTCCTTTGGAAGCGTTTCTCCCCGGAGATGCCCTCTCCGTTTTTGGGCGCAATCAGTGGGGTAGCGCGCCGATTCCCACCCGCACGGCGCGGATACGATCCGGAGCGAAGCCCGTCGGGGCTCGCACGTAGCAGCCTCAGCAAGATAGGCAGGGGGGCGGGCCTACCTTCACCCATTCTCAGCTATGCGTCAGCCGTTGGAAGAATCGTCACCCGGCGATGGGGCTCCTGGCCAACGCTTCGAGAGCCCAGGTTATACCGGTCGGCTATTTGATGTTGGAGCCTTCTCAGGTAGGCATTCTGAGGCGCCAGCTCAACGGATTCCTCTTCCTGGTTGAGCACGCGATTCGCGGCGTCCTCCGCCTCCTGCAGGGCTTCGTTGGCTATTTCGGAGCGCGGCGTCCGAGAGGCTTTGTTGATCCCCTCGTCAATCTGGGCACCCGTGTTGCTGCGCAGGACGTAGATTGGAATACCGCGAGCCTCCGCATCCAAGAGCGGCTGCGGTTTGCGTCGATAATAGTTCTTTACCGTCATAACAACGTCAGCCTGGTCCACGTCCAATACCACCATCGCCGGCGCTCGCTGTTGACGGATGGCGTGCTCCAGCCGCGTTCGATTGACCCCGTAGGCAAACACCCGTACGGGACGACGGCGCTCTTCCTGACCAGCTTCGTGCGACCCCAACTCCCTGTGTTCGACCTTTTCACGGGCTACTTGCGGCAGCGGAACGGGCGCGTCGAGGTCGCGCTCGTACTCGCGGGGTGCGTACCCGAGCGAAAACGCGGGCGACGGAAAAGAGGATAGCTCGTTGTCAAAGCCCCAGATGGGCGCTGTGCGCCGACCACGATCGGTCGGCCGACCCATTGAGACGTGGTCGGCACCGGAAGAAACCATCGAAAAGCGCTGGGGCGCGCCACGGGCGACGCGTATTTCGCCGTTGCTGTCGCGATAGCGCAGGGTAGGTGTTACCGTTTCTCCTCGGAGACTGGCATCCACAACTCGCGCCACGTTCTCATGGACGGCCACACGCTCCCAGTCCTGAATCTCGACCAGAACGTCGAACGTGGGAGGCGCCTTCCGCTCGAGGACGGATTTTTGCGTTCCTCGCCGCCGTGCCTCCTCGTCGCCCAGAGTCACGGTCTGAATTCCGCCGATCAGGTCTGCCAGGGTCGGATTCATCATCAAGTTCTCAAGTGTGTTTCCGTGCGCCGTGGCAACTAACTGCACGCCGCGCTCGGCGATAGTGCGCGCAGCCGCCGCCTCGAGCTCAGTCCCGATCTCATCGATCACGATGACTTCCGGCATGTGGTTCTCCACCGCTTCGATCATCACCTGGTGCTGTTGGCTCGGGGTGCGTACCTGCATGCGGCGCGCCTTACCAATGGCTGGATGTGGAATGTCACCGTCGCCCGCGATCTCGTTGGAGGTGTCCACGACGATCACCCGTTTGCCCAAGTCGTCGGCCAGCACGCGCGCCGTCTCCCGCAGCATGGTGGTCTTTCCAACACCCGGCCGGCCCAACAGCAAGATGCTGTGCCCGCTCTCAACAATGTCACGGATGATTGCAACGGTCCCAAAAACCGCCCTCCCAACACGGACGGTGAGTCCTACGATACGGCCCGCGCGGTTCCGGATCGCCGAGATGCGGTGCAGCGTCCGCTCAATCCCAGCTCGGTTGTCGTCACCAAAGCTCCCCACCCGGGTGACAACGTATTGCAGGTCTTCATCCGTGACCGGCTGGTCACTCAGGACCTTTTCGCTGCTGGGGAAACGGGCCTCTGGCTCTCTGCCTAGGTCGAGAATCACCTCGAGCAAGTCCGGACCGCAGACTTCTCTGATGAGTGTGTCCCGGATGCGGGGAGGCAAATCGTCCAGCAAGACGGTGAGATCGTCGACAACGATCTGCTCGCCTGGTCTCTCAACGAATGCCATGCCACCTCCAAGCGTAGTCATTCAAGAACCGCCAGGCCTCGGCATGTTCCTTCAATCCTGCACGCAATCCTGCACGTGGGCCGTACTCGTCACGCTAGCGCGCTCGGCTGTGCCCGCACGGATGCCGCAGACGTCTCGGGCAGGCGTTGCGCCAACTGACGCACCCAGACCACGTAATCGTGGCCTTTACTGAAACCGAGGTTCTCAAGCCCACTTTGCAGGACGGTCTGGTATTCGCGAACGTCTACCAATACCGGCACCTTGTTGCTCAGTTGGCCGAGCGCGTCTTTGAGCATCCGATCGACGAAAGCATCTGACTGGGGATGGATCAGGATCGTCAGGTATTGGGCTCGCTCTCCGTAGATAAGATGCATCCAGCCCACTGCCTTCGATCCCATTTCCCATACGTAATCTTGCCCACCCAAGAGCGAGGGCGACCAGGCTTTCCGACCACGATGCAGAGCGGCCCACTCCTCGTAGTTCAGCGCTTCAGCGGCCCTGACTGGCGCAGGTACGACCGCCGTGTAGAGTTGAAAGAGCGCCTGCTCGTCGGAACGCAGTCTTGGCCGGGCTGGCACTGCGTCGGTGCGGTCCACCGCGAATCCCGACGGCAGGGCGTACATGGAACCTCGGGTGCAGATTTCGAATCCGGCTCGGCTCGCCCCTTCGAAGCCCGGACCATCCTCGGCAGTTTCCACAAAGACTCGACGGGCTCCTGCCTCAAGGGCGCGATTGCACGCCCAGTGAAGCATTTCCACAACATGATCCGACGACCTGCCAGCCACGAGATGCTCGAGATCCCACACCAGCCCCAGGGACCTCTGACGAGCGACTACCAGACCTTGCACGCCATCCTTGCCAACTGCGAGACCGACGGACGATTTTGTTATCTGGGGCAGGAGGCTCGCCCCAAGCAGGCCAATGGGACCAGGCAGCCGGTTCTCTGGAGGAGTCTTGGGCCAATTTGGCGCGGTCAGCTCCGTGACGCCGTCGCTGCCCCGAATTAACGAGCGGACCGTCAATGCATCGGCGATGCGGATGGGACGAATCAAAGGCTTAGTTCGAATGTGCGGCTGATGGCACCTGCGCCCTTTCAGTTACCAGCCGAAGGAAGTATCTATGGATGCGGTCGTCAACCGTAAGCTCGGGATGAAACGCTATGCCGATAACGTTCCCCTGCTGAACCGCGACGATCCGGCCGTCCGGCAAGGTTGCGAGCACCCTGACTTGCGGCTCCGCAGACTTCACGACCGGAGCGCGGATGAACACCGCATGGAACGGATGGTCGCCGATGGCGGGTACTGGCAGGTCTGTCTCGAAACTATCCACCTGGCGACCGAAGGCGTTCCGGGACACATCGATGTCCAGACCACCGAGGCCCGGCAGCGGCTCGCCGTCGACTCGTTGCGCCGAGACGATCATCCCTGCGCACGTTGCGAGGACCGGCAGGCCGGAAGCCACCAACGACGCGAGCGGTCCCAGTAGACCGTATTCAGTCATCAGTTGGCGAATAGTAGTGCTCTCACCACCAGGGACCACGATTCCGTCGAGCCCGTCCAGATCTCGCGGCAGCCGAACTTCGATAGGTTCCGCACCCAGGCGTTGGAGAGCCTGGGCATGCTCGCGAAACGCGCCCTGAAGGGCGACGACGCCGATCCGCACGCTCTACCAACCTCTTGTGGCGAGAATTTCCTCCGGTCGGAGAGTAGCGAGGTCGATACCCCGCATGGGCTCGCCCAGGCCACGGGACACTTCGAGCAGCACGTCCGGGTCCTCATAAAAGGTCACTGCCCGGACCACCGCCCGGCCGCGGGCTACCGGATCTTCCGACTTGAAAATGCCAGAGCCGACAAAAACGCCCTCGGAGCCCAGGAGCATCATTAGTGCCGCATCGGCCGGCGTGGCAACACCGCCGGCGGCAAAATTCACGACTGGAAGCTTCCCTGTGCGAGCCACCTCGCGTACCAGGTCCAGGGGTGCGCCCATCTCCTTCGCTTCTGCCACCAGCTCTTCATCGCCAAGGCTATGCAACCTCTTGATGCTGGCCACCACGGTGCGCACGTGCCGCACCGCCTCGACGATGTTCCCAGTCCCTGCTTCGCCCTTGGTACGGATCATGGCCGCGCCCTCGCCGATCCGGCGCAGCGCTTCGCCGAGGTCGCGAGCGCCACAAACAAACGGGACGGTGAATTCATGCTTGTTTATGTGGTACCGCTCGTCGGCCGGGGTGAGCACTTCACTTTCATCGACGTAGTCGACGCCGATGGCCTGGAGGATCTGGGCCTCAGCGATGTGTCCGATCCGGCACTTCGCCATCACCGGGATGGTCACCGCCTCCATGATGCTCTCTATGATTTTCGGATCGGCCATTCGGGCTACACCGCCCGTGGCTCGAATATCTGATGGAACTCGCTCCAGCGCCATCACGGCGCATGCGCCTGCGTCTTCGGCGATCCGGGCCTGCTCGGCGTTGATTACGTCCATGATGACGCCGCCCTTAAGCATTTCGGCGTGGCCGGCTTTCACGGTCAGTGTCCCACGTTCCACTTTTGCGAACCTCACACAATTAGCGGCGAGAAGTCGCTAGTATTCTAGCCCGCCACGGTGCGCGCTGGTTGGGGCTTCTGGACCAAAGTTTCTTCGGCAAACACTGCAAAACAGACGCCCATGAGGATGACCAGCAAGCCGTTTCCTACTACGGCGACGCCCAGGCTGGACGAACTGCTGGCCACAGCGCCCAGGATCAACGGCGCGAGTACACCGGCCAGATCCCCAAAGGTCCGATACCCACCCATCGCCAGACCCCGAAGATGGGTGGGCGCCACGTCCGCCAAGTAGGCACCCGGTGACGGCCCCTGAATGCCCGCCGCAAGCGCGTAGAAGCCGGCTGCCACGAAGAACCACTCTCGAGTCGGTGCCATTCCGTAGAACACCAGCGCCAGTCCGGTCAGGATCGTGCTCGGAACGATCAGTACCTTTCGGCCAAAGCGATCGGCAAGAACGCCAGCCACGGGCAACAAGAGAGCGCTCACGCCCGCGACCGCTGTCGCCATCAGCCCGAACTGGCCCAAGGTCAAGCCAATTCGGTCGCTGTACGCGACCAGAGGGAGGAGGAGAAACAGCGTACCGAAACGCGTGAAGAAAGTCCCGAATGCGAGCAACGTGATCATCACATAGTTCCTGTTGCGCAGTAGCGTGTTCACGCCACTCTGGAAGCCTACGCGCACACCTTCCGAACGACCGCCGGGCGCACAAGGCAGCGAAACCCCGCGACCTCCCGTCTCTGGCAGGCGGACCAAGGCCCAGACCACCAATCCGAGGGTCAGGCTTGCGACGACGTAGAAAGGCATTCGCAGGCCGGCGGCCTCGGCGATGATCCCCCCAACTCCCGGCCCGAGGGCCGTACCGGTCTGTATGACTCCCTCATTGAAGCTCATGAGCCGCCCGCGGTTCTGCGCCGTGGAAAGATCCGCGATGATCGTCATCTGAGCGACAATGGCAATCGCGCCACCGGCTCCGGTGATAAAGCGCATGACCACCAGCGCAGGGAAATCCACGACCAAACCGGAGCCCAGAGAACCCGAGGCGGTGAGCATGCCACCCGCCAACAAGAGGGACTTGCGGCCAATTCGATCGATCAATACCCCCGCGGGGAAATTCAGACAGATGCGCGCGGCTGTGAACGCGCTAATCAGCAGCCCCGCCGCCGCGAGCGTGACCCCAAACTCCATCGCGTAGAGGGGGAGCACCCCGAGCACAAGATGCCAGTTCAGGAAGATGCACATCTGGAAGAATGCACAAATGAGCAGGGGTTCGTAGCGGCGCGAAAGATCCAGGGCACGACTCATCTAGAGCATGGTCTCCAGGGATTTGGGCAAGCGGCCAAGAACGGCAAAGGCGTCATGCTACCTCTGACGACCATCCGGTGGCAATTCTCGTTGACAGCCTCCGGACCCAAGCGTAGAATGGCGCCTTGGTTTCGTTCCGAGAGTAGGAAGGCCGCGTGCCGCGCTCCCGCGCAGGTTGAGCGGGGACTCTTGAGAAATGCTTGATCCCAAGAAGATCCTTGTGCCGGTTAATGGTGGGCCGGTTGACGCCACGGTCGTCGCTCTGGCCTCTCAGCTGGCGAAACCGGCCAAAAGCCGGGTTTACGCCATATACGTCATTGAGGTTCGCCGCACTCTTCCGCTCGACGCGGACATGCCCACCGAGCGTCACGAGGCAGACGTCGTGCTCGATCAGGTTGAACACACGGCGGGGGAACTGGACCAGGAGATCGAGACCGAGATACTGCAGGCGCGCGACATCGGAACGGCTATCGTTGAGGAAGCGGTGGAGGCCAACGTGGATCTCATCTTGATGGGGATTCCCTACCGTCGGAAGTTTGGCGAGTTCGACCTGGGACGCACGGTGCCTTATGTTCTGAAGAACGCCCCTTGCGAAGTCTGGGTTTGCAGAGAAGCGTTGGGCGGCCGAAACTCCACCAAGTAGCTCAACCAGGTCCCAAAATGTTTCCGGAGAATCGACTGTGTTTGTCATCGTAATGGGCTGCGGACGAGTCGGCGCTCGCGTCGCGGCGCAGCTGTCGCGGTCGGGCCATGAGGTGACGGTCCTCGACATCAACCCCGATGCCTTTGCCAGGCTGGACACGGATTTCGCGGGGACGACTCTCGCAGGTAACGGCATCGATACCGACACGCTGCGGCGCGCAGGCATTGAGCGTGCCGACGCCTTCATCGCCTGTACGCAAGGAGACAACCGGAACATCATGGCCTCGCAGATCTCTCAGCACCTTTTTGGTGTCAGTAAGGTAGTGACGCGCATCTACGACCCCCTGCGGAAGGACACCTTCCAGGCGCTTGGCCTCGAAGCCATCAGTCCCACGGTCATCGCCGCGGACCATCTCATCCGGGCGCTCGGGCCAGAGTTCGCCAGTGACGAGGGTCCGGCCTGATGCCGCGAAAGCTGCTTCCCGGCGTGAACGGGCTTCCGCCTCGGACCCGGAGCGCTCCGTGTATGTGATCGTAGCGGGGGGTGGAAAAGTTGGGTTCTACCTTGCGAAGGAGCTCATTGAGCACGGACATGAGGTCCTGGTTGTGGAGAGCAACAGTCGGCGCGCGGCCGAGATTGAGGCTGAGCTCGGGAGCATCGTGATGTTTGGTGCCGCTGATGAGGCTCGTGTGCTTCGCGAAGCTGGTGCGGAACGGGCCGACCTGGTCTGCGCCGTAACCGGAGACGACGAAGACAACCTGGTGATCTGCCAGGTGGCCAAGGCCCGCTTCCACACCGGTCGGGTCATCGCACGGATCAACAACCCGAAGAACGCCGAAATTTTCCACCGCCTCGGTATCGACGATACCGTGAGTGCAACCGAGGTCGTTCTTTCAGTTATCGAGCAGGAGCTACCGCGGCAACATCTGATCCCGCTCCTGCACCTGCGCCACACCGATGTCGAGGTCGTTGAGGCCATCGTCGAGGAAGGGTCCAACGTCGCCGGGAGACGGCTTCGCGACATCGCGTTGCCCAGGGAATGCACCGTAGCGGTAATCCTCCGGGATGAAGCGGCCATCTTTCCTCAGCCGGACACACCCGTCCTGGTGGGCGACGCCCTCATCGCCTTCACCACATCTGGGAATGAGGCCGCGCTCCGCGATGCTCTCCTGGGGGCCGACTGAGCGGGCTCCGCTCAAGAAAACTCGTAATCTCAAACGTTCTTGCCGCGTCTGCCCCGGTGCTATGATTCTTTCTCGCGGGCAAGTAGCTCAGCTGGTTAGAGCGCCACGTTGACATCGTGGAGGCCAGGGGTTCGAGTCCCTTCTTGCCCACCCAATAGGTAACGGCTGCGACAAGGAAAGTAGTCGAGTATCGAGCTGCCAGAGAGGTGGCGTCACCGCTGCGAGCGCCGCCAGCCGCGACTCGGCGAAAACCACCTTCGAGCTGACCCGCGAACGAATCTTGTCGTTCTGAGGTCGCGACCGAAGAATCCGCAACCCCGCGAGGGACGGATCCTTCATACGCTCAGGATGGCAAGGAGCAAGTAGCGGCGCCCCAATGGCCTCGGTTAAAGGGCTCAAACGAGGAGTTCCGACCTGAGGGTCGGGGAACCTGGGTGGAAGCGCGAGCTGACCTCTCGTCCCAGGACGAGGGGTCTTCTTGTTTGATTGAAGGGAGCCCGAACGGAATGGCTGAACACCAGTCGGATCTCGACACGATGCGCCACAGCGCGGCCCACGTGATGGCAGCGGCCGTCCTCCGGCTCTTCCCAGGCACGAAGCTCGGCGTTGGCCCGGCTATCGAGAACCGCTTCTACTACGACATGGAGATCCCGGGGGGGATCACCCCTGACGATCTCCCAAGGATCGAAGAGGAGATGCGGCGGATCGTCGCGGAGAACCACCCGTTCGAACGTGACGAGATCTCGATCGACGACGCCATCGAACGATTCCGTCAAATGGACCAGGACTACAAGGTCGAGCTGCTTAGAGATCTTAAGGAGCGGGGCACGACACGAGTGGGCAGCTTCGAGGACGTGGACGTCGACCCGAGCAACTCCACGACGGCGAGCCTGTACAAGACGGGCGAGTTCCTGGACCTCTGTCGCGGCCCACACGTCGCGAGCAGCACTGACATCGGAGCCTTCAAGCTGTTGGACATTTCGGGCGCGTATTGGAGGGGCGATCAGAAACGCCCCCAGTTGCAGCGAATTTACGGAACGACCTGGCCGAGCCAAGCAGACCTCGACCAGTACCTCTGGCGACTCGAAGAAGCGGGGAAGCGAGATCACCGCCGATTGGGCCGAGAACTCGATCTGTTCAGTGTTTCGGAGGACGTCGGACCCGGACTGGTGCTTTGGCATCCCAAAGGAGCCATGGTTCGCCTGATAGTCGAGGAGTTCAGCCGGGCGGCCCACCTGCGGAATGGCTACGAATGGGTCTTCTCCCCCCACATCGGAAGGGCGCATCTCTGGGAGACTTCAGGCCATCTCGATTTCTACAAGGAAAGCATGTACGCACCCATGGACATCGATGGCGAGGACTATTACGTCAAACCGATGAACTGCCCATTCCACATCCAGATCTTTCGGAGCCACCTCCGTTCATACCGCGACCTTCCAAAACGGTACGCGGAGTTTGGAACCGTCTATCGTTATGAACTGAGCGGCGTCTTGCACGGGCTTACGCGTGTCCGCGGATTTACTCAGGACGACGCGCACATCTTCTGCCGACCGGACCAAGCGAGCGAGGAAATCAATCAGGCCCTGGACTTCTCCCTGTTCGTGTTGAGGTCGTTCGGTCTCACGGACTTCCACGCGTACCTAGCTACCCGGCCGACGGAAAAGTCCGTGGGCGAGGACGAAGACTGGGCGCGGGCGATTGATGCGCTTCGCCGCGCGGTCGAGGCTCACCAAATTCCCTACGATGTGGACGAGGGTGGCGGGGCCTTTTATGGCCCGAAGATCGATCTCAAAGTCTCCGATGCATTGGGCCGAGAGTGGCAGCTCAGCACCATCCAGTTCGATTTCAATCTCCCGGCTCGCTTTGGCCTGGAGTTTATCGGCGAAGACGGTCGAGCGCATCAGCCCTACATGGTTCACCGCGCACTTCTCGGAAGCATGGAGCGCTTCCTTGGCGTACTCATTGAGCACTACGCAGGAGCCTTCCCTTTCTGGATGTCGCCCGTCCAAGCGGTCGTTCTCCCGATCGCGGATCGACACGCCGAATTCGCGGGAAGAGTCGTCCAACGGCTTACGGACACCGGTTTTCGGGTTCACCTCGATGCCCGCCGCGAGAACCTCAATCACAAGATCCGGGATGCCCAACTCCAGAAGATCCCATACATGCTCGTCGTAGGGGACCGGGAGGCCGAAAGCGGGAGTGTCGCCGTCCGGACCCGCGCCGGTGAGAACCTCGGGGCAATCGCGATGACAGACCTGCTCACGCGCTTCCGAGACGAACTTCCGGAAGGCTGAAAAGGATCCGTGCCCTACGTGTCGAGCTGTACTCTGTTGAGTTGGGGCCCAGTTCGGAAGGCAAGATCCGGCCCGGGCGCGACGGAACTGTCCCGATTTAGTCGGTGCTGACTGATCGGCCAAAAAGAAGGCCGAGAGGCCTCGTAGTTTGGTGGGAACTGGAAATCTCACCCAAACGGAGGTCTCTCGGTGGACGAAAGTGTAG
>JACQOR010000038.1 GCA_016202435.1 Chloroflexota bacterium
GGGGACCCCACGCCGCTCGCCCTTGGGTCCGCATCTTGTGCGAGCTCACCCGTGAACCGACAATCCGCTAGCCATTCCCATCAAGCACCAGCCGAAAAAGCTGGGACAGTAACGCCCCCAACCGAAAATGAGTGGGCGGGCGGGACCTTAATGTATAAACACTTTCGCCTAATCCGCCGATAGAAGAACTGGAGGACTCCCTAGCAGCAGGGGTCGGGGGCGACAGCCCACCGACTTCGACGGGGGTTCGGGGACTGCAGCCCCGACTTCAACGAAGGGAGGTGGCGGACGATGGCCGTGCAGCCCGTCTGGGGTGGCGAGCACTCCCAGGACCGCAAATACCCGCGCAAAGGAAACGAGAAAAGGCTCGAAGCGCTTCCCGGGGGCCTTTCGGGGCACGATGCGAAGCACCCTCGGCACAATCACGCGTTCGTCGCCGGTGCAGCCAAGCTGATCGTCGACGACCACAACCAGATTGTGCTCGTGCAGGTGGTCGATCCAGACACCAACCGCGTCGTGCAGGCCATTCCAGTGGAAGAACTGGTCGAGCACGACTATCATGGGATTCTCGTGGATCTAGAGACTTGAGTGGCCTGTTCTCCATAACCGGGCTCGCTTCGGGCCTGGATACCAAAGCCATCATCGATGCGATCATGGCCCAGGAGCGCCTGGGCGTCGATCGTTTACAGGCCAAGGTCGATCTCACCAAGAAGAAACAGCAGGCCCTGACCGACATCAAGGGCCGGGTCGCGACGCTGCAGCAGCGGATATTTGACCTCACCCTCAGCAGCAAGGTCAACGCCCGCTCGGCGACCAGCACGGACACCAGCGTGCTCACCGCGACGGCCTCCTCCACCGCCGCGAAGGGCACCTTCAACGTCGAAGTCAAACAGCTCGCCACCGCTACCACCGCTACCAGCACGACCCCCATCGGCGGCGAGATCAACGCCGCCGTTGCGCTCGACCAGGCTGGTTTTGCCACCGACCCCACCGATGGGACGTTCACCATCAACGGGTTCACCGTGACCATTGCAGACGTCACCTCGGACACCCTGCAGAACGTCGTGGACGCCATCAACGACCCCGGAGTCGCCTACGGCGGCGTTACCGCGCAGGTCGGAATCGGCGTCACCGCGGCCATCGTGAATGACGACGCAGCCCGCCCGAACGTCCTCCAGCTCACGGCGGCCGCCGGCGAGGAGATCCAGCTCGGCGCGGTGGGCGACACCAGCAACTTCCTGACCGTCGCCAAGCTCCTCGGCGTTGATGCGACCTCGACCCAGACCGGCGGGACGCTCAGCCAGGGCGACAGCACCGCCGGCAACGACGCCACCATCTCCAGCATTGACGTCTCGGACACGAGACGCTCCGACACGTACACGTTTTCCTACAACGCCGGCACCAACGTGCTGACGCTTACCCGGACCGGCGACGGAGCGACCGACACGGTGACCCTCGTCGGACTCGCCGCGGGAGTCTCCTCCACGCTCGATTTCGACGCTCTCGACGTGAGCATCACGGTGACCGCCCTGAACGCCGATGGCGAGCCGGCCGACGACATCGGCAGCTTCCTGGACACGAAGACCATCATCACGACGGCCACATCGCAGAGCCAGGGGAACCTCGGGAGCTTGCTCACCACGGAAGCGCTCGCCGACGCCAATTTCGATACGGCGCTCAACGCCGCCAGCGGCAGCTTCACGATCAATGGGAAGACGATCGCGTGGCAGGACACCGAGGCGCTGACCACGATCATCAGCCGCATCAACTCGGCCGGCGCCGGGGTGGTCGCCGCCTACGACTCGGTCCAGGACGCGCTCACGTTGAGCTCGACGACGACCGGGTCGCAGCTCATCACGATGGCGGACGTAGCGGGGAACTTCCTCGCGGCCACGAAGCTGACCGCCGCGGGCGCTCAGACGGCCGGCGCCAACGCCGTGTTCACAATCGACACCGTGGACGGCGGCGCCAATCTGTTCAACTCGTCCAACACGGTTTCCAGCATCGTCCCGGGCGTGACCCTCAGCCTCAAGAAGCTGGGCACGACTCAGGTGACGGTGGCCCAGGACACGAGCACCACGGTTACCGCGGTCAAAGCTTTTGTGGACCAGTACAACAGCGCCATGGACCTCATTCGACAGAAAACGAAGTACGACTCGGAGACCAAGAAGGCGGAGATCCTGCTCGGCGACTCCAGCGTCCGCCTGGTGCAGTCGCGCCTCCGAACCCTGGTCACGGACGAGTTCTACGGCGCGACCGCCGACGACGAATACAAGTCCCTCATGGACGTGGGCGTCACCTCCGGCGCCATCGGGAGCGCGGTTGGCACGACCGACGACCTCGTCGTGGACACGGCCAAGCTGACAGCCGCGCTGGAGGACGACCCGGACGCCGTCGAGCTTATGTTCAAGGGGTTCACCAACAGCATCGACTGGCCGGCGGGAGACGGCGCGGGCTCCATCGTGGACGTTGCCGGCTCGCCGAGCAGAGAGCACCGGTCCGGCGACTACGAGATCACGTCGGTGGACCTCCTCAATGGGACGGTGAGTCTCTCAGGGACGTTCACCCCCAGCGGCAGCGGCGTCTCAGAAGACCTCACCACGGTCATCGTCACGGCGGGGGAATCGACGAGCACGATGATTCCCGGGATGACCCTCACTGTGGACGCGGTGATCACCGCGGGAACCGACACGATCACCGTGACCCTTGACACTCTGGGGGTGGCCCATCGCGTCAACGATTACCTGTCCGACCTGATCGGCGTCGAAGGCCTGTTTGCGTCGCGCCGGGAAGCGTCCGACGACCAGATCGAGAGCCTGAACGACCAGATCGACGCCTTCGAGGAGCGACTGGTGCTCCGCCGGGCCGCGCTCGAGAACAAGTTCAAAGGGCTCGAGACGGCCCTCACCGGCCTCCAGCAGCAATCCCTGGCGCTGCAGGCGCAGCTGGCGCGCATCATGGCCAGCGGCAACACCAATCAGTAAGGAGGGCCGTACCTAGACCGGAAGTCCATGGGTTAAACTCTGCTATTACCGCGGGGCAAGGAACGCTCCGCTGCGACTGGCAAGACGCCTGAGAGCCCGGAAAACCTCATAGAGAGACCGCGTGATAAACGACTCAGGCGTCAGTCCCCTCCCCCGGAGACCGGGGACTCGTTGGGACCGATCACCACCGAATCAGTATGAGCGGGACGGCGCGCCGTCCGACGTCAACGACCTGGCCTATCTGGTTAACCAGGTCCAGGGGCGGGTTCCACCCATCAGGCGCGCCCACGCGCGCTACGCGGACGAGCCGAGTGGCGAGCCGACGGTGCTGGTCATCAACACCGACTCGGGCGAGCTGCTGTGGCGAGTGCCGCTGACCGGCTTGCTCCAGCTTGCCGCGCGGTTCCTCCGTTCCAATCCCCAGTTGGTCATCCGTCCGGCCCGGGATCCCATCGTCCGGGAAAACCAGCGCGCCGCGCGCCCCTCGATGAACGACCTGGCGTACCTCGTGAACCAGGTGCGCCGGCCGCAGCGCCCGGTCATCGAGGCGCGCGCGGAGTTCGTGGAGCGCGAGGGCGAGGAACCGACGGTGCTCGTGGTCAACATCGCGACCGACGAGGTGGTCGAAGCCTTTCCACTGCAGGCCCTGCTGCGGCTGGCGGCGTCTCTGCGCCTGCACTCCGGCCTTGTCTTCTCCGCCCAGGGGTAGTTACCCCCGAGTCACTGACACGAAAGCGAGCAGGGCCTGACGGTCTTGCCCGCGATAAAGACGGAACGCGTAGACGTGCCCCGGCTCGATCCACGCCGCCTGCTGGCTCCCCGTTGACCCGCTGGCGAAGAGCACTTCGGGCGCGCCGTCGAGGGCGACGAAGACTGAGCCGGCCGTGCCGTCCCCGGCGTCCCACTGGATCGTGGTGGAGTTTGAGGTGGGCGGCACTGGATTCGGCGCCGCGCTGATGGACGGCTGATCGCGGGTGACCACGAGCTCTCTGAGCAGGCTGACCCGCTCGGTGCCGGAGTAGAGCCGGAAGCGATAGCTGCGCCCACTTTGAATCCAGCCCACGTCCTGGGCGCCGCTCGGACCCTGAGCGAATAGCACCTCGCCGCCCCCGTCGACCGCGACGTAGACCTGGCTGGTCCCCGCCGTGCCGCTATTCCAGCTGATGCTCGTGGTTCCCAAGCCCGGCCCCGCTGGCACCGGATTCGGGGCTGCTTGCAGAAAGCTTCCCGGTGGCGAGACAGCGGTCGGGGTCGAGGTTGCGGTGGCGTTTGGCGTCAAGGTCACCGTCGCGGTCGGCACCCAGGTTAGGGCGGCGGTCGGTGCCGCGGTCGCCGTCGGGCTCGAGGTTGTAGCAGTCGAGGTCGGCGTAGGCGTCGCGGGGGTGACAGTGATGGCAGGCGTCGCCGAGGCGGTGGCGGGCACTTCGGGGCTCTGGGTGGGCGTGGCCGTGGGCGGGCTCGCCGGGGTGGCCGTCGGCGAACTGCTCTGCACTGCCAGCTCGGCGCGCAGGACCGCGCGATCCGTTCCCTGGTAGAGACGGAAGACGTAGCTCGCACCGGGCTGAATCCAGGCGGCCGGCTGAGCGCCGGCGGAGCCCTGCGCGAAGAGGACCTCGGAGCCGCCATCCATGGAGACGTACACCTGGCCGTGGGTGCCGTCGCGCAGGTCCCAGTCGATGGTGGTCGCGCCCGCGGTCACGGGATTGGGAGACGCGGTCAAGAGGGGCTGGACCGCGGCGACGGCTACGCTGCCCAGGAGCCGGATGCCCGCGTAGTGCCGGAACCTGTAGCTGCGACCGCTGGCGATCCAGGGAGCGGCAAGCGATCCCGCCGATCCCTCGGCAAAGAGCGTCTCGGGCCCACCGTCCACCGACACGTACACCTGCGCCAGGGACCCATCGCCGTTGTCCCACTCGATCCGGGTCGTTCCCAGGGAGAGGCCGGCCGCCGCAGGATTGGGCGTGGCGCGGATCGACGAGAGGCGCTCGACGAGCAGGAGCGGCGGACCTCCAATGATGTAGTCGGACGCGTCGTTTCCGTTGTTCGCGGTGGCGCGTGCCAGCGTCAGGTCGTAGCCGCCGGCCGACGGCAAGACGGTCCGCTCAGCGCCACTTTGATCGACCAGCGTAGCGGACGCGCTCGAAGCGGGAACTCGGGCGGAAAGCGGGGCCGGCGTTCGGTTCCAGAGGACGGTGACCCTCTCGCCGGGACGGCGTACCACCACCTGCTCGACGCCACCCTGCCCGGCGAGCGCGACGCTCGTCGGATGGGAGAGATAACGGACCGCTACCTGGTAGGCGACGTAGGCCGGCCGCAACGTCCCATCCGCTCGGACGACGCCCCAGGCCTGGGTCTCGCCAACGTCCTGGAACCGGTAGACGAAAACTCTCGAGATTCCCGAGGCCACGGAATAGGCAAACGACTGAATGACGTAGGAGGCCTGCTCCGTCGTGGTCGCCGCCCATTGATAGGGCTGGAAATTGTTGAACTGGGACTCGTTCCAGGCAGGCACGTTGGTCTCGTTGATCCAGATGGGTCGGGGCCCCACGGTGGCATTGAGACGCGCCTGACTCCAGCTGACCCGGTCGAGGATATCCGTGGGGCGGCTGTAGATGTGCCAGACCAGCGCGTCGAAGTAGGAGTTGTTTGACCGGCTGGACGCGTCATTCCCGATCAGACGGAGCACCTCGTCGAGGAACCCCGGGTCGTGCCAGTAGGTCAGGCCGCCGATCAGGACCTGGTCGGAAGGGTCGATGGACTTGACCGAGAGATACGTGACCTTGAGGAGCTGGTAGTAGTCCGCGATGGTGCCGGGCCAGAAGATCTGGGTATCGTCCGGCTCGTTCCAGGCTTCCCAGTGGTCGATCTTGCCCCGGTAGCGGGCGGCGATGGTCTGCACAAAGCGCGCCCACAGGTTGCCCGGGTCGTTCCAGGGCAGATACAGCCCCACGGGGAGGAACCGGGAGTCGCGTGCCCAGGCGGGAACGCTGATCAGGATCGCCTGTACGCTGGTCCCGTGGGAGAGACTCGCATCCACGACCGCGTCGGCGAGGGTCCAGTCGAAGGAGCCCGCCGAGGGCTGGATCTCATCCCAGCGGAACTCCCATCGATTCCATTTCGCACCGGCGTTGCGCGCCAGCTGCTGGGAATTCGTATCGGGATAGATGTGGTTGAAGCCCCAGCGGCCGTCCCCGTCGAGGACGGGCGGGAGGGGGACGGACTGGGCGGTGACCAGCCCCGACGGCGGCGGCCCAACGGGGTTGACCGGCGCCCGCAGCGGAGGCGGCGTGAGCTGCGCCGCCGCCGGCTGGGGCGACAGCAGACTCGCGAGCAACACAACACCCCCGAGCAGGGCTGTCGAGCAAAGGCGCCCTGTCCCTCTCCCACCGCGGTAGGCCTTGCCCAAAAAGTGCTTAACGGCGCAGCGCCAGGCTGTCTGTTCCTCGCCCATCGCAGTGGGAGGGGCCAGGTGAGGGCACCTCGTGCGTAACAACCAAGCTAGATCCCGCCAGAGAAATGCCCTCAGCCGCCGCGACTCCTCTCCCCCTGCGGCAGGAGAGGAGTTTTCCGACCACTTCATGAGGCCCGGATGACACTGAGCGATTTCAGCAGGTTCGCGCGGATCGTGCCGGCATAGAGCCGAAAAATGTACGTGTTCCCCGGCTGGATCCAGGCGGCCGTCTGGGCGCCCCGATTCCCCTGGGAGAACAGGACCTCCGCCCCACCGTTAGCCGAGACGTACACCTGGCCGGTGGCTCCGTCGAACGTGTCCCACTGGATCGCGGTGCTGCTGGAGTCCGCAGGCACCGGATTGGGCGTCGCACTCAGGGTAGGTCCGAGGCGGGCGACGCTCAGCATCCGCAGCAGACGGTCGCGGGCCGTGCCAGCATACAAGCGGAAGGCATAGCTTGACCCGCCCTCGATCCAGGGCGCCGTCTGGCTGCCCGCAGCCCCCGCGGCAAACAGGGATTCGGCTCCTCCGTCTCGCGAGACGTAGACCTGGCCATGGGTCCCATCACCGGTCGCCCACTGAATGGTCGTACTGGCCAGGCCGGCGCCGGGCGAGGGAGGGTTCGGAGCGGCGCTCAAGGTCGCTACCAGCCGGGTAACGGTAAGGGACTGTAGCAACTGGCCGCGGCTGCGACCCGCGTACAGCCGAAAAGTGTAGCTGGAGTCGCCGATCCACGAGGCCGGCTGACTCCCGCCTGGCCCTTCCCCAAAAAGCGTCTCACTGCCCGGGCTGGCCTGTGCGTACACCTGACCGACGGAACCATCGCCCGTGTCCCAGGCGATCGTCGTCGTACCCAGCCCCACTCCCGCGGGAACCGGGTTCGGAGCGCCCGTCAACGTCGCCAAAAATGGCCTGGTGACGGTCACTCTGGCCAGCTCGGTGATCCGGGCGGTGCCCGCGTACAGCTTGAACGTGTAGGTGACGCCGCTCTGGATCCAGACGGCCTGCTGGCTCCCGCTAGCGCCCTGGCCGAACAGCCCCTCGGGCTGGCCATCCAGAGACACCCAGACCTGTCCGCCGCTGCCGCTGCCCGTGCTCCACTCGATCACCGTGGTCCCCAGCCCCAAGCCGCCCGGCACCGGATTCGGCGTTGCCGCCACGAACGCGGGAGGCGGCGGCGCCTTCGGGACAATGACCGGTGTGCTCCGAACTGGCGGAGAGGGGGCATCGAGCCACAGGAAGGTGACCTGGACCCAGTCATTACCGGTCATGCCGAGGTCGTCCCAGAAGGTGCCGTCGGCGAGGTCGATGGAGGTCGGGATCGTGACGAAGCGGCCGAATTCGTCCCGGCCGCCGTTGTAGTCCGAGAAATACGCCGCCTCGGCCTCGGGGGTCCATCGCTGGAGGTCGGCAAAGCGTTCCCGCGCCTCGTTCCAGTAGTCGTCGTGGATGTTCCAGGGTCCGACGTCCCACACGGGGGCCTGGGCGACTCGCCCCTGGTAAGCGACGCGCACCACGTAGTCGTACTGTCCCCGACCGTTGAGCGGTCGAGTCGAGGGCAGGGCGACGAAGCGGTCCCGCTCGACGATGACGTGCCCGTTGGCCGTTGTCCCGCCGACCAGCCCTTCTCGGGTCGCCCACAACGTGGCCGTGGGTGGGCCGAAGGCGGAAGCACTGACCGGAACCGAGTCCGGAGCGAGCTGCTCGGCGCGGACGGTTGCGCTCCGCAA
>JACQOR010000040.1 GCA_016202435.1 Chloroflexota bacterium
AACATCATCAACGCGGACGGTATGAACGCCGTCCGCATCGCGGTCGATGCGGCCAAGGAACGCGGGATCCCGATCCGCGTCGGCGTGAACGCCGGCTCCATCGAGCACAACCTGCTCGAAAAATACGGCTACCCGACGCCGGAGGCCGCGTGCGAGTCCGCTGTGAACCACGTGCGCCTCCTGGAGGACATGGGCTTCGGCGACATGACCGTGTCGGTAAAGTTCAGCGACGTCCCCCAGATGGTCCAGGCCTATCGGCTCCTCAGCCAGCAGATTGATTACCCATTGCACCTGGGTGTGACCGAGGCCGGCGCCTCAATGCCTGCCTACATCAAGTCCGCGCTGGGCATCGGCACCCTGCTCGCCGAGGGGATTGGCGACACGATTCGAGTTTCGCTCACGACCGCCGACAAGACCGACGAGGTCACGGCCGGCTTCGAGATCCTCAAGGCCCTGGAGATCCGCGCCAAGGGCCCCATGCTCACCTCCTGCCCCTCTTGTGGCCGGGCGCAGGTCGACCTGCCGACCCTGGCGCTGCAGGTCGCTGACGCCCTGAAGCACGTGACCAAGGAGGTCAGGGTGGCCGTGATGGGCTGTGCCGTGAACGGTCCCGGCGAGGCCGCCGGTGCCGACATCGCGGTCGTCGGGGGCCGCGGGATGGGCATGCTCTACATCAAGGGAAAGCCCGCCCGCCGCGTGCCCGAGGAACAGGTGCTGACCGCGTTGATGGAAGAGATCGACGCCTGGCAGCCCGAGACCGCTTCTTGACCTATCCCCCCGACCGGCGGTCCATCCGCCGCGCCATGGAGGGCCTCGCTCTCTTTCACGATGTCCTCGACGATCCGGTCGGTCGCGCTGCGAGGACGCTGACGCTCGAGCCGGCGTATCAGCCCGCGGCGCGCCTGGTCTCTCTGCTCGCCGAAGAGGCGGAATTCTATCCCGAGGAGCTCGTCGGAGACGCCTGGCAGAACCACCTCCTGGATCGAATTCTCGTGTCGGACAACCCGTTCAGCCGCAAGGCCGAGCAGGCCGGCGTGGCCGGCATGGGCGAGCGGCTGCTGGTCGAAGTGCGTCGCGAGCTCACGCTGCTTCGCCAGCTCTACGCGGAAGGTGGCATCGTGCTAGCCGCGGAGGCGCACAGCGCACTGGGAGACGACACCCGGCCGGGCTGGTCGGGCCATCGACCGCTGGGCTCCGGCCAGCAGATTCACATTGCCGAGGCCCAGGAGCTGAAGCGCGAGCTGGCCGTATCCCAGGACTGGGCCTGGCTCGTGGATCGGCTGGCCGAGGTCTACGCCAGGACTGGCGTGGGCGAGTTCGCCCGCTACCGCGCTTTCCGCTGGGTCCGGGAAGGCGAGCACGGCCGGCTCGCCGGTATCGAGCATCCGGATCCGATACGGTTGACAGACCTCGTCGAGTACGAGCGAGAGCGCGAGCCCGCGGTCCGCAATGCGGAGCGGTTCGCGGCCGGTCTTCCAGCCAACAACGTCCTGTTCTACGGGGAGCGTGGAACCGGCAAGTCTTCGACCGTGAAGGCGCTCCTGAATGAGTTTGGCGACCGGGGCCTGCGCCTCATCGACATCCCCAAGGAGTCGCTCCTGGATCTTCCCGAGATCCTGGCCCAGGTGCGCGACCGCAAGCAGCGGTTTCTCCTGTTCGTTGACGATCTGTCCTTCGAGGAAAACGAGACCTGGTACAAGCCGCTCAAGGCAGTGTTGGAAGGCAGCGTCGAAGCCACACCGGACAACGTGGTCCTGTACGCCACCTCCAACCGCCGCCACGTGATCCGGGAGCAGTTCAGCGACCGCGAGGCCCCCGAAGATGACGACGTCCACGCCCTGGAAACGCTTGACGAGAAGCTCTCACTCTCCGACCGTTTCGGACTGCGCGTCTGGTTTGGCGCGCCGGACCAGGATCGCTATCTTCGGATTGTGTCCGCGCTGGCCCGAAGCCGAGGCATCAGCCTCCCCGAGGACCAGCTCCGGGATCTGGCCCTCGATTGGGCCAGTCACCATAACGGCCGCTCCGGACGCACCGCGCGTCAATTCGTAGAGGGGCTCGCCGCCGAGATCGCCCAGCCGTAAACTAGAGGAGGCGACTGGCGGAAGAAGCCGGGCGGAGCGAGGGCGGCATGCAGCCACAGACTGACCTCAGCGCGATTCCTCTCTTCGCGGATCTCCCCAAGGAAGAGCTCGCCCAACTGAACGCACTGGCCCACCGGATCAGCTACCAGCAGGGCGACGTGCTGTTCCGCCAGGGTGAAGATGCGACGTCAGCTCGCTCGGCCTCCGGCACCCCTTTTGGCGTGTTCGTGGTGCTGAGCGGAGATGTCGAACTGCGTCAGGGGCTTCCCGATGGAACCGAGCAGACGTTTACCAAGATCGGTCCCGGAGGCGTGTTCGGGCTCACTTCGGTTCTCGATGAGGGCCCCCGGCGCGCCAGCGGCTACGCCGTGACCGACGGAAGCTGCCTGGTGCTCTCCCGGATCACGTTCCACCAGGCGCTCATGTCGAACCCGTCGATTGCCATCAACATGATGAAGTCAATGGCGAGGCACATCCGGGAGTTGTCGGCTCTTCTGGCCCAAGAGGCGCAAGAGTAGAAGACCTCGGCCGCCGATTCTGTTATTGGCAGCCGCCAGATCCCGTCTCGGGTGCCCGACATGAGGAGGCCGGCCACCGGCCCAGTTGCGCGCCGATCGTACGGCTACGACGATCCCGGAACCGCGACTCCCGCGGGGAGCGACATCTTGGCAACACCCAAACTAATCAGTTCAGCACAAACGTCGAACGTCAGCTTGTCCGTTCGGAGGCACAGGTCGTAGTTCTGGGCTTCGTTCCGCCGCACTTTCCATTGGTCCTCAAAAAAGCTTCGGCGGACTCGATCACTCTCGCGGACCATGCTCTCCGCTGCCGCCAGGGGGGCTCCCTCCGCCTCACTCACACGGGCCACCCGGGTCGCAAGCGGGGCACTCAGGTAGACCCGAAAGACGTTCGGGTAGTCCCGCAATATGGCGTGGGCAGCGTGCCCCACGATGACCGCTTCCCCGGTGTCCCCGATGTTGCGCACGACGCCTTCGATCAGGTTCCGGTACCGCTCATTGGTCAGTCCCGAGAAGGCGACGGATACCGAACGAGGGTCCATCGGCTCGCCCGACTCCAGGTAGACCCCCATGCTCTCGATCATCCGCTCCATGAAGGACGGCGCGCGTTCCGCCTCTTCGATCGTGTCGGGCGAAACACCCGCCTGCTGTGCCGCCCACAGGAGCACCTCGCGGTCCACGATCGGTAGCCCCAGGCGTTCGCCCACGAGGCGGGCGACCACGGGTGCCCCACTGCCTACAGCTTCCGTGATGGTGACCACTCTGCCGCCCATGGCCTGGCCTCCGATCTGCTGAGGATAGCCTCACGCCCGGTCCCGGTCGATCCTAGCCCTCGTATTATGCGCATGCAATCACTTCTTGATCATGAGACCATAGCCCGCACGTATTCCACCCGCGTCTCCTTCGGCTGCTGCGCTGGGTTCGGACGCGCGAATAGACTGCTGCAGTGAGCACGAGCGAGGGTAATCCATTGATCGACTTCGTCAGCAACCAGGAGATCATCGCGGCTGCCCGCCAGAACCTGGAGCAAGGCCCCTGGGACTATTTGGTTGGGGGCTCCGAATCCGAGACCACGATGCGGCGGAACCGCCTCGGGCTCGACCGAATCGCCTTCCGTCCCCGGGTGCTCAGAGACGTTTCGACCGTCGACCCTTCCGGTACGCTGCTGGGCCACGCTCTGCGCATTCCGGTGCTGCTGGCTCCCATTGGCTCGCTCCAGATGTTCGCCGACGGGGGCGCCGCAGCTTCCGCTGTGGCCGCGGCAACCTTCGGCACCATTCCAGTGATCAGCTCTTTGACCCAGCCCTCGCTGGAGCAGACCGCCGTGGCAAGCACCGGACCGAAGGTCTACCAGCTTTATGTGACGGGTGACTGGGATTGGGTCTGCAACACGCTCACACGGGTGAAGCAGGCGGGCTATGTCGCTCTGTGCCTCACCGTCGACAGCGCGGCCTACAGCCGACGCGAGCGGCAAATGATTGACCGCTACCTCCCGCCAGCGCGGCAGGCGCCTCCTGATCCCAAATGGCGGGCTTCGGTAACCTGGGAAATGCTGGATCGGATCAAGAGCTTCGCGGGGCTGCCCTTCATGCTGAAGGGAATCACCAGCGTCGAGGATGCCCTGATGGCGGTCGAACATGGCGTCGATGCGATCTGGGTGTCCAATCACGGCGGGCGGCAACTGGACCATGCGCGCGGCAGCATCGACGTCCTGCCCGAGATTGTGCAGGCAGTGGCAAGACGGGCCCGGATCGTGTTCGACAGCGGCATCTTGCGCGGTTCCGACGTGATCAAAGCCCTCGCTCTCGGGGCAGACGCCGTCGCGATCGGCAAGCTTCAAGGGTGGGGATTAGCCGCCGGAGGAGAGGCCGGCCTGGTTCGGGTGCTCGAGCTGCTGGAGGACGAGATCCGGATCTCGATGGCGCTGCTCGGC
>JACQOR010000042.1 GCA_016202435.1 Chloroflexota bacterium
AGATCGAGCGGCTGCTCGCGCAGAAACGGCCCAACGTGGTCTTTCACCTGGCCGCCTACAAACACGTGCCACTCGGTGAGCAGGGCGCCGACGAGTTGGTCTCGGTCAATGTCCTGGGCACTGATTCCCTGGCGCAGGCTTGCACGGCCGCCGGAGTTCAGCACTTCGTCTATCCATCCAGCGACAAGGCAATAAACCCTCCCAGCGCCTACGGCTCCACCAAACGACTCGCCGAGACGCTGCTCCTGGCGATCGCCGCAGCCCGGGACACGATGGCGCTACACGTGGCTCGCTACGTCAACATTCTGGGCAGTGCCGGGAGTGTCTCCGAGACGGTCGCGGTGCAGGCACGCGCTCGACAGCCGGTGACCCTTACCGACGCGCGGATGACGCGCTACTGGATGAGCATGGATGAGGCCATCGACCTGGCATGGCACAGCCTCGGACTCGAAAACGGCTCGCGAACGATTCTCGACGTGGGCGAGCCCGTTCCGGTGATGCTCATGGCCGAGCGCCTCTACCGAATGGCCTCACCCGATGGCGTGGGACCGGAGTTTCTCGTCACCGGCGTTCGCCCCGGCGAGCGCCTCGCCGAAGAGATGGCCAGCGCGTCTGAGACCCTCGAGCGACGCGGCGACGACCCGGTCCTGTCGGTCCGGTGCGGGCGCTTGGCGGACCAGTTCGGAGTCATCAGCGCAGCCCTTCCCGAGCTCCGACGGCTCCTCTCGTGCGGCGACGGACCCGCGCTGCACCGGCTCGCAACGGAGCTGGCGCGCCAGCTGCAATAGGCGGCACATTGACGCTGGAGGCCTGGTACGCCGCGGTCGGCCTGGCGGCCTTTGTCTTCGCGGTGCCTGCAGTGCGGGCCGCCGAGCGGATCGCCTGGAAGGTCCACCTGGTCGACGTGCCCCGCGCGGGTGAGATCCAGGAGCGGCCCCTTCCCCGAACCGGGGGCTACGGGCTGTGTGTCGCCTTCTGGCTCGCCATCGGCCTCAGCTTCCTGATCGTTCCCGAAAGTCTGCAGCGACTTGCTGCTGACAATCGACGCCTGCTGGGCCTGTTCATCGGTTCGCTGGTCCTGATCCCTCTTTCCGCGCTCGATGATTACAAGCGTCTCAGCCCACTCCCCCAGCTGGTCGGCCACGTCCTGGTAGCCTCGATTCCAGTCTTCTTCGGCCTTCGGGTGGAGGAGCTGGCCACGCCCTTCGGTGTCGTCGCGATTCCCGATCCCATCCAGGGACCATTCGCCGTCGTCTGGGTGGTGGGGATGATGAACGCCATCAACCTGATAGATTCGATGGATGGCCTATCCTCGGGCATCGCGGCCATCGCGGCCATCGTGCTATTCCTGCGCAGCGCCTGGTTCGGGCAGGCCTCCATTGCCGTGCTCCCCATCGCGCTCGCGGGCGCCTCGCTCGGGTTTCTGACCCGCAACTGGCACCCCGCGAAGGTGATTCTGGGCTCGGGGGGCTCGCTCTTCCTGGGTTATGTTCTGGGAGCCACAACGGTCATCGGCGGCGCAAAAATCGGCACCGCCTTCCTCGTCCTCGCCGTCCCCATCCTCGACATCGCCTGGGTCATCTACCAGCGGCTCGCGGCCGGTCGCTCGCCCTTCCAGGGCGGCGATTCCGCGCACCTGGCGCACCGACTGCGTCTGCTGGGAGTGTCAGTGCCTGCCGCGGTCGTCGGCCTCTACGGCGTGACGGCAACCGTCGGCGCCGCGGTCCTGCTCACCCACTCGGTGCTCCCGACCCTGGGAAAGCTGTATCTCGCCGGGGGCGTAGTCGCTGGTATCTCCGGCCTCCTTCTGGTGGTCGCGAAGCTGAGCGCGCGGCGCCTGGAAACCCCGCCCAATGCCCAACCCCGCAGCGAATAGGCTCCGTTGCGCAGCACGAGGCGGGCGCCCCATCGGGTGCGCCCGCCTCTGCGAGTTCGGCTCAGATTCGTTGCCCGGCCGCCTCTCGCCTCACCTGGCGATGTCGACGGCCCTGGTTTCCCGGACCACCGTCACTCGGACCTGGCCCGGATACTGGAGTGTCTCCTCGATCTTTTTCGCGAGATCGCGCGCCAGGCGAATCGAACCCAGGTCATCGATCTCTTCGGGCTGAACGATTACGCGAACCTCTCGCCCCGCCTGGATCGCGAAGCTCCTCTCGACACCGTCAAAGGAATTGGCGGTCTGCTCCAGCGCCTCGAGGCGATGGATGTAGTGCTCGACCGACTCATGGCGAGCGCCAGGCCGTGCCCCTGAGATCGCATCCGACACCTGGACGATGACCGCCTCAATCGAGGACATCTCGGGATCAGAGTCGTGGTGCTCCTTGATGGCATCGGCCACTTTCTGCGACTCGCCGAATTGGCGGACGAAGTCAGCGCCGATGATGTGGTGCGGTCCCTCGACCTCCTGGCCCATGACTTTGCCCAGGTCATGGAGCAGCGCGCCCCGGGCGCAGACTTCCGGGTCCGCCCCGAGTTCGTGGGCCAGCATGCGCCCGATGTGGGACGCCTCCACCGAATGGCGCAACTGGTTTTGCCCATAGCTGGTTCGATACTTCATTCTTCCCAGCAGCTTCGTGACTTCTGGGTGCAGACCGGTGACCCCGGCCTCCAGGGCCGCCTCTTCGCCCGCCTTGAAGATCCCTTCCTCAACCTCGACCTGAGCCTTCGCCACGACCTCTTCCACGCGAGTCGGATGAATCCGACCGTCCTGGACGAGCTTGGTAAGCGCGATTCGCGCCACCTCGCGTCGGACCGGATCGAAGCCGGAAAGCATCACGGCGTCCGGCGTCTCATCGACGATGATGTCCACCCCCGTCGCGGCTTCGAGCGCGCGGATGTTGCGGCCCTCTCGGCCAATGATCCGGCCCTTCATGTCCTCGCTCGGGATTGGGACCGTTGAGATGGTGGTCTCGCTCACGTGGTCGCCCGCGAGCCGCTGCACCGCCAGCGTGATCACGCGGCGCGCCTCTTCATCTGCCTCCAGCTTAGCTTGCTGCAGAACGTAGCGAGCTCGCCGCCCCGCTTCCTCGCGAGCTTCGTTCTCGACCCGACCGAGAATCACCGCGCGAGCCTCATCGCGCGTCAGTTGGGAGACCCGCTCTAGTTCTTTCGCCTGCTGGCTGCGCAGGTCCTCGATTTCCTTCCCTCTGGCGTCGACTTCTTGCTCGCGACCGGCCAGCCTGCGCTCGCGCTGCTCGACGGACTCGGTTTTGCGATCTAGCGCCTCTTCCTTTTGTCTCAGCCGCGCCTGATCCGACTTGATCTCATTGCGCTGCTGTCGAGCATCTTCTTCGGCGGCCGAGCGTAGCTTTACGGCCTCCTCCTTCGCCTCGAGGAGCAGCTCCTTTCTCTTGGTCTCCGCATCGCCCAGGACTTCGGTTGCTCGGGACTCCGCAGCGGCCAGCCCTCCAAGGACGTTGCGCCGACTCATCTGAATACCAGCGCCAACTCCTACGGCAACCGCTACTAAACCAACGAGGGTCGTAACGACTAACTCCAAAACCGTGTCTCCTTCCTAAACCAACCCATATCCATGTCCAGGCAGCGGACATGCTCATCACTTGCTCCATTAAAAACCCAGACTATCTTAGGCATAGCGAGGGACGCGGTTCAACTGCACCAGAGGCACTATCGGCTAGTGGCGATAGTGCCTCTGGTGAGTAAGAATCATCGCCATGTGAGCGTGATTCGCCGCCTCGATCACCTGTTGGTCCCGGCTCGACCCGCCGGGCTGAATGATCGCGGTGACCCCAGCCTCCGCGGCCCGCTGCACGGCATCTGGAAAGAACAAGAAGGCGTCTGACGCCATCACCGCCCCCGCGGCGCGGGCGCCAGCTTTTTCACAGGCCAGCTCGATAGCGTCCGAGCGGCTCATTTGTCCAGCGCCAATGGCTACGACGGCGAGCTTCCTTGCCACGACGATCGCGTGGGAGCGGACGTGCTTCACTACCCGCCAGGCGAACAGCAGACCGGTCACTTCTTCCAAGGTGGGGTGGCGTGTCGTCACCACATCTCGCGCGAGGGCTCCTTCGGGTACCGTGTCGCGAGTCTGGACCAGAAAGCCGCCCGATATCCGGCGATAGTCCAGATCCACCAGCTGGCCGCCGGCAACACGTCCATCGGAAATGGGAGCTCGCATGACGCGCAGGTCAGCCTTCCCCCGCAGCAGCTCCAGCGCATCGGGAGCGTAGTCCGGAGCGATGATGTCCTCGAAGAAGACCGGGGCGATCTCCTCAGCCGCCGCCCGGTCCACAGGCCGATTGAAGGCCACCGCCCCCCCGAGCGCGGCCTGAGGGTCACATTCGAAAGCATGCCGAAAAGCCTCGGCCAAGTTCGCGTCGCAGGCCAGGCCGCAGGGATTCCCATGGTTGACCATGGCCACGGTAGGCGCGTTGAAGTCCCGAACCGCGCCCCAGGCCACGTCGAGGTCCAGGGTGTTGTTGTAGGCGGGAGCCATCCCGTGAAGCCGTTCGGCTTCGGCGATGCCGCTGGTCAGTCGCCGAGACGCAAGGTCCCGGTAGAGCGCTGCGAGCTGGTGCGGATTCTCCCCATAGCGAAAGCTGGCGACCTTTTCCAGGGCAACCGTCGAGATCTGCGGAAAAAGGTCCTCATCCGTGCGGAGGTAGCTGGCGATGCAGCTGTCGTACATGGCGCAGTGCTGGTAGGCTTTGGCGGCAAGCCGCTGGCGCGTATCGTCCCGTACTCCGCCGGGTTTCCGCAGGCCGTCCATCACCTCGGAATAGTCCGATGGATCGCAGATGGCTAGCACGTCTTTGAAATTCTTCGCCGCGGCGCGTAGCAGGGTCACGCCACCGATGTCGATGAGCTCAACCGCCTGCTCCATCGTGGTCGCCGGATCGCGAACGCCTTCGATGAAAGGGTACAGGTTGCAGATGACGAGGTCGATCGGGGCAAAGCCATGCTGGTCCAGCTCGCTGATGTCTTTCATGTCGTCCCGCCGGGCCAGGATCCCCGCGTGAATCGCGGGATGCAGCGTCTTTACGCGTCCCCCCAGCATCTCCGGAAAGCCGGTGACGTCCTGAACGGATCGAACCGCCAGGCCGGCATTCCTCAGGAACTCTTCGGTGCCGCCCGTCGAGATGAGCTCGACGCCCATTTCGAGCAGGTAGCGAGCCAGTTCCTCCAGGCCAGACTTGTCGTAGACGCTCATAAGCGCGCGCATGCAGTCTTCACCTTCCCTGTCTGGCGTGAGATTGTCTCATCAATGATGAAACAATCTCACGCCAGACAAAACCATCACCATCCCATAGCTGTCGGCTGCCCGCACCAGGTCTTCGTCCCGCAGCGCACCACCCGCCTGCAGGATGTACTTCACGCCGCTGCGAGCCGCTCGATCGATGTTGTCGCGGAACGGAAAGAAGGCATCCGAGCTGAGAGAGACACCGGCCCGACCGTCTAGCCAGACGCGCCTGGCCTGGGGAGCAAGAGGCTCAGCGGGTCCGTCCAAGGTCCGGGCCAGCAGCTGATCTTCAAAGGCAGTGCGCTCATCGGAAAGAAAGAGGTCGATGGCGTTGTCGCGGTCCGATCGGTTTAGCCCCCGCCGGAACTTCAGTTCCCGCACCCGGGGATGCTGCCGCAGCCACCACGCATCGGCTTTGCCCGCCGCGAGTCGCGTGCAGTGGATGCGCGACTGCTGGCCGGCCCCCAGTCCGATCACCTGCCCGTCGATGGCGAGGCACACGGAGTTCGACTGCGTGTACTTCAGTGCAATGGTCGCCACCGCCAGATCTCGCTTTGCCTCCGCTGTCAGCTCGCGATTGCTTGTAACGATGTTCTCGAACAGCGCGTCACTGACGGCGAAATCGTTGCGCGGTTGCTCAAAGCTGACGCCGAATATCTCCCGCCCCTCGGTCGACGGAGCCTCAAAAGACGCGTCGATCTCCACCGCCACGTAGCTGCCATTCTTCTTGCGGCTGACGATCTCAAGCGCCTCCGGCTCGTATCCCGGGGCGATGACTCCGTCGGATACCTCTCGGCGCAGGAGCTCCGCTGTCGACACGTCGAGCGGATCGCTCAGCGCGACCCAGTCTCCGTAGGAAGAGACCCGGTCTGCACCACGCGCCCTCGCGTAGGCCGTGGCCAGCGGGGAAAGCTCCACGTCGGCCACGAAATACGCTTGGCGAAGCGTATTGCTCAGCGGCAGCCCCACCGCAGCGCCGGCCGGGCTCACGTGCTTAAAAGACGCCGCCGCCGGCAGCCCGACCGTCGCCTTGAGCTCGCGTACGAGCTGCCAACCGTTCAGGGCATCCAGGAGATTGATGTACCCCGGCGCCCCATTCCGCACCCGGATCGGCAGCTCTCCTTCACGCACATACACCCGCGCGGGTTTCTGATGCGGGTTCATCCCATACCGAAGCGGGAGCTCATTCATTCGCCGACACCCTGGAGCTATTCGGGCATTTCAGCATGCACCCAGAGAAGCTCACTTCGGCGGAAGTATGTGCGCGCGACGGCCTGCTACTCGAACGCGACCCTCGGCAAAAAGCTGGATCGCCGCGGGCAGCAGGCGGTGCTCCACTTCATGGATGCGTGCCAGGAGCGTCTCCTCCGTATCCTCTTCTTCGATAGCAACCGCCTCCTGCAGGACGATGGGGCCCGCATCGAGATCGTCATTGGCAATGTGGACCGTCACCCCGGTTACTTTCGCGCCCCAGTCCAGAGCGTCCCGCACCGCGTGCATTCCTCCACCGAATGCAGGCAGCAGCGACGGGTGCAGATTGATCATCCGATCCCGAAACTCCGCGACGAACGCGCTGTCCAGGATCTGATCGAAGCCCGCTTGGATCACCAGCTCAACTCCGTGATCGACGCAGGCCTGTCGGAAAGCAGCCTGCTGCGCCTCGCGGCCGGGAAAAGCATTCCTCGGGATCACCAGGGTCGGAATGCCGCGGTCGCGGCTGAAAGCGCATCCCGCCGCCCGAGGCCGGTTCGTAATCGCAACACGCACTTCAGCGTCGATCGCGCCGCGCTCACACGCCTCGAGGATGGCTTTCAGATTGCTGCCAGCGCCAGAAAAGAGGACGCCCAATCTGAGCGGGGCGGCGCGGCCGCCTGCCGAACGGGAAGGGGACACGGGTCTCCCCTCACGGGCCACTTGACCCAGGCCGGGGCCGCGCCTCACCGCGCCTCGAGCACCAGCTTATCGAGGTCCAACTGGACCTCCATGGGGTAGTTGCCGGTAAAGCACGCATCGCAGAACGTGCTCTCCGGCAGACCGATCGCTGCCATCATCCCGTCGCGGCTCAGGTAACCCAGGCTATCCGCGCCCAGGTGCTCGCAAATCTCGGGCACCGTGAGCCGGGCCGCGATAAGCTCGTGGCGGCGTGCGGTATCAATGCCCAGATAGCACGGATTCACCATCGGCGGCGCCGTGACCCGCACGTGCACCTCATTCGCGCCCGATCGTCGCACCATGGCGACGATGGGTAGTTTCGTGGTACCGCGCACGATGCTGTCGTCCACCACGACCACCCGCTTGCCTCTGAGCACATCGGGAAGGGCATTGAACTTGAGAGCGACTCCGAGGTCGCGCAGCCGCTGGTCCGGCTGGATGAACGTGCGCCCGATGTACCGGTTCTTAATGAACCCTTCGCCATAGGGAATGCCTGAAGCCCGAGCGAAGCCCACCGCCGCCGGTATGCCGCCTTCGGGAACCCCGATGACCAGATCCGCTTCCACGGGATGTTCCCGGGCGAGGCGCTCGCCCATTCGTTCGCGGGCGAGATACACCAGCGTGTCCTCGATGACGCTATCCGGGCGGGCAAAGTAAATGTACTCGAATACGCAGAGCGCGCGGCGGGAAGAACCATCGATCGACTCGGATCGGGGTCCGTCTTCGTCGATACAGAGGATCTCGCCCGGTTGGATCTCCCGAAGCAGCTCCGCCCCGATCGTGTCGAGCGCGCAGGACTCCGAGGCCACGACCCAGGAGCTGCCAAGACGTCCCAGGCAGAGCGGGCGGATCCCGAATGGGTCCCGCACCGCGAAGAGTTGAGTGGAGGTCAGCATGACCATGCTGTAGGCGCCTTTGACG